>JAEWQF010000024.1 GCA_023399295.1 Bacteroidota bacterium
TCGGCGGTGCTGACGGCCCCACGGCCATCTACACCACCATCAAGCTGGCACCGCACCTGCTGGGGCCGATTGCCATCGCCGCCTACTCCTACATGGCGCTGGTGCCGGTGATCATCCCCTTCATCGCGAAGCTGCTGATGAGTGAGAAGGAGTTCAAGATCCATATGAAGAAGATGGACAAGCAGTATCCACCGAAGCATGAGATCAAGCACCTGAAGACGGTGAAGATCATCTTCCCCATCGTGCTGGGTGTGATCGTCGCGGTGTTGGTACCCTCGTCGGCACCGCTGCTGGGGATGCTGCTCTTCGGCAACCTGGTGAAGGAGATCGGCACCAGCACCGGTCGTCTGGCCGATGCCGCCTCGGGTCCCATCATGAACACCGCAACCATCTTCCTCGGCCTTACCGTGGGTGCCACCATGACCTCCGAGGTGTTTCTTTCGTTTCAGACGCTGGGCATCATTGTGGGGGGGCTGCTCGCCTTTGGTGTCTCGGTGGCGGGTGGCATCTTTGCAGTGAAAGGGTACAACCTCTTCTCGAAGAAGAAGATCAACCCGCTGGTGGGTGCCACCGGGCTGAGTGCCGTGCCGATGGCCTCACGCGTGGCCAACGATGTGGCGCTGCAGTACGACAAGTCGAACCATATCCTGCAGTACTGCATGGCCAGCAATGTCTCCGGCGTGATCGGATCGGCCGTGGCTGCGGGGGTGCTGATCTCCTTTTTGGGATAATTTCTTACCTTGTAGGCAACGAAAGATTCGACTTCCAAAGGTTTCGTGCACAGCTAAATTTTTAACTGACAAAGTTTTGTGACCCATTGTCAGTTGAGCTTTAGCTGTGCACATTCTTTAGCAATCCTCCAAAAGGATACAAACAAAAATCTTATTTTTCAATGACCTCGCGAATGGCCTGTGCGATGAGCGGGATGCCGCGGCGGATGCTCTCCACATCGGTGTTGCAGAAGGAGACCCGCATATGGTCGTTCTGTCGCCCGGCGGGATCGAAGGTTTTGCCGGTGACGAAGACCACCCCTTTTTCAATCGCTTTCTTCAGTATCAGCGTGGCATCGCTCCCTTCGGGGAGCTGTAGCCAAGTGTAGAAACCGCCACGGGGCCGCTCGAAGGTGACATAGTCCGGCAGATCTGTTTCCAATGCGGTGATCATCGCCAACCCCCTTCTTTTGTACTCCTCCCGCACGCGGGCCGTGTAGCGATAAATCTCTCCACTACGGATAAACTTGTCGGCGATCACCTGCGAGAAGGAGGGGGAGCAGGCGTCGATCGACTGCTTGATCAGCTCGCACTTGCGGTAGATGGGCTCCGGAACCAGCATCCACCCCAACCGCAGGCCGGGGCCCACGATCTTGGAGAAGGAGCCAGTGAAGCAGATGTCAATCCCCTCCGGGTTGATCGCTTTCAGGTTTTGCATCCCCGGCAGATCCTCCTCGTGAAACCAGATGTCGCTGTAGACATCATCCTCGATCACCGGTATGTTCCTGCCCTGCAGCAGTGCGATCATCTGCCGCTTCACCTCCATCGAGTAGATGATCCCCGCCGGGTTGTGGAAGTTGGGTGCGTAATAGAGGAACTTGGGCAGGGGTTCTTCATCCGACAGCTTCTCAGCCAACAGTTTCATATCCATCCCGTCGCCCCTGAGGGGAATGGCCTGCAGCTCCGCCTGACAGGCACGGAAAGCGGAGAGCGCCCCGATAAAAGAGGGGTTCTCCACCAATACCCGGTCGCCCGGATCGATGAAAGCCCTGGCCAGGATGTGGATCGCCTGCAGCGATCCGGTGGTGATCATCAGCCTGTTCGTCTTCACTGGCAACCCCTTTGCTTCCAGATAACCGGCGAGTGACTCGAGCAGGGAAGGGAGTCCCGAGGTGGGACCATACTGCAGTGCTGTTTGCTTCTCGGTTTGGGTGAGGTTGTTGTAGATGCGATCCATCTCGTCGAGCGGAAAGAGTTCGTTGCCCGGCATCCCTCCGGCGAAGGAGATGATGTCGGGGGCGGTGGCGAGACTCATCAGGTCCCGTATCTCGGAGGTGCTGAGCGCCCCGCTGCTCTGCGCAAAGCGCAGTTGCCTGCTTTCCCGTGAATCGGGCATTGTTGTGCTGTACATCACTGTCGTGTTTACAATTGGTAGAGGTCGCTCTCGGAAAGCAGCTCCAGATTGTGTTGTTGCAGCACGCCGGCCACCCGGCCGATATCGGTGCTGCGGATCACTGCCAGTGCCACGTTGCGGTTGGAGAAGGCATACATGTAATCTACGTTGACCTGTTCGTCGGTCAGAATCTGCAGGATCCGATGAAGTGACCCCGGACTGTCGGGCATCTTCACACAGACCACCTCGGTGAGTCCCACAGTGAAGCCTGCCCGGCCGAGTGCCGTCAGTGCCCTCTCCGGGCGACCCACCACCATGCGCACCATCCCATAGTCGGCAGTCTCAGCCACACTCAGGGCGGTGATGTTCACATCGTTCTCTGCCAGAATGCGGGTCAGCTCGGTGAGTCGTCCCGACCGGTCCTCCAGGAATACGGATAGTTGTTTGATCAGCATATTGATTTGACTTACAGTGATAAGTGATAAGTAATAAGTGATAAGTAATAAGTAATAAGTAATCAGTGATCAGTTCTCAGCTCTTTTGGAGCAGGCTTTGGACTTTCAGCGGTTTATATTTTCTTATTCTCAGGTTATCAGTGGCGCTCGTCGATGATCCGTTGTGCCTTGCCTTCGGAGCGTGCGATGCTGTAGGGCTCCACCAGGCGGATGGTGGCGCTGATGCCCAGCAGACTGCGGATGTTGTTGTCGATGCGCCGGCGGATGCCTTCCAGCTCGCGGATGCTGTCGGACCAGTTTCGTTCGTCCACCTCCACCCGAATCTCGAGCGTGTCGAGGTTGTTCTCCCGACGCACGATGAGCTGGTAGTGGGGGGTGGTCTCCTCCATCTCCATCAGCACCGACTCCACCTGTGAAGGGAAGACGTTGACGCCGCGGATGATCAGCATGTCGTCGGTTCGTCCCAGGCACTTCTCCATGCGCACGAGCGTGCGTCCGCAGTCGCACTTCCCGTGGTGGAGCCGTGTAAGGTCGCGTGTGCGGTAGCGCAGCAGCGGCATTGCCTCCTTGCTCACCGTGGTGAAGACCAGCTCGCCCAGCTCGCCGTCGGGCAGCACCTCCAGTGTCTCGGGGTCGATGATCTCGGGGATGAAGTGATCCTCGAAAACATGGTTGCCGCACTGGCATTCACACTCCATCGAGACGCCGGGGCCGATCACCTCGCTCAGCCCGTAGATGTCGTAGGCCTTGATCCGTAGCAGTTTCTCTATCTCGTGTCGCATCTCGCCTGTCCAGGGTTCCGCGCCGAACACTCCGATGCGGAGGCGCACCTCATCGGGAGAGATCCCCTCCTTGAGGATGCTCTCACCCAGGTGTGCCGCGTAGGAGGGCGTGCAGGCCAGCACCGATGCCCGGAAGTCGGTCATGAACTGCAGTTGTTTCTTGGTGTTTCCGGTAGAGATGGGGATCACGGTGGCACCGATCTTTTCGGCACCATAGTGCAGTCCCAGACCCCCGGTGAAGGGACCATAGCCATAGGCGATCTGGATGGTATCACCGCTGTGGATGCCGGCCATGGTGAGGCTGCGTGCCACCACTTCGGCCCATAGCTCGATGTCGGCACGACTGTAGCCCACCACGGTGGGCTTGCCGGTGGTGCCACTGGAGGCGTGGATGCGCACCACCTCGCTCTGTGGCAGTGTGAAGAGCCCGAAGGGGTAGTTGTCACGCAGGTCTGCCTTGGTGGTGAAGGGGAGCAGCTTCAGCTGTTCCACGCTGGTGATATCTCCCGGCTCTATGCCCAGTGCCATGAGTTGGTTGCGGTAGAAGGGCACATGGTTGTAGATCCGCCTGATCATTGCCTGCAGGGCGCTCCCCTGCATCTCCTGCATCTGTTGCCTGTCGGCACACTCTCGTTGTGGGTTCCAGATCATCTTGCTGTTTTTTTCAATCGCTGTTGCGCGGCACCCAGTCTGAATGCCTTCAGGTTTGTTGCCACAACTGCCTCACCCTTGGGAGCAAAGAAGGTGGTGATCGCCTTCTCCAGTTCGTGGTTGTCGATCTCCAGCCAGGGTGATGCTGCACCCAGCATCACCAGGTTGGAACTCTTGCTGCTGCCGGCTTCCGCAGCCAGCATGGAGGCCTCTACAAGCAGGTGTGGGGCTGCAGTGGCAATGGCGCCGCTCAATGCCTCCACCGTGGGGTATCCGGCGATTTCACCCTCTGGTTCTGACGCAGTGACGATGATCCCGTGGGGCGAGAGGAAGGGAAGGTGGCGCAACGCCTCCATCGGCTCCAGTGAGAGGATCATATCTGCTTTTCCCAACGGGATCAGGTCGGACCAGATCGTTTCGGAGGAGATGCGCAAGTGCGACTCCACGGCACCGCCTCGCTGGCTCATGCCGTGCACCTCGGCCTGCTTCACCTGCAGTCCCAGCTCCATGGCTGCCAGGTCGATGATGGCTGCAATGGTGAGGATTCCCTGACCGCCCACACCGGCGATGATGATGTCTTTTTGCATAAGATGAGGGATCAGTTGTCAGTTGTCAGTTTTTTTGTTTTTCGGATATGGATGCATTCCCGTTGTGCGATGATCACCGACACCCCTTCGTATTCCAGTTCTTCGCGGAGGATGGCAATGTTCTCCTCCAGGTTTCGCTGCAGCGGCACAAAGGAGCGGATATGCGCCTCCTCCACACCCACACCTTTGCAGATAGCAAAGAAGCGGCCGGTGCCGGCTGATTGCTGCCCTCCGGTCATGGCGGTGGTGCCGTTGTCGGAGATCACCACCGTAAGGGGTGAGCGGTCGTTCACCGCGTCGATTAGTCCCGTGATGCCGGAATGGGTGAAGGTGGAGTCGCCGATCACACAGAGGGCCGGACGGAGTCCCGCATCGGCGGCACCTTTGGCCATGGTGATGGAAGCCCCCATGTCGACGCAGCTGCTGATGGTGCTGTAGGGCGGCAGCGCACCGAGTGTGTAGCAACCGATATCACCGAAGAGATGTTGAGCAGGGAAATCTGCCATCACCCGGTTGATTGCCTCGAAGAGGTCGCGGTGGCTGCATCCCTTGCAGAGCATGGGAGGGCGCGGTGCCACCAGCGGATGGGCTTCCGTTTGAGGATTGACGTTCATTTGTATGATATCTTGCCGGGTGTCATTTGCCTGTTGCGTGGATCCAAGCAGTGCTTTCTCCAACAGGGCGGGGGAGAGCTCACCGGTACGGGGGAGGGTGCCGTCGAGCCGTCCCCGGAAGCGGTTGTCACCGAAAAAGCCACGCAGCAGTTCCTCCTGGATCGGGTAGCCCTCCTCGGCGATCAGGATCTCGTTGTACTGTTCTGCGAAGCGCTTCAGCATCTTCTTCGGCAGCGGGTATTGCGATATTTTCAACAGTGAAATGTCCAGATTGTGGGTGGTGATCACCTCCATGGCGTAGTTGCAGGCGATGCCGAATGCGATCACCGCGCTTGCGCCACTGCCTCCCATCGTGCGGTTAAAGGGTGATTGTTCCGATAGCTGCCGGAGCCGTTCCTGCTTGTCGAGCAGTCGCTGGTAGTTCTTGCGGGCATTGGCTGGCAGCAGGATCCATCTGTTCCTGTCAATGGCGGGTGCCAGTTTGTTCTGTTCTCTTGGCGCTGAGGGTATGACCACCGCACGCGAGTGCGACAATCGCGTGGTGATGCGCAACATCACCGGCAGGGCAACCTCTTCCGAGAGATCGAAGCCGTAGCGGACCATCTCGTACGCCTCCTGCTGGCTTGTCGGTTCCAGGATGGGTATCATGGCGAAGCGGCCATAGTAACGGCTGTCCTGTTCGTTCTGCGACGAGTGCATGGAGGGGTCGTCGGCAACCACCAACAGCAGTCCGCCCTGCACGCCGGTGATGGTGGAGTTCATAAAGGCATCGGCCGCCACATTCAGACCCACGTGTTTCATGCATACAAGGCTTCGTTTGCCGCTGTATGACATACCCAATGCCGCCTCGTATGCGGTCTTCTCATTGGTTGCCCAGCCGGAACGCACTGTCGGTTGCACAGGTTGCCGTGACTGTTGTATGTATTCAGTGATTTCGGTAGAGGGAGTACCGGGGTAAGCGTAGACACCCGATATGCCCGCATCGAGTGCTCCTTGTGCCACCGCTTCCGCTCCCAGTAACAATTTTTTCTCCATGATCTCCGCTTCCGGTCAGCTCTGTCGGATCCTGTTCAATCAAAACAGGCGCAGAAAAACCGGTTTGTTTGTATAAGATTGTGATAAGTTGCAAAAGTACAAAAAATATCATTTTTCTGTTTCATATTATCATAATTAGAACCATTCCAGATAACCGATCGCATGATGACAAAAAAAGACTGCCTCAATCAATGAGGCAGTCTTTCGGTTGGAGATTGTCTGACAGTTGGAGCGTAGTGAGGGTGTGATTCACTGCTCCCTGTCGACACCGATTAATTTTCGTTTCTTTCCGGACGGGGCAGCAATACCTTGCGGGAGAGCTTGAACTTGCCGGTGCGGGGATCCACATCGATCAGCTTCACGCGGATCTTGTCGCCCTCTTTGATGCCGGCATCTTCTACCTTCTCAAGGCGTTTCCAGTCGATCTCAGAGATGTGGAGGAGTCCGTCCTTGCCCGGCAGGAATTCGCAGAAGGCGCCATATGGCATCACCGAACGCACGGTGGCTTCATACTCTTCACCTACTTCGGGCACAGCCACGATACCTTTGATCTTGGCCATGGCGGCGTCGATGGAGGCTTTGTTGGTGGCTGAGATCTCCACTCGTCCGCGGTTGTTGATCTCCTCGATGGTGATGGTGGCACCGGTCTCCTCCTGCATACCCTGGATGATCTTGCCACCCGGTCCGATCACGGCACCGATGTAGTCTTTCGGTATCTCGATCACCTCGATACGGGGAGCGTGCGGTTTCAGATCGGCACGCGGTTCGGAGAGCGTCTCCATCATCTTGCCCATGATGTGCTCGCGACCTGCCTTGGCCTGAGCGAGTGCATTCTCGAGGATCTCATAGGAGAGTCCGTCCACCTTGATGTCCATCTGGGTGGCAGTGATGCCGTCTCTGGTGCCGCATACCTTGAAGTCCATGTCTCCCAGGTGGTCTTCGTCTCCCAGGATGTCGGAGAGGATGGCGTAGTTCTGCCCCTTGTTCTCCGAGATGAGACCCATGGCGATGCCACTCACCGGTTTCTTCAGCGTGACGCCGGCATCCATCATGGCGAGGGTGCCCGCGCAGACGGTGGCCATGGAGGAGGAGCCGTTCGACTCCAGGATATCGGATACCACGCGAACCACGTAGGGATAACCCTGAGGGATCATCTTTTTGAGGGCGCGGTGTGCCAGGTTGCCGTGGCCGATCTCACGACGGCCGGTGCCGCGTTGCGGACGGGCTTCGCCGGTGGAGAAGGGTGGGAAGTTGTAGTGCAGCAGAAAGCGTTCGGTGCCATGTTCCATGACATTGTCGATGATCTTCTCATCGAGCTTGGTGCCGAGGGTCACTGTGGTGAGCGACTGTGTCTCGCCGCGGGTGAAGAGTGCCGAGCCGTGGGGACCCGGTACGAAGTCCACCTCACTCCAGATGGGGCGTATCTCGGTGGTCTGACGACCGTCGAGGCGTTTGCCCTCGTCGAGGATGGAGCGGCGCATCGCCTCTTTCTCCACATCGTGGTAATACTTGCCGGCGAGTGCTGCTTTGGCATCGCGTTCCTCTTCGGGGAGTGACTCCATGAATTGGTTCAGTACCGCTTCGAAGGCAGCAATGCGTTCGTGTTTGTTGGGATTCTGTGCTGAAGCCACTGCATAGGCCGGTGCGTAGCAATTGTCCCATACCAGCTTGCGCAGTTCCTCGTCGTTTTGTTCGTGCGAGTAGGCCCGTTTTTCAGTTTTACCGACAGCCTCTGTCAGTTCCATCTGCACACGGCAGTGATGCTTGATCTCCTCGTGGGCGAACTTGATGGCTTCGAGCATCTCAGCTTCCGACACCTCGTTCATCTCACCTTCCACCATCATGATGTTGTCGAGGGTGGCACCCACCATGATGTCCATGTCGGCCTGAGCCAGCTGCTGGATGGTGGGGTTGATCACGAACTCGCCGTTGATGCGTGCCACACGTGCTTCCGAGATGGGTCCGTTAAAGGGGATGTCGGAGACGGCCAGTGCCGCCGAGGCAGCCAGTCCGGCCAGTGCGTCGGGCATGTTGTCACCATCGGCTGAGAAGAGGATCACATTCACAAATACTTCGGCGTGGTAATCGTCCGGAAAGAGGGGTCTCAATGCACGGTCGATCAAACGGCTTGTCAATATCTCAGAGTCGGATGGTCGTCCTTCTCTTTTCAGAAAGCCGCCCGGGAAGCGCCCCGAGGAGGCAAATTTCTCGCGGTATTCCACCGACAGCGGCATGAAGTCGGTACCCGGGGTGGCATCTTTGGCTGCGCAAACAGTAGCCAGCAGCATCGTGTTGCCCATACGAAGGGTCACGGAGCCGTCTGCCTGTTTTGCCAGCTTCCCCGTTTCTAGCGTGATCGTGCGTCCGTCTGACAGTTCGATCCGCTTAACAATTGGATTCATCATAAATATCTGTTGTAATCTTCTAAGTGAAAAATTACACAAAGGTACATAAAGTTTTGGTTACTTGGTGCATT
>JAEWQF010000007.1 GCA_023399295.1 Bacteroidota bacterium
GCCGAAGAACTTGCCGGCGATACCCGGCACATGTTTCATGTTCTGTCCCACGATGGCGATCGTAGCCAGCTCATCTTCGATGATGATCTCGTTGATGCTGCCCATGGCGATCTCATGCTCGAATTCAGTGTTAAGCACCTTCTGGGCGGTAGGGGCATCCTGCGTGCGGACACCGATGGAGGTGCTGTTCTCCGAAGAAGCTTGTGAGACGATGAATACGCTGATGCCATTGTCGGCTAGCGCGGTGAAGATCCGTTTGTTGACTCCGATGACTCCCACCATGCCGAGTCCCTGGATGGTGATCAATGCGGTGTCATTGATGGACGAGATGCCCTTGATGATTTGTCCGTTGGGGTTTGGTGCGATGTTGCGGATCAGTGTTCCCTCACAGTCAGGGCGGAACGTGTTCTTTACCCGGATGGGAATGTTCTTGTGGTAGACCGGGAAGATGGTAGGGGGGTAGATCACCTTCGCACCGAAGTTGGAGAGTTCAATTGCCTCGGCGAAAGAGAGCTCCTCAATCACATAGGCCGAGTTGATGATCCTGGGGTCGGCCGTCATGAAGCCATCCACATCGGTCCATATCTCCAGCACGGAAGCATTCATTGCTGCCGCGATGATGGCCGCGGTATAATCCGATCCGCCGCGACCCAGGTTGGTGATGTCGCCATTCTCATTGCTCGAGGCGATGAATCCGGGGACGATGGCAACCTGTGGGGGGGGCATCTCGGAGAATGTTTTGCGAATCAATTGGTTGCATCGCGCCAGGTCGGGCAGGTGGTTGCGGAACTGGAGACTGGTCTTGATGAATTGTGTGGGGTCGTATAGCTCTGCCCCCTCAATGACCCGGCTGATAATCAGCGAGGAGAGTCGCTCACCGTAGCTGACGATTTTGTCGGAGGTCTTCTGCGATAGATCGCCGATCAGGAAGACACCCCGCAGGATGTTGCGCAGGTCATCGAAGAGCAACTGTATTTTTTGGGATACCTCCTCCCTGACGCGCACATCAGGAATCATCTCTGCAATGATCACCTCATGTCGGGTGATGATCTCCTCGAGGAGGCTCTTGTACCCCGGATTGTTGTTCAGCGCGAAGTCGGCTGCCAGCAACAATCGGTCGGTCACGGCACCCAGGGCGGATACCACCACGATAACCGGTTCCATTTCTTTTTCAATGATCTGCTTGACAAGCTTCAAGCTATCGGGGCTCCCCACGGAGCTCCCGCCAAATTTCATCACCTTCATACCATTCTGTTTTATGATCTCTGAAGCCCGTTGAGCAGAACAGGTTCATCAAATGCTGCTCTGTCGGATGGGAATGTTCCGCAATGGCGGAGTTGTAAAAAAAAGATGTTGGATTGTAGCGCGATAACCAGATTTATCGCTTGCGCAGCAGTCGCTGCATACGGATGTGAAAATTTACATAACCCCCCAAGGGGTCATGGTCAATGTGGTGGTTGTGCGGGTGTATGTCTGAATCAAATTCTGCATTGTAAGCGATGAATTTGTTGCAAAGATAAGGCAATAATTGATTCAAATAACAAATTCGCAGAAAAAACCTGATTTTAACATTAAAATATTGTTTTTCTCTTTTTACTGTACAGAAGAAACAGTGCAAAGGAAATCATTGAAACGAAAAAGCCAATTGAATAGGAGATTGTCTTCGAAAGCGTAAACCCTTCCGGTGCAAGCATGATATAGGATGTTACAACAGCGGTCATGAACATTGCCGGCAACAGAGTAATCCGATATGCTTTCCTGTTTTGAAAAAGATAAACTGTAATGGTCCAGAGAACCACTGTAGCCAGTGTCTGGTTGGCCCACGCAAAATAACGCCAGATCACATCAAAGTTGATTTTTGTAAGGATCATGCCGATTGTAAACAGGGGTATGGTGATGAACAATCTGTTTTTGATTGGTTTTTGATTGAAATGGAAGAGATCCGCTACTATCAGTCTGGCACTTCTGAATGCCGTGTCGCCGGAAGTGATGGGAGCAGCTACAACACCCAGTAAGGCCAATATCGCACCATATCTTCCCAGCAGTGAATTCGATATTTCATTCACGACCCATGCTGCATTCCCTTTCTGCGCCTGCATCACTTCGCCAAGTTCACCGATTCCGCCAAAGAAACTCATGCTGATCGCAGCCCATATCAATGCCACGATGCCTTCCATCACCATTGCTCCATAGAAGACTTTTCTTCCCTCTTTTTCATTCTTGATGCAACGGGCCATCAACGGTGATTGGGTGGCATGAAAACCGGAGATGGCGCCGCAGGCTATGGTGATAAACAACATGGGGAAAATGGGAAAATTCTCTTTGTCGTAATGGAAGGTATGCCAGTTATCAACGGTCAGTTCCGGGAGTGTATAGCCTTTCACAATCAGGGCAATGATCAGGCTGAGGGCCATGAATATCAGGGCAAAGCCAAAGAGAGGATAGATCTTTCCGATAATCTTATCAATGGGTAAGAGTGTGGCAAGGATGTAATAGAGGAAGATAAACCAAATCCAGAATTGAAAATCCATGGATAGGGGAGTGAGATTTGCCAATATAGCGGCTGGACCGGATATGAAGACGGCACCTACCAGGACAAGCAGCAAGACGATGAAAGCTCTCATGACCTGTTTCGGAATCTTTCCCAGATAGATGCCGATGATCTCGGTAATGCTCAATCCGTTGTGTCTTATCGAAAGCATGCCCGAGAAATAGTCGTGAACCGCTCCTCCAAATACTGTACCCAGCACGATCCAGACGAATGCGACCGGTCCCCACAAGGCACCGGCAATCGCTCCGAAGATCGGTCCCAGACCGGCGATATTGAGAAACTGAATGAGTAGCACCCGCCACCAGGGCATGGGGACAAAGTCGATCCCGTCACTCATGCTGACAGCAGGGGTGGTTCTTTTGGAGTCGACCTCCATCAGGTGTTCAAGGTATCTGGAGTAAAACAGGTAACCTGCCAGTAAAATCAGGATACAGATGGCGAATGTGATCATACATTTCCTTGTGATTGGATTTTCATGGAGTTATGCTTTTTTTGACGTTTGCTGTGCAAACATACAATAAAAGTTGAAAAGTATCCCTCCGAGATAATTTAAATCACCGAAGAGCCATGGGATCAGATGGGTTCATTTTCATGGTCGCATGCCACACGGGATCATCCATAAAAGGCTGCTGCCCGTGAGAAGATGTTCCCGAAGGCTGTATTCAGCGATGTCCGCTCCTTTGTCTGCGGAGGAAACGGATTCTCGTGGCTGTAATCGAAGGGGAAATCCTGAAGGGTGATGACCGATTCGGCGGTCTCACAGCCGAGTGCCTCCCGCACTCCCTGATAGGGGATCACACTGTCTTTCAGCAGGGAAACACCGGCGATCCGGTTGCGGATACGAAGAAAGAAATTCTCACGCTCCTCCTTTAGTCTCTCCGGAATGATCATCCGGAAGAAGGCCTCAAAAGCGCTGTCACGACGCCAGCTACTCTCCGGCTCGCACCCGAAGCGGTTCACATAGTAATCCTGCAATCGTTCGAACGCTGCTCTATCCATGATGCTGCGTGATGTGCCGCACATGGAGCGGAAGATGCTGCCGCCACAGAACATGAAGAGTTTCGAGTCGGAGAAGAGCTGTTTCTCATTGGCCATCAGCGCCACCTGTGAGAGAAACACCCCAATGGAGTAAGCGAAGAGGTCGATCCGGCATCCCTCCTTGAAGAGAGGATGTCGACCGTTTCTAATCTCTTCGAAAAGTCGTGTCAGATCATCCCAGGTCTGTCTGCCGGAGAGGTAAAACCGCTCCGGACTCTCGGTGATGCGTTCACTCAGTGCCACATTGGCGAAGCTTACCGAACGATCGCCATCATAACGCTGCTTGCGGAGATTGAGCAGTCCGGCCAGGCTGCGGGGGTTGGACCAGTCAACGGGAGCCCTGTTGATGTGAAAAGCGATGGGGAAGAGGATCACCGGTCTGTTGGTGAGCAGGGCAAGTTGCTCCGCCCAGGGGAGGTACTTGCTCCAGCTTCTTTCGTTGAGGCCGTGCAACAGGAGGATTGCTTTTTCATGGCGGGTTGTACCTGGAGGGAGGAAGATCGGGTATTCAAAGCTGAGATTCTCATTGATGGCCAGCAACTGTTGTGATGCGACCTGCTCCTCATCGCACACCCTGCTTTGAAAACGAAAGAACCGGATCTCAGGATTGCCTTCTCCCTGTTGTGTATCGACACCCATCCGGAAGATCTGGTTCAGTTGGGTGAAACGTTCGAAATAGGTGTTCATACTCGTCACTTTTGCAACAAAGGAAGCAACCGGGAGCCGATTCTGCAATTGAAAGGGAACAACAACGTAGGAAGGGGACAAAGTCGGTTATTTGGGGTGAAAATTGAGATGGAGGGGTAAAAAAAGCGCATCCAAAAATAGATTCTTTTGTTTTCTCATTCATAAACCGCTACTTTTGCATGTACCTACACATCTTGACAGTCACGATGAACGAAAAGATCCCGTCCTATCTCTACGAGAAGAAGAACAGCATCACCATGATCCTGTTCACGGCACTCTTTGCCCTGCTGTTCATCAATCTCTTCCAGCCTTTTGGTTCCCGCAACTGGTATCTGGGCGTTTCCGATGTCAAGTACTTCGCTTTCTCCAGCCTGATCATCCTCACCGGCATGTTGGTGGTGGTCGTCAGCCGGGTGATCCTTGTCTACCGTTCCAAACGGCACGATATCCTGTACTGGCACTATGGTTTCTGGATCCTGGCAGAGATCGCCGCAATGTCGATCTTCTACACCCTTTTCACACAGTTCTTCCCCAAGGACGGCGTGATCCGCGACATCTCGGAGAGCTTCCGGCAGAGTCTCTACAATACGACCCTGGTGCTGTTGTTGCCTTATGCAATCTCCTGGCTCTACTTCTCGTGGAAAGAGAAGAGTGCCCTGCTGGAGCACATGGGAAAGGAGAATGAAGCGGAGGCATCCACGAAAATGATGATTGCCTTCCGGGACGAAAAGGATGAGCTCAAGATCTCGATCGCAACAAAGAACCTCCTCTACATTGAATCAGCCGACAATTATACCACCATTCATTACCTCAACAAGTCGCTGCGATCACACTACTTGCTGCGCAACTCGCTCAAGCGACTCGAGGAGCACCTCACTGGCACCTCCCTGGTGCGCTGTCATCGTTCCTACATGGTCAATATGGACAAGGTGAAGATATTGAAAAAGGTGAGTGGGGGGATCATGCTGGAGCTGGATGAGGAGCAGACACCGGATATACCGGTATCGAAGACCTACTACGCGTCGTTTATGCAGGCGTTTTCGCGTTACACGGTATAATGTGTCCAGAACGAGTAAAGGCACAATGTACCATTGAGGTGCACAAAATATCAAACCAGGAGCTTAAGAATGTCTGCCGCTTAAAAAAAATGAGAGGATGCGTTTGACAAATAGTTTGTATCTAAAGAGAACCTTTACCTCCAATCTCTATACTTTTTTCAGATAAACCGAAACAGAGCCGTCGCCAACCGGAAACCAACCCCGTCCGTCTTCACCGATGATCACCTCATCCTGATGGTGTCCCAGCTTATCTATCCAGGCTGTTCCGGTGTAGTCGGTACCGACGAACATCGGCTTCACACCTCCCTCCGCATTGCTCATGATCACCACACATCCGTCGGGATGGTGCTCATCGCCACGACGGATCCACCCCACCACATGCTCATGGTCGAAGTAGTCATCCTGTTCACCATAGGCGAAGTCGCGCCGCACATCCAGCAATTGGTCGATGATCCACTGCATGCCCGGTTGCGGGTGTTCTCCACCCGTACCGTAGTAGTCTCCCAGGAAAATGCAGGGATAGCCATCTCTCCGCAGCAGGATCAGTGCGTAGGCCAGTGGTTTGAACCATCCCTCCACGAACGACTCCAGGTGGCTGCCCGGCTGTGAATCGTGGTTGTCCACGAAGGGTACCGTGGAGAGGGGAAAGCGACTGAGGACACTGCTCTCGAAGAGCTTGCGCATGTCATACCCCGGTCCGTCCACTGCACACTGCTTGAAATTGAAGTGGAGGGCCACATCGAACAGGTCGATCTTGTAGTCCACGTTGTGCAGGTATTCATCAATGGCCATCTCATCGTAATACCAATACTCACCCACCACGTAAAACTCCTCTCCGAATTCGCCCCGCACATGATCTACCAGCTCTTTGACGAACCAGTCGTTGATGTGCTTGATGGCATCGAGGCGGATGCCATCGACACCTGTCTCCCGGATAAACCAGCTGATCCACCGCTTGGTTTCCTCCTGCACGTCGGGGTGCTTGTAGTCGATGTCGGTGAACATCAGGTAATCGAAGTTGGCAAACTCCTGGCTTACCGACCGATCCTCCGGGTCGATGCCCTTGTTCTCTCCCTGGATCACATAGATCGCATCCTTGTTGTCGCGGTGGTTGTAGTCGGTGGCTGAGAAGTGCTCCCAGCTCCATTGAAACGCGGAATAGGTGCCATTGCGACCCGGGAAGGTAAAACGGGTGTATCCCTCTATCTCATAGGGATCGGTGATCCCCTTGTTGCGGTCATGCGGGTCTACCTCCACCACGGTGAAGGTCTGCAGCTCATCGCCCCCTGCCTTGTGGTTGAGTACCACGTCGGCATAGACGGCAATGCCATTGTCGTGGAGCGCACCGATACAGGCTTGCAGCTCCTCTTTGGTGCCGTACTTGGTGCGTACGGTTCCCTTCTGGTCGAACTCACCCAGGTCGTAGAGATCGTAGGCGCCATAACCCACATCATTCGATCCGGTTCCTTTGTAACAGGGAGGTATCCAGACAGCTGTAACTCCAATCTCCCTCAGATGGGTGGCATCCTCCCTGAGCCGGTTCCAGAGGCTCCCGTCGTCGGGGAGGTACCACTCAAAGTATTGCATCATCACTCCGTTTGTACGCATATTGAAAAGAATAAAGAATTAAGCAACCCGGAAAGAACAGTGACTCGGATTGCATATGTCCATCACATTGTCAGTTGGATATTGGGCAATATTGATGCCATATGAAACATGAATTCAGTGATATAAACAGACAGATCTGAGAGAAGTTTTCTTTTTCTAACCTTTTTTTCATTTGAATGAATGATTGATCTGCCGCCAGCTGTTCCGGGCCATGTTGCATGATTCTTGTCATTTTTCGGCATACTGAAATGTAAATGGTGGGAAGCTTTCGCTTGATTGATCCTTATTGCTTGAAAATGAGTAAAATTCATGGGTGATGTGAGCGAAAAAGAGTGCCGGGTGATGATAAATCACAACTTATGATTATTTTTGCAGTTGCAGCAGGTCGGTTTGTCGCTGCGACATCCGTTGTCGCAGAGGAAAGTCCGGGCAACGCAGAGCACCATACTTCCTAACGGGAAGCTGTTCGTGAGGGCAGATCAGCGTAACAGAAAACAACCGCCCCTGTTTCGACAGGGGTAAGGGTGAAAAGGCGGGGTAAGAGCCCACCGGGTGCCCTGGCAACAGGGTGTGCCGTACGCATTATGGGTTGCAAGGCCATGTATACCGGATAGGTAGGGTTGCTCGCCCGATGCCGGGGGGTAGGCCGCTAGAGGCGGGTGGTGACGCCCGTTCCCAGATAAATGACAGACACCCCGTCATATACGGGGTACAGAACCCGGCTTACAGACCGGCTGCTTTTTTATGTAACTGATTCGGGGGGATGGCTAAAAGAAGGAAGCAACGCGACTATGATGAGGAGGAGAAACCGGGCAGGTTCGAACGGATGAAGATCCGGATGAAGGAGCTGCTGCATTTCCTCTCCTATGGCATCTGGCGGCAGAATCCCGAAACGCTCTCCAACAAGAAAAATATCCTCTACAACATCATCAAGACGGTGATCCTCACCGT
>JAEWQF010000013.1 GCA_023399295.1 Bacteroidota bacterium
TCGGACTGGGTGGTTATTACGAAACCGGTATCCTCGATACGGAGGTAACCTACTATGATACTGGTGCAGCGGCTCCCAACGTGACCGACGCGCATTTCCAGCTGCCCTTCCCGGACACTGATCTGACCATGAACCCCAACCTGCTGTTGGATCCGGTAGAGTTTGACCTGTCGACCATTCAATATTAAACAAGAGGAGATACATCATATGAAAAAGATAGATACAAATAAAATTGGATGGTCGCTGCTACTGCTGCTGATCGCCCTCTTCACCTTCGGAGTGCAGTCGTGCGACGACAACCCCGACAAGTTCGAGCTGACCGAAGGAATACCTGAGATATACTACGTGAGAGTTCCGGCTCCTGAATCAGCTGACTCGCTGTTGGTGAAAGCTTTCATGGACAACAGCATCGTGCTGGTGGGGAAGAATCTGACCAGCATCCGTGAGATGTGGTTCAACGACAAGAAAGCGATCCTCAACTCCAGCTTCATCACCGACAACAACCTCTTTGTCACCATCCCAAAGGAGATCCCCGGGGTGGTCACCGACAAGATTTATATGATTACCAGGGGGAACGACACCGTCACCTATGATTTTGGTGTACAGGTGCCTGGCCCGGTGGTTTCGCGCATCTCGAATGAGTACGCGCACGACGGACACGTGGCCATCCTCTATGGTGATTACTTCATCGACGATCCCAACGTGCCGCTCACCATTTCAATGGCAGGCAACATCCCTGTCACCGAGATCATCAGCATCGAGAAGACCAAGGTCACCTTCCGCATACCCGAGGGAGCACAGAAGGGTTACCTCAATGTGAAGTCGATCTATGGTACTGCTCGCTCGAAGTTCCAGTTCCGTGACGACCGCGGTATGATCCTCGACTGGGATAACACCAACGCCGCCGGAGGATGGCGCGCCGGCAAGATCAAGAACAGCGATCCGGAAGGGATCAGCGGCAACTATGTCTACTTCACCGGTTCGCTCGATGGTGATCCGACCGTCGACTGGGCCGAGGATGACTTCTCGTTCAACCTCTGGGGTTCGGCCAACGGACGTCCTCAGGGAGACCTCTTCCCCTCCGACCCGGCCAACTCCACCCTCAAGTTCGAGGTGAACGTGACGCAGCCATGGTCCTCACTGGCACTGCAGATGATCTTTACCCCCTGGTCCACCAGGGATACCAACGGTTACATCTCCGACGGCACCACGTCGCGTGGTCTCTGGAGACCCTGGGAGAGCAGCGGCAGCTACGTGACCGATGGATGGGAGACCGTTTCGGTGCCCCTTACCGAGTTCAAGTACGATCACGCCGGCGGTTCGCTGGAGATGGCACCCAAGGGAAACTATGGAGGACTTACCTTCTTCGTCTACAATGGAGGGATCCCCGGTACCGCATGTACCCCTTACATCTGCATCGACAATATCCGAGTTGTTCCGAACGAATAAAATCAAATGAATATGAAAAATATACTTACTAGAAAAAACAGATGGTCCGGCATGGCACTCCTCATGCTGTTAATGGGCAGCATCCTGCTGTTGCCATCCTGTGATAAGGAGGAGATGAACAACGATCCCCTGCTGCAATCGTTCGGACCCTCCCCCGCACTGCGTGGCGGGGAACTCCGTTTCATCGGACAGAACCTGGGAGAGGTCACCGCGGTGATCTTCCCCGGCGTGACCGGCGGTACCGTGCAGGTGACCGACATCATCACCGTAAACGAACGGGAGATCAAGGTGATGATCCCGCAAGAGGCCGGTGTAGGCATTTTGACGCTGGTCACCACCAGCGGTGAGATCCAGACACGCACACCGCTCACCTTCTCTGAACCGATTTCCATCAGCAAGGTATCGCCCCTGAAGGTGAAGGCGGGTGAGACACTCACCATCGAGGGAGACTACCTCAACCTGATCAAACGGGTGATCTTTGTCGACAACGTGGCAGTGGAGGCTGCTGCCTTCCTGCCGGGACAGACACGCAAGAAGCTGCAGGTGACAGTGCCCGCAGAGGCACAGAGCGGCAAAATCATCCTCTCCAATGCGGAAGAGATGCCTATCGAGCTCTATTCCGACAGCGAGGTGGAGGTAGTACTTCCCTCCGTAACAGCACCTGCCGACCTGACCGGCAAGAAGCCGGGTGAGGTGATTGAGATTGCCGGATCGGATTTTGATCTGGTGGTCACTCTGCTCATGCCCAATGGTGATGAGGTCCCGTTTGATGTGATTGAAACCGAGGCGGGAGAGTCGATACGCTTCACCCTGCCTGCCAACATGACCGATGGTGTAGTGATCGTTCTTCCCGCATCAGGCGTGGAGGTGGCCATTGCCAACATCGGCCTGGCGCTGCCTGCCAACGTGGTAGCCACTCCGGCAGTGGATCTGCGCGCAGGTGACCTGATCACCCTGAAAGGGTTGAACATGGAGCTTGTCACCTCTCTCACCTTCCCCGGTGTGGCGGAAGATGTGGAACCTGTAAGCCAGTCAGCTACAGAGGTAACAGTGACGATGCCCGACGCGGCTACCAGTGGCAACTTGCTGCTCAACACCGGCAGCGGTGTCTCGGTCGAAGTGGCCATCGAAACACTCAAGCCTACCTTCACAGCCTATGAGAACAGCACGGTCCCATTGGGTGACAATGTGGTGATCACCGGTGAGGATCTCGATCTGGTAGCCAGGGTACAGTTCACCGGTGGTGCCGAGGTGGAGGTGAGCAGCGGTTCACCCGCCAGCCTGACGGTTGCCATGCCGACGATGAACGTGGAGAGTGGTATCCTGACCCTCTTCATGGCCAACGGTGAAAGCGTGGAGATCGCGTCGCTCACCATTGAAGCGCCTCAGTTTGCCTACTTCCCGGTGTTGCCGGGTGAGGAGGATGAGCCCAACAAGGGAGGCACCGTGATGTCGATCGGCATCACCAACGGTGACAAGCTGACGGGAGTAGAGGTAGATGGAACGGCTGTGCAGTACATCATCAACAACAATCTGCTCTACTTTGAGATACCGCAGCTGGCCAATGCCAACAGCAAGGTGAAGCTGATCTCCTCCAACGGCGAGATCATCTACAGCATCGCCTTTGTCCCGGCCACCGATGTGGAGATCGTGATCTTCAACACGCTCACCGACCTGGGCAACTGGAGCGATCCCCGTGTTATGATCCCGGCCAGCGAGTTTGATAGGGATATCCCCGCCGATGCCAAGATGAAGATCTACTTCGCCCAGAAAGAGGCGTGGGGACAGGTACAGTTCAACGACGGCAACTGGAGCAACGACGGCATCTTCTTCCCCGAGCTGGGCGGCGCCTATCTCACTACCGACAATGCTGGCGGCAAGGATGCGAAAGAGATCGAGCTCACGCTGACACCCGAGCTGGTGCAACGCTTCCGTGACAACAACGGCATCGTGCTGCAGGGTTCCGACTGGATCATCTCGAAGATCTCGATCAAATACCAGATACCCCTGGAGAAAACAGTCTGGACCGGTGAGGTAGACTTGGGCGCCTGGAGCATCAACTACGAGGTGAAACCACCCTCCATTTTCCTCGATGCAGGGGTCAAGGCAGGTATGACGCTGCGGATCTATGTCGATTCCTACGGTCCCGAACCCAAGGTTCAGTTCTTCAACGGCCACTGGGAACGCATCTACGGTGATATCTCCATTGATGCGACCAACAGTGCGGTCTGGAGTAGCAACGTGATCACCCTGCCGATCGATGCCACGATAGCAGCCAACCTCAGAGAGTACATCGATTGGGGCTACTGTCTCATTGTGCAGGGCCAGGATTGTAAATTGAAGAAGATTACCATCGAATAGAATTTATGAGTCTGAGACTTTCTGAACCGGCCAATACAAGTGACCGGTTCAGGAAGCTTCTCTGAATAGTCAGTGCCGGTTTCAAAACAGGCGCTTAATAGTAAAAAAAATGATTCGAAAAATCATTTTATGGTCTGTTGTATGCCTGCTGATCGGCTGTGGTGAGGATGATACCGCCTTTGAAGAAAGGGAGTTTATCTCCCTGGAGGGAGCCTGGACAACCGCTCTTGGTCAGATCCGCCTGCCGGGTAGTGTCGACGAGAGTCGCCTGGCACCACGCAACAGCGACACCCTCACCACAGGTCGACTGACACGGTTGCATCCCTACGAAGGCAGCATCACCTACAACCGCGAGGTGGAGATTCCCGCATCCTCGGCACACAAGGAGTGGCGGCTCATCATGGAACGCACCAAACCTTCCACGCTTTGGGTCGATGGCGACAGTGTGGGCAGCAGTTCATTGATCCTCTCACCGCAAGTATACACCCTCGGTCGGTTGTCCCCAGGGAAGCACATGCTGTCGATCCGGATTGACAACAGCCCCGCTTCTGTTCCTGCCGGGATACATGGATCACATGCCTGGAGCGATGCCACCCAGACCAACTGGAACGGCATCATCGGGCGGTTCGGGCTGGAAGCCAACGAGGGGCTCTTGATCGAAGCGCTGCAGCTTTATCCCGATATCACATCGCGCACGGCACAGGTCAAGGCACTGATCCATTCGCCCGAAAACGGAGAGGCACAACTCATCGTGCGCGGTGATGCCTGGAACACCGACAGACGCGGTTCAATTCCCGAACAGAGGATTACGCTGGCCCTCGTAAAAGGGAACAACAGCTGCAATTTCAAGATCGATACCGGCAAGGAGCAACTCCTGTGGAGCGAGTTCGATCCGGCACTTTACAAGGTACATTTCGAGCTCTCATTCCGCGACAGGAAAGATCTGTTTACCCTTGACATCGGATTGCGCCACTTTACAACCGAAGGTACCCAATTCCGCATCAATTCGTTGAGGACTTTTTTAAGAGGAAAGAACGATGCCGCAGTCTTCCCCCTCACCGGCTATCCTTCCATGGAGAAGGAGGAGTGGAAGAGGCAGATGCGCATCGCAAAGGAGTATGGGATCAACCACTACCGTTTTCATTCCTGGACACCGCCCCAGGCCGCTTTTGAGGCTGCCAACGAGGAGGGAATCTACATCCAGGCCGAACTGCCCTACTGGGGTACGATGGATGCAGCGAATCATTCGCTCAACCGCTTCCTGATACAGGAGGGGGAGGAGTTGCTCAACGTGTATGGCAACAATCCCTCATTCGTGATGATGGCCCTGGGAAACGAGCTGGGTGGTGACATCGATTGCATGCGCTGGCTGGTGGAGAGGTTCAGGGGTGGTGACAACCGCCGCCTCTACGCCTATGGATCCAACAATTTCCTGGGCACGGCGGGACCTCAGTCGGGTGAGGATTACTTCGTTGCCTGCAGGGTGGGAGGCCAGGTGGGTTCTGACGACTATTCGATGCACGCCAGGTCTACCTTCTCTTTTGCCGATGCGATGGAGGGAGGATACCTGAACGGCACCTATCCCTCCACGGAGCGTACCTTCAACAAGGCGGTGGAAGCGAGTGGCGTGCCGGTCATCAGCCATGAGAACGGTCAATTCCAGGTATACCCCGACTACGATGAGATCAGGAAATACAAAGGGGTGTTGTACCCCTACAACATGGAGATCTTCCGGCAGCGCCTACTGGAGAAGGGGATGGCCGATCAGGCCGCCGATTTTCACCGTGCCACCGGTCGTTTCGCTGCCCTCTGCTACAAGGCGGATATCGAGATGTGCCTTCGTACACCCGGCTTCGGGGGATTCCAACTGCTCGATCTGCAGGATTATCCCGGGCAGGGAAGTGCCTATGTCGGACTGCTGGATGCATTCATGGATAGCAAGGGTGCAATCACTCCCGAAGCGTTCCGTGAGTTTTCTGACCGCATCGTTCCATTGGCGGTGATGCCCCGTTACTGCTGGAGCAACGGAGACACTCTCACAGCACGGCTGTTGATCAGCAATTGGTCTGCTGAACCGATCAGAGGTGAGGAGATGAGATGGAGCCTTCGTGACGGGAACAGCGAAGGAGTGCTGGCCTCTGGAACGATCTCCGGTGTGGAAGTGGCTCAGGGCTCACTGACGGAGGTGGGCAGGATCAACGCCTCATTGCAGTCGGTCGATCGTGCCGTGCAACTTCTGTTGGTGCTGGAAGTGGGGTCACACATCAATCGTTACCCGCTGTGGGTCTACCCCGAGAAGGAGGAACCGACATATCCTGAAATTGAACAAACCACCTCGCTGCAACATGCACTGGCGTTGTTGAAGCAGGGCAGGAAGGTGTTGTACTCCCCCAACCATGCTGCGATAGCCGGAAATTCAGTGGGAGGCTCGTTTACTCCCGATTATTGGAACTATGCGATGTTCAAAGGCATCTCGGAGAGCGTGGGACGGGAGGTATCACCCGGTACCCTCTCCATATTGACCAATCCTGCGCACCCCCTTTTCCGAGAGTTCCCCACCGAGATGCACAGCAACTGGCAATGGTGGATTATTGTGAAGCATGCACGACCCCTCATCCTGGACCGGACACCCCACGAGTACAAGCCGTTGATTCAGGTGATCGACAACATCGAACGCAACCACAAGCTGGGCCTGCTCCTTGAGGCACGCTCCGGCGAAGGGAAGCTGCTGGTGAACTTGTGCGACCTGGAGGCGATCGCCGACAAACCCGAAGGGAGACAATACCGGCGCGCACTGCTGCAGTATATGGTTTCTCCCGATTTTAATCCCGAAACGGTGTTGAGCGAGGATGTACTGACCAACCTCTTTACCACCAAGGTGGAAGGGAAGGTGATCACCGGTGAAAAGAACATTACCAGCTACCAGTAAGAGGATGGATTCAGTGAGTGAACTTCCTGTTTATGAAGATGATAAGACAAGTGTGATGAAGAGACCAGATAGAAATGCTCCACGTTACCGCCTATTGCTGTTGCAATTGCTGACGCTGTTGCTGCTGTTTTCCTGCTCGGAAGGCGGAGAGGAACCGCCTGTGGGCGACCCGCCACAATTGGTCTCCAGTGATCCTGCCAACGGCCAGACCGATGTGGCGGAGGGAATCACCGAGATCACACTTCGCTTCAATGTAAACGTGACACTTGCCCCTGCATCGCTGATCACGCTCAATGGACAGCAGGTTACCAACCTCTGGCGAGGATCCGGGGGAGAACTGAAAATGACGGTTCCACCGCTGCTGGCAACTACCGACTACACGCTTCTGCTTCCGGCACATACGGTGAAAGGTCCCACAGGACTTTCCAACCCCTCTGAGATCCGAATCACCTTCAAAACCCGTTCACCCGCACCACCGCGTGAGGGTCTCTCACCACAGGCGGAGAAGCTGCTGCTGTTCCTGAAAGAACAGGAGGGCAAGGCAACCCTCTCCGGTACCATGGCCCACGTGGCCTGGAACACCAACGAGGCGGAGTGGGTACACCAGCATACCGGCAAGTGGCCGGCAATCAATTGCTTCGACTATGTCCATCTGCAATCATCACCAGCCAACTGGATCGATTACGGCAAGACCACCGTGGTGGAGACATGGTGGAACAGCGGGGGTGTGGTGGCGGCATCCTGGCACTGGAACGTGCCGGCCAACAGCGGTGAGGAGGGCAGGTATGCCTTCTATTGGGGCAGCAAGCCGGAAGAGACGCTCTTCGATGTGCGAAAAGTGGATGATCCCGCTTCGGAGGAGTACCAAAGGATGATCGCCGATATCGACAAGCTATCCGGATACCTGAAATTACTGAAAGAGAAAAATATACCGGTTATCTGGCGCCCGCTGCATGAAGCGGCAGGCAACATCGGTGCCTACCCTGGTGGTACCGCCTGGTTCTGGTGGGGTGCCGGTGGTGCGGAGCCTTTTAAAAAACTCTGGCGACTGATGTTCGACCGGATGACAGTTCACCACGGTCTGGACAACCTGATTTGGGTCTGGACCTCGCAGATGAGCGATGCCGACTGGTTCCCGGGTGCCGACTGTGTGGATGTCGTGGGCAGGGATCTATACAATCAGCAGGCAGCCACCACCATCGGAAATGAATACACCACACTGCAACAACGTTATCCCGGCAAACCGGTCGCGCTGAGTGAGTGTGGCAGTGTGGCTGCCATCCCGACACAATGGAATGCCGGCGCCAGATGGATCTGGTTTATGCCCTGGTACGATTATGAGCGCACACTCGATCCCGGTAGCGAAGCGTTCCAGTTGAAGACCCATCAGCATGCACCCATCAGCTGGTGGGAAGTTGCCCTGGCACAGACCTATGTGCTCACACGCGATGAATTACCTGACCTGAAATAAGAGATGCATATGAAGAAAAGAACAATGACAACGGGTTTATTGCTCTCAGCCATACTGCTTGCCGGCATATCCTGTGTGGAGAGAAAAACATCGGGCAAAACGGAAGAGGTGAGTCGACTGCAAAGAACGACGGAGACGGAGATGCTGTTGTCCAACCTGAAGACGATTGCTGCGGACGGTTTTATGTTCGGACACCAGGATGACCCGCTCTATGGCGTTACCTGGGAGGGCGACAGCGGCCGTTCGGACGTACAGAGCGTCACGGGCGACTATCCTGCCGTGATGGGTTTCGACATCGGGAAGATTGAAAACGATAGCGAGAAGAACATAGACAATGTGGCCTTTGCCATCATACGGGAGGAGATGATCCGTCACTACGAAAGGGGAGGGATGATCACCGTCAGCTGGCATGCCGATAACCCACTTACCGGTGGCGACTCATGGGATGTGGGTCGCGACGATGTGGTGCCCGCCATCCTGCCGGGTGGAGAGAAGCATGACCTTTTCCTGGGCTGGCTCGACAAGGCAGTCGCCTTCTTCAACACCCTCACCACCGAAGAGGGAACGAAGGTGCCGGTGCTCTTCCGCCCCTGGCACGAGCATACCGGAAGCTGGTTCTGGTGGGGCAAGGAGCGCTGCAGCGTGGAGGAGTACACCGCCCTCTGGGAGATGACCCGCAGTCACTTCGACAATGCCGGGGTGGACAACCTGCTTTACGCCTACTCCCCCGACTTGCAGGGAGCCGGTGCGATCTATATGGAACGATATCCCGGTGATGAGTATGTGGATTTGCTGGGTCTGGATGGCTACCACCGTAACAACGAAGAGGGGATCGATGCCTATCAATCCTCGCTCCATACCATCCTCTCTTTTATGGCTGAGGAGGGTCAGCAGCGCGGCAAGCCGATTGCCTTGACCGAGACGGGGCTGGAGGCGATACCCATTGCCGACTGGTGGACAACGGTGCTCTTCCCCGTGCTGGATTGCTATCCGGTGAGTTATGTGCTGGTGTGGCGCAACGCCCGCGAGCGCCCCGACCACTACTATGCACCCTACCCGGGACAATGCTCGGCCGACGATTTCGTCACCTTCTACACGCATCCCAAAACCCTCTTCGGCAAAGACATCCAAAACCTGTATCATTAACAACATAAGCGTAACAATCATGAAGTCATATAAGCAACAGATCAAAGAGATGATGAAGAAGCATGAGAGCCTTCTCTCCAGAAAGAATGAACCGATGGAGGGTGGTAACGGCTGGTATCGCCGCTACCGCTATCCGGTGCTCACCGCAGCCCATACGCCCCTACACTGGCGGTACGACTTCAGCGAGGAGAGCAACTCGCTGCTGATGGAACGTATCGGCATGAACGCCACCATGAACGCCGGCGCCATCCGATGGAACGGCCGCTACCTGATGATGGTGCGGGTGGAGGGCGCCGACCGCAAATCCTTCTTCGCCATCGCCGAGAGCCCCAATGGCACCGACAACTTCCGCTTTTGGGATTACCCGGTGGAGATCCCAGAGACGGATGATCCTGCCACCAACATGTACGACATGCGGCTTACCGCCCACGAGGATGGCTGGATCTATGGCATCTTCTGTGTCGAGCGCTTCGATGAGACTGCCGCACCGGGCGATCTCTCCAAGGCAAAAGCCTCTGCAGGCATCGTCCGCACGAAAGATCTGATGACCTGGGAACGTCTGCCAGACCTGGTCTCCACCAGCCAACAGCGTAACGTGGTGTTACACCCCGAGTTTGTGAAAGGAAAGTATGCCCTCTACACCCGTCCCCAGGATGGCTTCATCGATGCCGGCAACGGACAGGGCATCGGCTGGGCACTCATCGATGACATGACACAGGCTGTCGTCATGGAGGAGAAAATCATTGACCGCCGCTACTATCACACAATCAAGGAGGTGAAGAACGGCGAGGGGCCGGCGCCCATTAAAACAACGCAGGGATGGCTCCATCTGGCGCACGGTGTGCGCGCCTGTGCCGCGGGTCTGAGATATGTGTTATATTTGTATATGACTTCCCTCGATGACCCCTCGAAGCTGATTGCCTCCCCGGGCGGTTACTTCATGGCACCCGAAGGAGAGGAGCGGGTGGGCGATGTCTCCAACGTGCTTTTCAGCAATGGCTGGATCGCCCATGAGGATGGCAGGGTCTTCATCTACTATGCCTCGTCGGATACACGGATGCATGTGGCCACCAGCACCCTGGAACAACTGGTGGATTACTGCCTCCACACCCCGGAAGACGGACTCACCTCGGGTGCGTCGGTCAGGACATTGAAAAAACAGATCGACAGGAACCTGGCGATCCTCAACACCATTGATTCACAACGGGTGTGATTCCACCCAAAAAAATGAAAAACAGATGATCACCTTAAAGGAAAAAATTGGCTATGGATTTGGCGAAGCCGCCTCATCCATGTTCTGGAAGATTTTCGGGATGTACTCCCTCTTTTTCTATACCGATGTGTTCGGCATCACTGCCGCCGCTGCCGGTACCATGTTTCTGGTAGCCCGGCTTTGGGACTCACTCACCGACCTGCTGGTAGGCATCATGAGCGACCGCACCAGGACACGCTGGGGGAAATACCGCCCCTACCTGATCTGGTTTGCCTTTCCCTTTGCGGTGATGGGCGTCATCACCTTCTATGTGCCTGACTTCGGACAGACGGGGAAGTTGGTCTACGCCTATATCACCTATTCGATGATGATGCTGGTCTACACGCTGGTCAACGTGCCCTACGCCTCCCTGTTGGCAGTCATCTCGTCCGACCCGCGCGACCGGAACACCCTCTCCTCCTATCGCATGGCGTTCGCCTTCATCGGCAGCTTCGTCACCTTCATGCTGCTGCAACCGCTGATCGACTTCTTCGCTAAGAACTTCGGCGGCGATGTCGCAGCTGTGACAACAGCCGTGGCAGAGACATCGGTAAGCACCAACCCCATAGGATGGGTGTTGGGTGTGGGTGCCATCGGTGTGATCTGCGTGGTGCTCTTCCTGCTCTGCTTCTCCTGGACCAAAGAGCGGGTGGTGCAGATTGAGAACGAGGTGGATGCATCGGTAAAGCAAGACCTGAAGAATTTGTTTAATAATGCACCCTGGTGGATCCTGGTGGCCACGGGCCTCGCAGCGCTGCTCTTCAATGCCATCCGCGACAGCGTGGCCATTTACTACTTCCGCGACTACGTACAAGCCGGTTATCGCATGGCCGGTACCGGGTGGGACATGACCACCATCTATTTTCTGGTGGGACAGGCGGCCAACCTATTGGGTGTGATACTCGCACCCTCCCTCTCGGCACGTTTCGGCAAACGGAGAACCTATATGATTGCCATCCTGATGGCAGGCATCCTGAGTACCGCCTTTTTCTACATCCCCAACAACATCACCTGGATTCTGATCCTGCAATTCTCTATCTCGATCTTCGCCGGTTATGTATTGCCTCTTCTCTGGTCCATGTTTTCCGATATCGTGGACCATCAGGAGCTAACCACCGGTCGCCGCGCCAGTGGTCTCATCTTCTCCTCCTCCTCCATGTCGCAAAAACTGGGATGGGCCATCGGTGCCGCCCTGAGCGGCTGGATGCTGGCCTACTTCAAGTATGTGCCTGACGCGTTGCAGCAGAGTGCAGAGACAATATGGGGTGAACGGTTTATGATTTCGCTGCTGCCTGCTGCCTGCTGTCTCCTGGCATTCATAGGGATGTACTTCTACCCGCTCTCCGACAAAAAAGTGAAGGAGAACTACGAAGAGTTGGAAGTGAAGAGAGCAGCTGCAAAAATGAAGTAAGCATTTTTAAACAATAAGATTCCGATCATGCAATATGGTTTTTTCGACGATGTACAACGGGAGTATGTGATCACCAATCCCCGCACTCCCTGGCCCTGGATCAACTACCTGGGCAATGAGGATTTCTTCAGCCTGATATCGAACACGGCAGGAGGCTACTCCTTTTACAAAGATGCCCGTTTTCGCCGCATCACCCGTTATCGCTACAACAACGTGCCGATGGACAGTGGTGGGCGTTACTTCTATATCCGGGAGGGAGAGACCATCTGGAGTCCCGGCTGGAAGCCTTGCAAGACGGAGCTGGAGCATTACGAGTGCCGCCATGGTATGGGGTATACACGCATCAGCGGAACCAAAAACGGTCTGGAGGCGGAGCTGCTCTTCTTTGTGCCCCTGCATACCCAGGCGGAGGTGCAAAAGATGACGTTGCGCAACAACAGCCGCGCAACAAAAAGAGTACAGCTCTTCTCCTTCGCCGAGTGGTGCCTCTGGAACGCGGCCACCGACATGGAGAACTTCCAGCGCAACTTCTCCACCGGCGAGGTGGAGGTGGACGGGTCGGTGATCTACCACAAGACCGAATACCGTGAACGTCGCAACCACTATGCCTTCTACTCGGTGAACCGGCCCCTGCAGGGTTTTGATACCGACCGTGAATCATTCTTCGGCCTCTACAACGGCTTCGATGAACCGCAAGCGGTACGGGATGGAGCTCCCCGCAACAGCGTGGCACATGGCTGGTCGCCCATCGCCTCACACTACCTCGAAATTGAACTGGAACCGGGCGAGAACAAGGATCTGATCTTTCTGCTGGGTTATGTGGAAAACGAACCGGAGGAGAAATGGGAACGCAGTGGTGTCATCAACAAAGCGAAGGCCAGAGAGACGATTGCCCGCTTCGACAGCGCGGAGAAGGCCGACAATGCGTTTAAAGCTCTCCGGGACTACTGGGATCAACTGCTGGGCAACTTCAATGTGAAGACGGGTGAGGCGAAGCTGGACAGGATGGTCAACATCTGGAACCAGTACCAGTGCATGATCACCTTCTGCTTCTCCCGCTCCACCTCCTACTTCGAAAGCGGCATCGGTCGTGGCATGGGCTTCCGCGACTCCAACCAGGACCTGCTCGGCTTCGTACACCAGATCCCCGGACGAGCCCGCGAGCGGATCATCGACATTGCCTCCACCCAGTTCCCCGACGGCTCCTGTTATCACCAGTACCAGCCTCTCACCAAGAAAGGAAACAACGAGATCGGCGGCGGCTTCAACGACGACCCGCTCTGGCTCATCCTCGGCACCACCGCCTACATCAAGGAGACGGGCGACTTTGGAATCCTCGATGAGGCGGTGCCATTCGACAACGAACCGGGTTCCGAGGTGCCGCTCTTCGACCACCTGACTGTATCGTTCGATCATGTGATCGACAATCTGGGGCCACATGGACTGCCCCTGATCGGGCGTGCCGACTGGAACGACTGCCTCAACCTCAACTGCTTCTCCAGCGACCCCAACGAGAGTTTCCAGACCACCGAGAACAGGAGCGAGGGCTCAAAGGCGGAAAGCCTGATGATCGCCGGTCTCTTCGTGGTCTCAGGGCGCGATTACGCGGCGCTTTGCGACCGCATTGGCAACCGGGAGGAGGCCGCAAGGGCACGCACCCATGTGGAGCAGATGGTGGAAGCCATCAAGCTGCATGGCTGGGACGGCGAGTGGTTCCTGCGGGCCTACGACTATTTCGGCAACAAGATCGGATCCAAGGAGAACATTGAGGGACAGATCTTCATCGAATCCAACGGCTGGTGCAGCATGGCCGGCATCGGACTGGAGGAGGGGATGACCGAGAAAGCACTCGATGCGGTGAAGGAGCGGCTCGACTGCGAACATGGCATTGTGCTCAACAATCCTGCCTATTCGCAATATTATATCGACTATGGCGAGATCTCGAGTTATCCTCCCGGATACAAGGAGAACGCGGGCATCTTCTGCCACAACAACCCCTGGATCATCATCGGCGAAACGGTGCTGGGACGGGGTGACCGGGCGTGGGAGTACTTCCGCAAGATATGTCCCTCCTACAGTGAGGCGATCAGCGACCTGCACAAGGTGGAGCCCTACGTCTATGCCCAGATGATCGCCGGCAAGGATGCCTTCAGGCCGGGTGAAGCCAAGAACTCCTGGCTCACCGGTACCGCGGCCTGGAACTTTTATACCATCAGCCAGTATATCCTCGGCATACGTCCAGACTATGACGGGCTGGTCATCGAACCCTGCATTCCACCTGAGTGGGAACAGTACCGGGTGACCCGCAGGTTCCGCGGCGCGACCTACCAGATCACCGTGAACAACCCTGAGAAGCGGATGAAAGGGGTGAAGGCTATCACCCTGAACGGCGAACCGATAAATGGCAATTTGATACCACTCCTGCCAGCAGGTAGCGTGGGTGAGGTGGAAGTGATTCTTTAACAGACAGATGAGCGATGGAAATTGGTGTGTTGAAACAGGAACTGCGTGACGAACTGACCGGCAATATCCTTCCATTCTGGATGAACAGGATGAGGGACAATGAGCAGGGTGGCTATCATGGCCGGATGACTGGCGAGAACCGGCTGGTGGCCGATGCCCCGAAAGGGGGCATTCTCCACGCACGGATCCTTTGGACCTTTTCGTCGGCAGCCCTGCGGCTCCAGTCGGAGCAGTACCTATCCGAAGCGCGGCGAGCCAAGGAATACCTCTTCGCACACTTTTTTGATGCGCATTTTGGTGGTACCTACTGGATGCTACATGCCGACGGCACACCGGCCGACACGAAGAAACAGATCTACAGCCAGGCATTCTTCATCTATGCGCTCACGGAGTACCACCGGGCAAGCGGCGATGAAGAAGCACTCAGCAAAGCCAAAAAGTTGTTCCGGCTCATTGAACAGCATAGCTTCGACAGCGTGAAGAATGGTTACCTGGAGGCCTATAGTCGCGACTGGCAGCTACTGGAGGACCTGCGACTGAGTGAGAAGGATGCCAATGAGAAGAAGACGATGAACACACACCTCCATATCCTGGAGGCTTACAGCAACCTCTACCGCGTCTGGAAGGATGAGACCCTGGCGCGACAGCTGAGGAACCTGATCGACCTCTTCCTGGAGAAGATTATCGACCCGGTGAGCGGGCACCTCAACCTCTTCTTCGACGAGGAGTGGCGCTGCAAATCGACCCTCCACTCTTTTGGGCACGACATCGAGGCATCCTGGTTGCTGGAGGAGGCGGCCCGTGTACTGGGTGACGAGGCAATGCTCCGCAAGCTGAAGCCGGTCACGCTCCGCATTGCCGAGGCGGCAACGGAGGGATTGAACAACCGGGGAGCGCTGATCAACGAAAGAGATTGGTCCACTGGTCACCGTGATGAACGGTGCGACTGGTGGCCACAGGCGGAGGCGGTAGTCGGCTTCTTCAATGCCTGGCAGCTGTCGGGAGAGGAGGCGTGGCTCAACAAAACAGGCAACAGCTGGGATTTCATCAAGCAGCAGCTGGTAGACAGGGAGCAGGGTGAGTGGTTCTGGTCGGTCTCGCCGGAAGGGGAGCAGGACCGGGTGAACGACAAGGCAGGCTTCTGGAAGTGTCCCTATCACAACAGCCGGATGTGCCTGGAGCTGATCGAACGGATCAAGCAGGATTTATGATTGCGTTTCAGGGGACAAATGGGACCCCTCAAAACATTGATGTATCTCAACTTTAAATTTTTTTTCACCAATTAATATCAATTTGTTATAGTTTAATGATTTAACAAACAGAGATATGAAGAGAAACAGTATGATAGTTACCATGCTGCTGATGTTGTCGGCAGTAATCTCCTGCAGCAACGGACAGGGCAACAAGAGTGATGTGACCGCCGACAGCACGGTCGTGGCGCAGCACGGACAGCTGCAGGTGATCGGCACCCAGCTCAGTAATGCGCAGGGAGAACCGCTGGTGCTGCGCGGTGCCAGCCTGGGGTGGCACAACCTCTGGCCCCGCTTCTACAACGAGGGAGCGGTGAAGTGGCTGAAGGAGGACTGGCACTGTACGGTGGTGCGCGCCGCCATGGGATTGGAAATCGAGGACAACTACCGGGAGAACCCAGCGTTTGCGCTGCAGTGCATCACGCCCGTGATCGAGGCTGCCATCAACAATGGCATCTATGTGATCATCGACTTCCATGCCCACAAGAAATACCTCGAGGAGGCGAAAGCATTCTTTACCGAGATGGCCACCAAATATGGTGAGCATCCCAACGTGATCTACGAGATATGGAACGAACCCGACTACTTTGAATGGGAGGAGGTGAAAGCCTATTCGGAGGAGGTGATCGGTGTGATCCGTGCCATCGACCCCGACAACATCATCCTGGTGGGCAGTCCCCACTGGGACCAGGACCTCCACCTGGTGGCGGAAGATCCCATTCAGGATGTGACCAACATCATGTACACCATGCACTTTTATGCAGCCACCCACGAGGCCTGGCTGCGTGACCGCACCGACGAGGCCATCGCGGCTGGGATTCCCGTCTTCGTGTCGGAGTGCGGTGGTTCGGAAGCCAACGGCGACGGACGCCTCGGTACCGAGGAGTGGGAGAGCTGGGTGGAGTGGATGGAGAGCCGCAAGATCAGCTGGGTGGCCTGGTCGGTCTCCGACAAGAACGAGACCTGCTCCATGCTGCTGCCCCGCGCCGAAGCGGAGGGCAACTGGACAGACGACCTGCTCAAACCCTGGGGGAAGCTGACGCGCAATTCAATTTTACAGAGACAATAAGAAGCATAGTCTGAAAAGAGAAAAGTGTTTCTTGCTTTTATATTCTGATGAAAGGTGTGATAAAAAACAGGAGGAAAATGACCTTGTTTTCCTCCTGTTTTATGTTGTCTATTCAACCCGCTGAATTACAAATCAGTAATCAGCTGGTACTTTGGCACCAATGACTTCATGATGGTCCATCCCAGTAGATAGGCGATGGCGCAGAAGATGAAGATGATGAAATAGCCGGATTCGATTCCTTCATAACCCAGGAATTTCATGTTGGTATTCGCTGTATGGTCGAACAGCATGCCGGAGCTCTTGTTGATGAAGAAAGAGCCCACACCGCCGGCCATACCGCCGATACCGGTGATCGTACCCACCGCATGTTTCGGGAACATGTCACTCACTGTGGTGAAGATGTTGGCCGACCAGGACTGGTGTGCGGCGGCAGCGATACCGATGATGATCACCGGGAGCCATACCGACAGACCTCCCAATGGTTGGGCAAAGAGGATCAGCAGAGGGAAGAAGGCAAAGAGCAGCATGGCCCGCATCCGTCCCTGGTAGGGATCCAGCTTTTTCTTGTTCATAAAGTAAGCAGGAAAATAACCGGCTGCAAAAACGGAGATCATTGAGATGGCATATACTACGAAAACATGTGGTGCGCTCTGGGTGGAATCCAGCCCATACACAGCACTCAGGTATGCCGGGATCCAGAAAAGCAGGAACCACCACACTCCGTCGGTCAAAAATTTGCCCACCGCAAACGACCAGGTCTGTTTGTATTGGAATGCCTTTTTGAAGGATACTTTCCTGCCGGCATCTGCATCAACCTGAACTCTTCCTTCAATGGCATCGGTGGCGTCATCCTGGTTGATATAAGCCAACTCCAGTGCATTCACTTTCTTGTTTTGTTCCGGCTTGTGGTAGATGAAGACCCAGAAGCCCATCCAGATGAAGCCGAGGGCACCGATGACGATAAAAGCCATCTCCCAGCCCCATGCCTTGGCAATAAAGGGGATGGTGAGGGGTGCCAGCAGGGCCCCGATCTGGGCACCCGAATTGAAGATGCTGGTGGCATACGCCCTGTCTTTCTTTGGGAAGTATTCGGCTGTGGCCTTGATGGCGGCGGGGAAGTTGCCTGCCTCACCGAGTGCCAGCACCAGTCGGGCAAACACGAAAAGGGTAACACTTACTGAGACCACCATCGACAGATCGCCAACGGTGCCAATGGCCTCACGGGCTCCCAGGAAACTGGTGGTCCACTCGCCTGCCACGATGCCGGAGGTAAGCAGTCCGCAGAAAGCATGGATGATGGCGCCAAAGGACCATACACCGATTGCCCAGAGGAATCCCTTCTTGGTATCCATCCAGTCCACGAATTTTCCGGCGAATAGCATGGAGATGGCATAGAAAATGGAGAAGAGTCCGGTGATGGTTCCGTAGTCACTGTTGCTCCAGTGAAACTCGGGTGCGATAAAGTCGGCCCAGGTGAGTGAGAGTACCTGCCTGTCGAGGTAGTTGACGGTGGTGGCCATAAAGAGCATGACCACGATTGTCCATCGCTGGTTGGTCATCTTTGCATTTCCATGTTGTAAATTGCTCATAATTTTTCTGATATTTGGTTTATGTGTGTGTTATATTTTTCACGATTGAGAGACTCCTCCGGCACAATGCGGTAATTTTCTCCCACTCCCCGTTTTTCATCACCTCTTTGGGGAACAGGTTCGAACCCATCCCCACGGCGGTGACGCCCGCTTTGAACCAGGCGGAGAGATTCTCTTCAGTCGGTTCCACGCCTCCGGTGACCATGATCTTGGTCCAGGGCATGGGGCCTTTGATGTTTTTCACGAAGGAGGGGCCTCCCACATCGCCACCGGGGAACACCTTCACGATTTCGGCACCCAGCTCCTGTGCCAGGCCTATCTCGCTGGTGGTGGCACAGCCGGGTGAGTAGGCGATCTGCCGGCGGTTGCATACTTTGAAGATCTCGGCATTCAGCAACGGGCCTACCACGAAGTTGGCTCCCAGCTGGATATAGAGCGCGGCGGTAGGGGCATCCACGAGGGAGCCGATACCGAGGATCATCTCGGGGCACTCCTTGTCGGCCCATTTCACCAGCTCGGCAAACACCTCGTGGGCGAAATCGCCCCGGTTGGTAAACTCGAAGGCGCGAATACCGCCCTCGTAGCATGCCTTCACCACCTTTCTTGCCACTTCGGCATCGGCATGGTAAAAGACAGGGACGATGCCGGTCTCCTCGATTGTCTGGTATACTTTAAGTCTTGAAAATTTGGACATGATAATTAGCTATTAGCTGTAAGCGATAAGCTTTAAGCAGTTTCTATTTAGGTAAATATCGGTTGGTAGTCAGAAGACAGTGAATCCTCGAATCATCTTACCACCCGGCCTGAGCCATCGCCCTTCATCAGTGTCTCCACCTCGGAAGCTGTGACCAGGTTGAAGTCGCCGTAAATGGTGTGTTTGAGGCAGGATGCTGCCACTGCGAAATCGAGTGCCTGCTGGTCGTCATCCTTGTATCTCAGCAAGCCATAGATCAACCCTCCCATGAAGGAGTCGCCACCCCCCACACGGTCTACGATGTGTGTGATGTCATAGCGGCGCGACTGGTAGAGCTTGTCAGAGTAAAGGCAACCGCCCCAAGTGTTGTGGTTGGCATTGATGGAACCGCGCAAGGTGATGATTACCTTCTTTGCCCGGGGAAACCGCTGCATCAGTTGTGTGCAGACCGATTCGAAAGCTGCGGCATCCACCTCTCCACCGGTATGTTCAACCTCAAACCCTTCCGGCTTGATGCCGAACACCTTCTCTGCATCTTCCTCGTTGCCAAGGATCACATCGCATCCCTCCACCAGTGCCGGCATGATCTCGGATGCCTTCTTTCCGTACTTCCAGAGGTTCTTCCTATAGTTGAGGTCGCACGAGACGGTGACACCCATCTCGTTGGCGGTTTGGATCGCCTCCAGACAGGCGTCGGCTGCACCCTGTGACAAGGCCGGGGTGATGCCGGTCCAGTGGAACCAGGTGGCATCCTTCAGTATCTCCCGCCAGTTAAACATCCCTTTTTCCACCGAGGCGATGGAGGAGTGTGCCCTGTCGTAGACCACCTTTGAGGGTCGTGCCACTGCACCCGTTTCGAGGAAGTAGATGCCCACCCTTTCGCCACCGCGGAGGATCTGGTTTGTGCCTACGTTGTATTTGCGCAAGTCAGAGATGCACCAGTCGGCGATATCGTTTTGTGGAAGACGGGTCACGAACTCCATCGGAATGCCATAATTGGCCAATGAAACGGCCACATTGGCCTCACCGCCGCCAAAGGTGGCGCTCAGGCTGTTCGATTGGATGAAACGCTGGTATCCGGGTGTGGCAAGACGCAACATGATCTCGCCAAAAGTGATTACTTTTTGCATCTTATTGAATGTCAATAATTAAAGGTTGGTCTATTTTCTCTTTTTCCGTTTTCAGGAAAGCAACCCACTCATCGAAGCTGCCGAATCCGGCTTTGCTCCATCCCCCACCCACGTAGGAGGTATAGGATGAACCCGGTGTGATGCTGTTCAGTCCGGCATAGTGACCGTCGAACAGTTGAACCGCTTCATAACCCGCCGGCTGGATGACTGCGGTATAAATGGTACCGTTTGCTTCGTTTCCGGGTGTTTCATAGGCAATGATGCCATCCGTGTCACCGAATGTGACTGGTGTCACACTCTCATCGGTTACGATGCCGGTGACCACGCTCAGTTTCTCCAGATCGGTATCAAAAAAGTGGGTCACCTTGTTAAAGAGGCTATAGGCATCAAGCGAAATGATGCGCCTCTCTGTCACCGTGTTATCACCCACGGCATAGGGTTCATAAGTGAGTAGAAAGGTGAGGCGCAGTGGTCCGTTGTCGATGATCTCGGCTGTGACGAAGTTGTCCCCCAGGCAGAGGGTGTCGTTATGGACAGGTGCAGTCATTCCAAGGCCCAGTGTTCTGCCTACCTTGTAGAAATCGAGTCCCTCGCCGTGATCCTCATGATAGGAGGCTACACCAGCCAGGTCGTCGCGATACCATTTGTCGATAATCAGCGATTCGGTCCGCTTCGCCCAAAAGTCCATTCCGCTGCTGATCTCTCCGGTGGCCTTCAACGCAGGGCCGTAGACACGGAAAGCGGTGCGGTTGTTTTCCCAGGTGAAGTCATCCTTTCGTTCCGGGACCAAACGTCCATATACAAGGGGCTCAAAAGAAACAGGTTCACCTTCGGTGATGCGGAATGTTGCTGTTTCGCCTGCCTTGAGAGTGACCGGGAAGATGATCGATACGCTGTCGGTGCCATTGGTTACGAGCTGCCAGGGGAGCTGTTTCCCCTCGCCATCCACCAGGATAAGGCTTGTTTTAGCCACAGTGCCGAGCTTTTCAGCAAGGTCATCCCATGCTAATTCCACCATCTGGTTCTCTCTGTCGCCGGCACTACTGTTGTTTACTCTCAGTGTTACTTCACTTTTCTGTGTGGCACATCCTGCCAGTATGGTGGTCAGGAAGAGCAATGCAATCATTTTTTTCTTCATCGCTACTGTATGAAATTAATTCAATCCTCACATAGGGGAGGTTGAGATTGTGAACTATTCGGTTAAGGTTGCTTGCCGATATAGGCCAGGATGCCACCATCCACGTAGAGAATGTGGCCATTCACGAAGTTGGAAGCGTCGGATGCAAGGAAGATAGCCGGTCCCATCAGGTCTTCCGGTGTTCCCCATCGAGCAGCCGGTGTTTTGGCTATGATGAACGAGTCGAAAGGATGGGGTTTGCCGTCGGCCTGTTTCTCCCGTAGGGGAGCGGTCTGCGGGGTAGCGATGTATCCCGGTCCGATGCCGTTGCACTGGATGTTGTGTTCACCATATTCGGAACAGATATTCTTGGTGAGCATCTTCAGGCCTCCCTTAGCGGCTGCATAAGCCGATACTGTCTCGCGACCCAGTTCGCTCATCATGGAGCAGATATTGATGATCTTGCCGTGACCCTTTTTGATCATGTGGGGGATCACTGCCTTGGAGACGATGAATGGGCCGTTCAGGTCGATGTCGATCACCTGCCGGAAGTCGGCTGCGCTCATCTCATGCATCGGGATTCGTTTGATGATGCCGGCGTTGTTCACCAGGATGTCAATTACCCCTACCTCATTGGTAACGCGTGCCACGAAATCGTTTACCTGATCTTCGTTGGTCACGTCACAGACATAACCGTGTGCCGTGATGCCACTCGCCTTATAGTTGGCCACACCCTTGTCCACCAGCTCCTGGTTGATGTCGTTGAAGACGATGGTGGCACCTGCCTCAGCCATGGCGGTGGCCATGGCAAATCCTATTCCGTAGGATGCTCCGGTGACCAGAGCGATCTTACCTTCCAATGAAAAATTGACCATTGTGCGTTGTTATTTTAAGTCCGTAATCTTGTAAAAATCCTGATCACCATAGTCCAGGTTCTCGCCACCCATACCCCAGATGAAGGTGTAATTGCAGGTGGCAGCGCCGGCGTGGATCGACCATTCAGGGGAGAGCACGGCCTGATCGCCCTTCATCCAGATGTGACGGGTCTCCTCGGCTTCACCCATGAAGTGGCAGACAGCCTGATCGTCAGGTACCTCAAAGTAGAAGTATGCCTCCATCCTGCGAGAGTGGACATGTGCCGGCATGGTGTTCCAGACGCTGCCGGTAGCCAGTTCAGTCATCCCCATTTGCAGCTGGCAGGTGGGGAGTACCTGGTTGACAATCATCTTGTTGATGTTACGGTGGTTGGATCCCTCCAGGGAACCCATCTCGGCTACCACCGCATCGTCCTTTGTTACCTTCTTGTCGGGATAGTTTTTATGTGCATTGGTGGAGTTGAAGTAGAACTTGGCCGGTGTTGAAGCGTCGTCGCTTTCGAAATAAACCTCCCGTTCACTGGAGCCGAGATAGAGTGCTTCCTTGTAGTCGAGAGTGAAAACGGTCTCTCCCACTTTTACCTTTCCTTTTCCACCTACGTTGAAAATCCCAAGCTCGCGTCGGCAGAGGAAGCTGGGTTGTTTGAGCGGGTCGATGGCTTCCAGGTGCAGTGATTCACTGACCGGCATGGCGCCACCCACGATCATGCGGTCGTACATGGAGTATACCATGTTCACCTCATCGGCAGCAAAGAGCTTTCCAATCAGAAAATCCCGACGCAGACGCTGCGTGTCGTACGATTTGGCATCCTCCGGATGTGCGGCATAGCGCAATTCATAATTTGTCTTCATATATTGAATATTTGATGATGATTTGAACTTGTATCACGAAGCAGGGCAAATTTACAATTTTTTTTTGCCACCTCAAAACAAACACATTGTTTTGAGGTGCTCTTCAACCATTTGTCAATCATTCCTATTTCGCATCTCCATGCGAGGGTTGGATAGAGCCCGGGAAGTGACCTCGTAAGTCGATCATTTGGCGCGATAGATACCAAGCGAAACATGATTCGAAAATTATTTGTTTTCACCGCTTCTGTATTGTGTAGGTGTCACGCCAAACTGCTTTTTAAAAGACTTGCTGAAGTAATCGGGATCGTTGAATCCCACCTCGTATGCAATTTCCGCTACGTTCATCTCAGTGTTGTTCAGCAGTTCCGTCGCTTTTTTGAGACGGATGATGCGAAAATATTCGTTGGGTGAGTAGTTGGTGATCCCTTTGATCTTTTTGTAAAAGAGGGTTCTGCCCATGTTTGTCTCTTTCGCAAAATCATCTACCGAAAACTGTGTATCCCTCAGGTGAGATGCCATCACCGCATGTATTTTCTCAATGAAAAGCCTGTCTTTCTCGGATGCCTGCATGGGGATGGCACCTGCCATTCCCGGTTCATGTGCAAACTTGTATTGCAGCTTCTCCCGCTGTTCAATCAATTTGCGAATGCGGGTGATCAGGTATTGGATGCTGAAAGGTTTGGTGATGTAGGCGTCCGCACCCGCGTCAATCCCCTCAAGCTGGTGTTCAGGCGATGAGTAGGCGGTAAGCAGTATGACTGGAATGTGACTGGTTTCAAAATCCTCCTTGATCTTCCTTGTCACCTCGTAACCATTCATTTCAGGCATCATCACATCACAGACGATCAGATCGGGAGATGATTCAATTGATAGTTCCAGTCCACGCAGACCGTTGGATGCGGACGACAACTCGAAATAGAGACTCAGCCTCTCTTCCAGGAACGATCTGATCTCTTCGTCATCCTCAATCAGCAGGATCTTCTGTTTAGGACCCTGGAGCCGATGAGCCGAATCCGGATCACCACATCTGTTTTCGGTTGTCGATACAGGCTCTTCTGTCGTCTCTGATGCTGAAACGATTCGATCTGCAGGAAGAGGACGGGTGTGGTTGTGTTCGTTAAGCTCCATGCTGAAGGGGAGGGTGAGCGTAAAGCTGGCTCCCGACCATTCAGAATCACTATACTCGATGCTGCCATTGAGCAATCTCGCCAGCTCGGCTGAGAGGTGTAGGCCGATGCCAATGCCGGTGGGGGTGTAGTTGATCTGTTTGAACCTTTGAAAAAGCAGATCCCGCTTGTCGACGGGTATGCCGACACCCGAATCGGATACGGTTACCCTGCATCGCCTCTCCTGTTCGTTGAAAGCGATCTCCATCTTGATCTGACCCTGTTGTGGCGTGTGCTTGAAGGCGTTTGACAAGAGGTTGAAGAGGATCATCTCCACCTTACCCTTATCGGTAAAGATCATCCTGCTATCTGCCGATGACTGGAAGGTATATGCAATCTCCTTTTTGACTGCCGTCTCGGTGAAAATGTCATGTATCTCGCGCAGAAAGCCCACCATGTCAATCTTTTCGGGTCGCAGATCCAACTCCTCATGCTGCATCTTCCGGAACTCGAGTAACTGGTCAATCAGCCGCATCAGCTTTTCAGAGCTTTTCTTCAGTGTGTCGACCTGCTTCTTCAGCACCGGCGTGAGCTGCTGCTCATAGATGCTTTCAATGCTGCCTCGAATAAGGGTAAGGGGTGTTCTGAACTCATGTGAGATATTGGTGAAGAAATGTAGCCGGTGGGCAGTCATTTTCTTTTCAACAATGATCTCATTGTTTAGCCGGTTCATCTTCATCAGGGTGATGACTGCCACGTAGAGCAACAAGAAACCTGTGACCAGGTAGAGGATCACCGCCTTGGGTGATTGCCAGAATGGGGGGCTGATGACGATCTCAAGCACTTTTTCGGGATTGTCCATCCTGTTGGATACGTTCTTCACCCTGAACCGGTATCTTCCCGGTGGCACATTCTTATAGGTGGCCACGTTGTGTTGTGTGATCGGATTCCACTCCTTGTCGTAGTTCTCCAGGATATAGGTGTATCTGCTCGCTTGTAACTCCTGGTAGTTGAGTGAGGAGAACGCGATCGAGAACGCGTTCTGGTTGTGCCGCAGGTCAATGTGACCCGTTTGGGTAATGCTCTCGGTCAACGGTGTCTCCCGGCTGTCGGGTGAGACCTTCATCCCATTGATGCTCAGACTGGTCAACAGCGTTGAGAGCGGCTCATCTTTTTTTTCAAACGCTTCCGGTTCAATCACATAAAGACCGCTGTAGCTTCCAAACAGCAGTGTTCCGTTGGCTCTTCGCAACGCAACCGACTCCGAGAAGTAATCGCTCTCCCAGCGGTCAACGAAATTGTAGTTCTCAAAAAACCCGTCATCCGCATCATATTTGGAGAGACCGCTTTCGGTGGTGATCCATAACTTACGGTGCTGATCTTCCACGATTGCCTGGATGATGTTGTTTGTCAGGCCATTCTCCGTGGTGTAGTGCGTGAAGTGGTATCGCTCTCCAGGTGATCTCCTGGTTGCCAGATTGATGCCACCGCCCCCCGTGCCAAGCCAGATGCGGCCGGCGTGGTCCTCATAGAGTGTTTTTACAATATTGTTGTTCAGCGATTTCGGATCTTTCTTGTCGAAGAAGTACCATTCGTAACGGGTCTCCTCCTCTAACAGGCTGTCGGGATGAAAGAGGACCACCCCGTTTTCGCCACCCGACCAGATGTAACCATTCCTGTCCTGTATCAGGGATCTGATCTGTCTTTGTCTCTCTGAGATGTGGTTGAACCTGCGGCTGCGCAGCGTACCATTCTCCCACGTGCAAAGAAACAGACCGTTGCCAAAGGAGCCGATCCACATGCGTCCCTTGCTGTCACAAAGCATTGCATAAATGCTGTTGTCGCCGGCATCACGCTCTAGCGAAAGAAGGTAGCAAAAGCTCCTGCCCGAAAAATCACCTGCCGGGAAGATTCTCAATCCATCTCCCTTGGTGCCCATCCAGATGTTTCCATCGCGATCAGCCTGGATGGTATAGATACCCTTTTGCATCCCGCTGAAGAGATCCCTTCTGTTCCAAATGCTGTCATATGCGTAGATGTCACCGTTCCTGGTACCGATCCACAAGTTTCCGCTCCGGTCCTCGTAAACACTTCTGACAGTCTGTTCCGGTGTTGTTGTGCGCAGCGAGGGTGGTATCAGCTGTGTGCTCACCTGTTCGGCGAAAGCGAGTTTGGCGATCCCTGCATTCTCGGTTCCCACCCAAATACATCCGGTGTGGTCTTCAGTGACACAGAGCAGGTAGTTGGATCCCAGGTCGCTGTTCGTGGTGGTATAGTGACTGATCGCTCCATCTTTCCCGATGGCAAACAGTCCGTTCCCATAGGTGGTGATCCATGTGATCTCCCTCGAATCGGTATAGATGGAATATCTTTCATTGTCAATGAATGAGAGCACCGGTTCGGGAATCAGCCTGTATTTGTTGAATGTAGCCTGCTCCGCATCGTAATGCCATACATTGCCCGACTTGTTGTAGATCCATGGTCTGTTCTTGTTGTCTCTGACAATGTATCCCTCCCCTACTGTTTCCCCCTTGTTCTGGGAGCTGCCCTGATAGACCCTCAACGATGGTATGTGAAAGAGCAACATGGAGCTGTTTCCTGTGATGACGATTCGTTCCGCATCGATCATCTCTGATTCATGGATGCGGAATCCGGGATATTGGGGCGCATAATTGATCACCGGTAGAAACTGTCTTTTTAGCAGGTCGTAGACCACGATCTCTGAATTGTATGTCAGGAAACAGAGCTGTGTCTCCGTTTCAAATGCACTGTGAAACTGATAGCGGCTCATTTTCTCACCCAGCCGGTGAAACATGCCTTTGCTGTAACGGAACAAACCTTTGTCGGTGCCCGCCCAGATGTTACCCTTTGCATCTTCAAGCACAAATGAGATATGGTCGGTGCCGATATTGTTTTTGTCATACAGCGTTCCCGAAAGAGCTGCCTCCCGGTGGGTCACGTGGCACAACCCCTGTTGTGTGCCCCAGAGCCAGATGTCACCGTTTGAGGCTTCCATGATGCTGCGGTACTGAGCTGCTTCACCATCACCCGTGTAATCGACAAATGATTCGTTGTTCAGATTGTAACAGTTGAAATAGCGAGAGGATGTTTGTATCCAGAGGTAACCCTGCCGGTCTTCAACCATCATCCGTATGTTGTTCTCCGACAGTGAGAGTCTTGAGAAATCGGGATAGAATGCAGAAAAGCTGTAGCCGTCGTATCGGTTCAGACCATTCACGGAGGCGATCCAAACCAATCCCTGATGATCCTGGATGATATGCCTTACCGTGTTGTGCGACAAACCATCCTTGCTGTCGATATGCTCAATCCGGATCCCTTCGTTGCCGTATGACAGCAATGGTAGCAGGGTGAGGCAGATGAGCCCTATTCTTTTCAGGTGGGATGGATGGATCATTAGACCGGGATTTGCGCAAATTTATAAAAAAAGGTGTTGCCTCTGCCAACATTCAGACATAAATGAACAATAATCCGGTATTGTGACGATCTGTCGGGTTGAAAGTGGGTGAAAGACGGTGCACTGTATCCTGGTGGGGCATAACGGAACAATTTTTACAGTCGTTGCAGGCAGTAACATGATACATTTGTCCCCATCTAGCAGCAGGGTTCTTGCGATTAATCAGTTGTACCGACAGGATACCATGGGAAAAGCACTCCGGGGGTGACCATTGACAATCCAGCAACCCGCATTTTTTTTATTAAAAAATTTACAATAACATGAAAATGAACATGAAAAATGGGAAAGGGTCTTTCTACAGACATTTATTCTCAATCTGGACCTTTTTTGCACTGTGCGGTTCATTGGCTGCACAAAATGGAATCAACGTGACAGGAATTGTGACGGACGGAACGGAATCACTTCCCGGTGTCAGTATCCAGGTGGAAGGAACTACCATGGGTACCATCACCGATATGGATGGCAACTTCACCCTCAATGTGCCGGATGAAGCAGCTGTGTTGACATTTATCTACATGGGCTTCGAAACACAACGGGTGACAGTGGGTAATCGCCGTCAATTTGACATTGTCATGCGTTCGGATGAGCGGTTGCTCGACGAACTGGTCGTGATTGGTTATGGTACCGCACGGAAGAAGGATCTGACCGGTTCCACCTCCTCCATCAGCGGGAGTGACATCGCGAAGATACCGGTTACCACTGCTGCGCAGGCCATCACCGGTAAGGTGGCCGGTGTCAATGTGGTCAAGCAGAGTGGTGCGCCGGGTGCTGACATTCAGATCACCGTACGTGGAGGTACCTCCATCACACAGGGGACAGAACCACTCTACATCGTGGATGGCTTTCAGATGGAGAACGGACTGCGTCATGTGGACATCAACGACATTGAGTCGATTGATGTGATGAAAGATGCATCTGCCACTGCAATATATGGTGCACGCGGATCCAACGGTGTGATCCTGATCACCACCAAGTCGGGTAAATCGGGTAAGACGGAGGTCTCCTACAACGGTTTTGTCAGCTTTGACCGTCTCGGTAAAAGGCTCGATCTGCTCGGTGTGGAGGATTATGTGAAGTATCAATATGAGTTCCAGTCGCTGCGGGGAGAGATCAACTCATTTGCCAACTTTTTTGGTGGCGACATCAACTCGCCTGATTTCTACAGTGGTGCGTATGGCCGTATTGCCTCTGAATATGGCAATCGTGCTGCCATCGACTGGCAGGATCTGGTCTTCGGCAATACCGGGATGACCAACAACCACAACGTGAATGTCTCGGGAGGCAGCGACAAGACAAAATATATCCTGAGTTACAATTATACCGGTGAAGATGAGAAGGTTCATCTCTTTTACTCCCGCTGGCCAAAACGATATGGCATGGGTGGTTGGATCCATCAGAGCGAGATCGCACATGCGGTGGCCGACACCCCGGAGGGACCTTACGAAAAGCTGGGCACAGTGCTTGCACCGCGACCCGGTTTTTTTGATGCCACCACCTGCCACAATCCCCATATCCAACTGATTGGCGGCACCTATTATCTATTTTACATGGGTAACAGCGACAAGACGGTCAACAGCAAACGCATCGGGGTAGCCACCGCCAGCTCACTCTACGGCCCCTGGCAGAGAATGGAACAGCCTCTCCTGGAGGCGGGTGAAGAGGGTGCCTGGGACGATTGCAACACCACCAATCCCGCTTTTATCATACATCCCAATGGAGAATCATGGCTCTATTACAAATCATGGAACAAAGATGATTACCGGAATGAGTCGGGCCCCATCCGTGCCAACAGGAAATATGGTCTCGCCATTGCGGAAAATGTGTTGGGACACTATAAACGATATAGCGGCAATCCCGTGGTCGATTTCTCCGCATTGGGCGACAACAAGCAGGTGGAAGATGCCTATGTGTATCAGGAGAATGGTCTCTTTAAGATGTTGATGCGCGACATGGGTTATTTTGACCATGAGGTGGGACTGATCTTCACCTCTGTCGACGGCATTCACTGGGGTGAACCCAAAATAGCCTGGTTCGGGGCGGATGCATACCTGCATGAGCCTCCTGCACCGCAACACCTGAAAAGATACGGGCGGTTTGAACGCCCCCAGTTATTGATGAAAAACGGCAAACCGGCGTATCTCTTCACTGCCATGCAGGGAGGGCGATATGAGACCTCTTCCGGGTTTGTATTTAAAATTACATCCGACAATGAGTAAACTTACACGAGAAAAGCAATTTATGTTGCTGCTGCTCACAGCAGTGATCTGCTCCTGCGGCAGCAGCCAACCCGAAAAGATTGACCGGTTGGCGCTGGTGAAGCGTAACAATCCCAAGGTGACCGAATTTGAGGCGCTCTCCTCACTTTCTGCCGGCAATGGCAACTTCGCCGTGACGGTCGATGCCACCGGGTTACAGACCTTTCCCGAGCGTTATGCCGAAGGGGTACCCCTTGGCACCCAGTCGCAATGGGGGTGGCACAGCTTTCCCAATCTGGAGGCCTTCACCACCGACGAGACACTGAAAGATTACAACTTCAGGGGGTGGGATGAACCCTATGCGGTCCAGTTCAATGAGCCGGGCAGAAGCCAGGCTGCCGCCGATTATTACAGGATCAACCCCCACCGGCTGCACCTGGGTTACATCGGGCTGGAGCTGACCGACAGCGAGGGTGTCAAGCTGCAACCCGAACAACTCACCGGCCTGAACCAGGAGCTGGATTTGTGGGAAGGGATCATCCACAGCCGTTTCATGATCGGTGCCGACTCTGCCGTGGTGGAGACAGCGGTACATCCCGACAAGGATCAGCTGGCCGTGGCACTTCAATCGTCCCTCATCGGAAAGGGCATGATGCGGGTGAACCTGCGTTTTCCCTACCCCTCGGGAGGACATGCCGACGATGCCACCGACTGGAGCGCACCGGAAAAGCATACAACGGAGGTGGTGTCGCAGGATGCACATTCCTACCTGCTGAAAAGAACAGTCGACACAACCGTCTATTACATCGATCTGCAGTTTGAGGGTGAGGCAACGCTCACCGAGAAGGAAGCCCATTACCTTGTGCTCACACCGGTGAGCGACATCTTCGCTTTCACCTGCACCTTTTCCGAAGAGATGCCGCAATCGGACGAGATACCCGCGATGGAGACCTTCAATGCCTCGGCCAATTACTGGAACGCCTTCTGGCAGGATGGCGGTGCGGTCGATTTCTCAAAGAGCACCGACGAGCGTGCGGCCGAGCTGGAACGTCGGGTCGTGCTCTCACAATACCTGATGGCCATCCAGTCGGCGGGTATCTACCCGCCACAGGAGACAGGACTCACCTACAACAGCTGGTACGGCAAGTTTCATCTCGAGATGCATTGGTGGCATGCCGTTCATTTTGCATTGTGGAACAGAACGGAGCTGCTCGAGAGAAGCATGGACTGGTACGCTACTGCCTATCCGAAGGCAAAGGAAATCGCAGAGAGGCAGCAGTTTGAGGGTGCCCGCTGGATGAAGATGACCGATCCCTCGGCTACGGAGGCGCCTTCGAAAGTGGGTTCCTTCCTGATCTGGCAGCAGCCCCATTTCATCTATATGGCTGAGCTGATTTACCGCAGCAATCCATCACAGGAAGTGCTGGACAAGTATGGTTTCCTGGTGGAGGAGACCGCCCGCTTCATGGCATCGTTTGCCACCTACGATGAGCTGGAGGGACGTTACCTGCTCAAAGGCATCATTCCTGCCCAGGAGACACTGCGCGCCTCGGAGACCATCAACCCGCCGTTTGAACTCTCTTACTGGCATTACGCCATGTCGGTTGCCCAGCAGTGGAGGGAACGCATGGGACAAAAGCGTGACATGCAGTGGGACGAGCTGATCGACAAGCTCTCACCCCTTGCCTACAATGCCGACGGTCTCTACCTGGCCTCGGAGGATGCCACCGACACCTACATGGATATCCGTTTCACCTCCGACCATCCGGCGGTGCTGGGTGCGCTGGGGATGATGCCCGAATCGAAGCTGGTACGCCGTGATTATATGCAGAACACGCTCAACTGGATCTGGGACAACTGGAACTGGGGCAAGACATGGGGGTGGGATTACCCGATGACTGCCATGAGTGCCGCCCGTCTGGGTGATCCTGAGAAAGCGGTAGGTGCCCTGCTGATGGACAAAAGGACCAACACTTATCTGGTGAACGGACACAACTACCAGGATGCGCGGCTGCGTGTCTATCTGCCCGGTAACGGGGGATTGCTCACCGCCGTGGCGATGATGTGTGCCGGTTGGGATGGGAACAGTGTGGAAACCCCCGGTTTCCCGAAAGATGGCACGTGGCACGTGCAGTGGGAGGATCTGGCCCCCATGCCTTGATTGCTGATTGTACCGGGAAGGGAGGATCCGGCCATGTCGTCGCCCCTTCCCTAAAAATAGGATCTCTATGAGAACACTTCTTTCGCTGTTGCTGCTCTTTCTGTTTCTTCCCCCACTGGTTTCTCAGCCGTTGGGTTCCTGGCACAACAAGGAGCGGCAGCTGAGATACACTCCCGAGGGGGAGGATTTCGTGATCGTGAACGGTGACCGGAAGTTCAACCGCGCCCTCTATGGCACCAACACGGCTTTTAGGGTCGAAACGGGGGATCTGCCCGAATTTGGTCTCTTCATGCCGCACATGGGTGGTAACATCCAGCTGGGGATCCTTCGCGAGGGGAAAAGCCTCTGGCTGAACGATGCGGAGTATGTGAAGTCGATCTACAGACCCGGAAGCCGCATCTATGAGATCAAGGACCCCCTGCTGGGCGCTGGCCGCCTGACGATTACCGCCCTGGCGCTGGCCGATGCCGAAGGTCTCATCCTACGGGTTGAGGCAAGTGATCTGTCCGATGGGGTAACGCTGGTCACCCTCTTCGGTGGGGCCAGCAACCGCCGTTTCTCCCGCAATGGGGACCTGGGGGTGGATGATCCCGAAGCATTCGCACTACGCGCAGAGGCCTGTGAGGGGAATCGGTTTGCGATCCGTGACGCATCGTTCCGGCTCACCTACGGTGAGGGTACCAGAAGCGGTCCGCTTCATACCATGGGTCTCTTTTCAGAAGGAACCACCCTGCAGCTGGGCTCACCCTACAGCCTCAACACTGTTTCCGCACTCACCCGCTCAAGGGTGAGCGACAACAGACCCCTCCTGGTTGCCCAATCACCTTTAAAAGGTGATACGGTCTATGTGGTGATCAAGGCCGACGACGGCAAGGCGCTCTCACAGGAGCTGCTCTCCCCCCTCTTTGAAGAGGCGGAACAGAAACGGAGCGCCATTGCAGGCACGGTTAAGATCAGCATCCCCGATCCTTATTTGAATACCCTGGGCGGGGCACTTAGCATCGCTGCCGACGCTATCTGGGATGAGGAGACAGCCGTATGGCAGCATGGTGCCGTGGGCTGGCGCATGCCGCTCAACGGCTGGCGTGCCGCCTACACCGGCGATGCCATCGGGTGGCACGATCGCGCCAGAAGGCACTTCAACGGCTATGCCGCCTCGCAGGTGACAGAGGTTGCGCCGGTGATCGCACATCCGGCACAGGATACGCTGCTGAATCTGACCAGGGCCGAGAAGAGATGGGGTACACCGATGTACAGCAACGGCTACATCAGCCGCAACCCCCGCAACAACACGCAGATGCACCACTACAACATGAACCTGGTCTATGTGGACGAGCTGTTGTGGCACTTCAACTGGACCGGTGACATGGCGTATGTGAAGGAGATGTGGCCGGTGCTGCAGCGTCACCTGGAGTGGGAGAAGCGCAACTACGACCCCAACGATGACGGCCTCTATGATGCCTATGCCTGCATCTGGGCCAGCGACGCACTGCAATACAACAGCGGTTCGGTGACCTACTCCTCCGCCTACAACTACCGGGCGAACAGCATGATGGCAATGATAGCCGGGATGATCGGTGAGGATCCGAAGCCCTACAAAAGGGAGGCGGAGAAAATCCTGAAGGCGATCAACAGCACGCTCTGGCTTCCGCACAAGGGGTGGTGGGCCGAGTACAAGGATCTGATGGGGGCACAGATGATCCATCCCATGGCAGGTCTCTGGACGGTGTACCATGCCATCGACTCCGAGATACACACGCCTTTTCAGGCCTATCAGGCTACCCGCTACATTGATACATCCATTCCCCGGATACCGGTCAGGGCGCGTGGACTGGAAGATGAAGGCTACCATACCCTCTCCACCACCAACTGGTTTCCCTACTCCTGGTCGGTGAACAACGTCGCCTTCGCCGAAGTGGGACATACCAGCCTCGCCTACTGGCAGGCTGGCAGGAGCGAGGAGGCTTTTAAGCTCTTCAAAAGCAACCTGCTGGATGGCATGTACCTGGGTGCAAGCCCCGGCAACATCGGCCAGATCAGCTTCTATGATGCCGCCAGGGGTGAGTGTTACCGTGATTTCGGTGATCCTGTGGGTGTCTACTCGCGCGCACTGGTGCAGGGTCTGTTCGGCATCCTGCCCGATGCCATGAACGAGCGACTGGTGATCCGTCCCGGCTTTCCCGCCAATTGGGATTACGCCTCCATCGAGACCCCCGACTTAGCATTTGACTTCGTGCGAGAGGGACAGACCGACCGGTATACCCTCAACCCCTCATTCCCTCGTGAGTTGGCACTGACATTGCAGCTACAGGCTCCATACGACCGGATCAAATTGATCACCGTCAATGGGCAGAGGGTGGACTGGAGCATGGGGCAATCGGTGGGGACACCGGTAATCGTCATTGCCTGCGGCTTGGCAGATGCATATCAGATTGAGATTGTCTGGAATAGTAAAAAAACAGCCACTCCTGCGATTGAGGTGACAACAACACAGAACACTCCTGTTGAGATCCCTGTGGAGCAAAACATTCGTGAGCTCTATGATCCGCAAGAGGTTTTAGAGTCGATCAAAATCCGCAACAACACCATTCGTGGCACCGTTAAGGGTGAAACGGGACACCGCACACTCTTTATCCGTGTGAAAGAGGGTGACCTGGAGTGGTGGAGACCAGTTTCCATTGAGGTGAAAGCACCTCTCATAGCCACTCACGATTTCAATTGGGAACTGGCAGATAAGCATGCTCATTATGAAACGGTTTCTATGGATGAATACCTGAATGCATCGGTCGATCAGATCTTCACCAATGAGTACCTCTCCCCACGATCACCCTTCACCACCCTGCAGATACCCAAACAGGGAATTGGTGAGTGGTGTCATCCCACACTCACGGCTGCCATCGATGACAGCGGTCTGAGAAAAGCAAGCCGCGAGGGAGTTTTCATGACACCTTTCGGCATCCCCTTCCGGACACCATCGGACGAATCACCCAACATCGCCTTCACATCACTGTGGGACAACTATCCCACAGCCGTCACCATCCCCCTGACAGGAAAAGCATCGCATGCCTTCCTCCTGATGGCAGGCTCTACCAACCACATGCAGGTGCATGTTCCCAATGGTGAGGTGCTGGTCACCTATCGCGACGGATCGCAGTCGCGCCTGGAGCTCCGCAACCCGGAGACCTGGGTTCCCATTGAGCAGGATCTCTTCGTGGATGAACATGCCTTCCGTCTCTCACACCCGCGACCCTACAGGGTGGGTTTGAAGACTGGAAAGGTGAGTCGCAGCTTCGACGATGTGATACCCGCGGATGAAGTTTATGGCCGCTCAATTGATGGGGGAGCCGCCATCATACTGGATCTGCCACTGGAGGATGATAAAGAGCTGAAAAGCATTACTGTGCGGACCATTGCCAACGAGGTGGTGATCGGACTGATGTCGGTCACGCTTGCAAGATAAAACATGTTTTCAAGAAGCATGAGCAGTACCGGCAAACTGTGTGGGGCCAGGTGCAGAAAACGACAAATGAATAAAACCCTTAACAACAACATGATGTACAAAATGATATCAATCTGTGTGATGACCCTGCTGATGATGCAGGGTGCAATGGCACAATCGACAGCCATCCGCTTTGCCGAATCGGAGATGAAACGCGCACCGCAGGCGTGGCAGCTCGATCATGGCAAAAGACTCTACTTTGGTTACTCACAAGGGGTGGGCACCTTGGCCATGCTGAAAGTGTGGAAAGAAACCGGTGACGACAAGTACCTCGATTATGTGGTGGAGTGGGCCGATACCCTGATCAACGACCGGGGTGAGATTCACCTCTACAGGGTGGAGACCTACAACATCGACTACATCAACTCGGGGAAGGTGCTGTTTGATGTCTATCGCCAGACCGGGGAGGAGAAGTACAAGCTGGCCATGGACCGGCTGGTGGATCAGATGAAGCTGCATCCCCGTACCCACGAAGGGGTCTTCTGGCACAAGCTGATCTATCCGCATCAGATATGGCTCGACGGGCTCTACATGGGCTCACCTTTCCTGGCCGAGTATGCCGTTACCTTTCACAAACCGGAGCTCATCGATGAGGTGGTGAATCAGTTTATGGTCACGGCAAGACGCACCTACGATCAGGCTACGGGGCTCTATTATCATGCCTTTGACGAGAGCAGACAGCAGCGATGGGCCAACAAGGAGACCGGACAGTCGCCCAACTTCTGGGGACGCAGCATCGGCTGGTGGTTCATGGCACTGGTGGACGTGCTCGATTTTATTCCGGCCGATCATCCGCAGCGTCCGGAGCTGATCGGCATGATCGGGGGGCTGGCCGAGGTGCTGCCCCGCTACCAGGATGAGTCGGGTCTGTGGTACCAGGTGCTCGATCAGGGCGAGAGAGAGGGTAACTATCTTGAGGCATCGGTCTCCTCCATGTTCATGTACTCCTTTGCGAAAGCAGTGAACAGGGGATACATCGACAGGCAATACCGCGCGGTGGCGGAGAAAGCCTACGAGGGTCTCATGAGCAGGCTGATCGTGGAAAACGAAGATGGCACGTTGACCCTCACACAATGTTGTTCGGTGGGCGGACTGGGAGGTACTCCCTATCGCGACGGCAGCTTCGACTATTACATCAGCGAGAAGATTAGAGACAACGATGCCAAGGCCACCGGCCCCTTTATCATGGGCTGCCTCGAGTTGAATAAATAACGATAGATACGATGCAACTATTTTCAAGATTCACCCTTTTACTGTTTGCCCTTTGTCTGTGCTCATCCTGCATTGATGGTGCCGGAAAGGAGTCGCCCTATGGTTATCTCTATGAGAACCTCCCGTTTGAGATGCCGTTGCTATCACCTCCCACATTTCCCGACTACAGTGTTTCTGTGGCCGACTTCGGGGGAGTGGGTGACGGTACATCACTGAACACAGGTGCCTTTGCCAAGGCAATGGATCATCTCTCCTCCCGGGGAGGAGGCCGGCTGATTGTGCCTGCCGGTGTCTGGTTCACAGGCCCCATTGTACTGCAGAGCAACATCAACTTGCATCTGGAGGATCGCTCCATCATCCTGTTTTCTCCCGATAAGGATCTCTATCCGCTGGTGGAGACCTCCTTCGAGGGGCTGGACACCCGTCGCTGTCAGTCACCAATATGGGGTAAAGATCTGCATAACATTGCCATTACCGGCAGTGGTGCCATCGATGGTAACGGCCACTACTGGCGGCCTCTGAAAAAAGATAAGGTGACCGAGAGAGAGTGGGAACGTGCAACTTCGCAGGGGGGAGTGTTCAAGCGTGACGACTACTGGATGCCCTCGGCAGCATATCTGCATGGCGACACCACCAGCGATATGAACGTACCGCGTAACCTGAAATCGGAAGAGGAATGGCTGGCCTTGAGAGATTTTTTACGCCCCGTGATGGTGAGCCTCCAGAACTGTAAGGATGTCTTTCTTCAGGGTGTCATTTTTCAGAATTCACCCGCCTGGAATATCCATCCGCTGATGTGCGAGAATGTGATCATCGACGGTATTCAGGTGCGCAATCCCTCCTTTGCACAGAATGGCGACGGCATCGACCTGGAGTCCTGCCGGAACAGCCTGATCGTGAACAGCACCTTCGACGTCGGTGATGATGCCATCTGCGTCAAGTCGGGGAAAGATGAAGATGGCAGACGGCGCAACATGCCTACCGAGAATCTGATTGTGGACAACTGTACCGTTTTCAAGGGGCATGGTGGATTTGTGGTTGGCAGTGAGATGTCGGGTGGTGTGAAGAATGTCTCAGTCTCCAACTGTCAGTTCATGGGTACCGACGTGGGCCTGCGATTCAAAAGTCGCCGGGGGCGCGGGGGTGTTGTCGAGAACATCTACATCTCCGACATAAGCATGTTCGACATTGCTACGGAGCCCCTGCTGTTCAACCTCTTCTACGGTGGCAAGTCGGCTGTGGAGTCCCTTGAAGATGGTGATCAGGTGCCCCAGGAGGAGCGCTTACCACCAATAGATGAGACGACGCCTGCATTCCGGAACATCTTTGTGGAACGGATTACCTGCAGGAATGCACGCAGGGCGATGTACTTCCATGGTCTGCCGGAGCAGAACATCGGAAACATCCACATCGAGGATTTTGTAGTACACGCTCGTGAGGGAGCTGAGTTGATAGATTCTGAGGAGATCACATTGAAGAACATTCAGATATTCGCCGAGTCGGGAGCAGCCCTTAAGTTGTACAATGTACGTAACCTGACCGTTGAGAACCTGATAACGGATCCAGTGGCGGAAACCATCTATCAGGTGAGAGGAAGCAAAACAGAAAAGATTACCCTCAACCGGGGTGTCGATCAAACATTGATAGGTCCGGAGGTGGAAAAAGATGCGGTGACGTTTGTTACAGAACCTGCAAAGGCTGAGAGACAATAGGTGGTGCATAACCACTAAACGGATGGTATCAAACATTTATAACAATCTACAGATATGAATTTCAAAGAAACAATCCTTATTTTGTTATGCACCCTTATGAGTGCTTCCTTATTTGCAAAAGAACGATTTCCCGACGGGACGGTGATCCCCGACTGGTTCAGGGAAGTTGAAGAGGTGAAAATTGAACAGCTTGGGAAGATGTACCGGATCACTGAACATGGCGTGGTGAACGATAGTAACCTGCTCCAGACCACAACGATACAAGCTGTCATTGATAAGGCCCATGCAAACGGTGGAGGTGTGATATGCATTCCCAAAGGAGTGTATCTTAGTGGTGCATTGTTCTTCAAACAGAACACCCATCTCCACCTGGAGGAGGGAGCAGTGCTGAAAGGAAGTGACGATATCAGCAACTTTCCCATCCTACCGACCCGTATCGAGGGAAGGAGCATCGACTATTTTGCAGCATTGGTGAACGCCGACGGTCTAGACGGATTCACCATCTCCGGTAAGGGAACCATCGATGGCAACGGATTGCGTTACTGGAAATCGTTCTGGCTGCGTAGGAGGTTCAACCCCCAATGCACCAATCTGGATGAGATGCGTCCACGACTGGTTTTCATTTCAAACAGCAAGAATGTGCATCTCACCGGTGTACGGTTGATCAACTCCCCCTTCTGGACCACCCATCTCTACAAGAGTGAGAATGTAAGGTTGTCGCATTTGACTATTTTCGCACCGCGAGAGCCGGTGAAAGCACCCAGCTCTGATGCGGTCGACATTGATGTCTGCACCAACGTGCACATCACCAATTGCAACATTTCGGTCAACGATGATGCCATCGCACTAAAGGGGGGCAAGGGACCCAATGCAGACAAGTTGGAAGAGAACGGTGCCAACCACAACATCATCATCGAGGATTGTACCTTCGGCTTCTGTCACGGCGTGCTCACCTGCGGCAGTGAATCGATACACAACAGGAATGTGATTGTACGCCGTTTACATGTGGACCAGGCGGTAAGGCTCCTCTGGTTGAAAATGCGTCCCGACACCCCGCAGAATTACGAATATATTCTTGTGGAAGATATCACCGGCAATGCCAGCAGTTTCCTATACATCAAGCCCTGGACACAGTTCTTCGATCTACAGGGTGAGGAGAGCATCCCGCTTTCATACTCCAGCAACGTGACCATGCGCAACATCAACCTCGAGTGCAATCGTTTCTTCGATGTCACCGAGTCGGATCAGTACATCCTGTCGCACTTCACCCTGGAGAACTTAAACATTCAGGCACTTCATCCGGAGATCAACAGAGATTTTATCAAGACTTTCAACCTCAAGAATGTGAGGGTAAACGGCAGTTTGGTCAAGAACGTCCGTTAATGGCAACTGCTAGTTGGAAGGATAGAGCGGAGAGAGCCATTGTTCGGGTCCCTCCGCTTTGCTTTGGGCTGCCCAGCGAATACCCCGCTGCATGATCTCCAGTACTTCGGGCACCTTAAAATCACTTGCCACATGGCCAAGCGAGGAGTAGAAGACCCTTCCCTTGCCAAATGATTTCTTCCATACCACCGGCATCACAGCACCCGCTATCCAGTCGTCGTGCTCCGCGCTGAAGGTGGTGGTGGCCAGCACCTTCACGTTGGGATCCACATGCATGTAATACTGTTCTGAATGCATGTCGAAATTGTTCAATCCCATTGTCACAGGATCCTCCCTGTCGGTGATGCTCACTCCATAGTCGATCACATTACCCGGGTGTGCCACCCACTGCCCCCCCACCATGTATTGAAAGGCCACGTTGGTGCGGAACGAGTCTCCGGTGCCGCCATGCCATCCGGCCAGGCCGGTGCCGTTGCGCACAGCATTGAGCAGTGCTTTTTCCTGTTGCGGGGTGATCTCACCCTGGGTGAAGTGCTGGAT
>JAEWQF010000039.1 GCA_023399295.1 Bacteroidota bacterium
AAGCGTATATATGAGACACCGGGCGAGGATGATGGTTATCGTATCCTGATCGACCGGCTTTGGCCTCGGGGTTTTACCAAAGAGAGGGCGAAAGTGGATCTATGGCTGAAAGAGATTGCACCCTCCATGGAGTTGCGCAAATGGTACCATCACAATCCCGAACGGTGGAATGAATTCAAAAGTCGCTACCAGACAGAGCTCACCGACAAAAGTGAACTGATCCTCCAGATTGAGCATCTTGAGAAAGTACACGGTAACATCACATTGCTCTTTGCGGCAAAAGATAAGGAGCAGTCACAGGCTGCCGTATTATTGAATCTGTTGAACGAAACCAGCTAAATGAGCAAGAAACGACTCCCCCTGCACTGGCAGATCATCATCGGTATGACATCGGGTATCCTTTTCGGGCTGTTGATGACCAGCTTTACATGGGGAGCGACCTTTGTGGGCGACTGGATCGCACCCTTCGGCACCATCTTCATCCGCCTACTGAAGCTGATCGCCATCCCCCTCATCTTCACCTCGCTGGTGAAGGGGATCGCCGACCTGAAGGATATCTCCAGCTTCCGGCACATCGGCGTGCGCACCATCCTGTTGTACATGAGTACCACCGTCGCAGCCATCACCATCGGCCTGCTGCTGGTCAACACGATCCGTCCCGGCAGTGGCGTGTCGCCCGAGACCATTGAGGAGCTTACAAGCACCTACGCGCAGGATGCCTCCCTCACCTCCAACATTGAAACGGCGACCCAGCAACAGCAGGGTCCCCTCTCCTTCCTGGTGGAGATGGTGCCCGAGAACATCTTCGCCGCCTTTGGCAACAACGGGCTGATGCTGCAGGTGATCGTCTTCTCCATTCTCTTCGGCATCTGCATGCTGCTGATCGAACCGAAGAAAGCCAAGCCGGTGAGCCGGTTGATCGACGGGCTCAATGAGATCGTCCTCAAGATGGTGGACCTGATCATGTGCATCGCCCCCTATGCCGTCTTTGCCCTGCTGGCACAGATCATCGTCAGCTCAGGAAATGTGGAGATCCTGCAGAAGCTGCTGATGTACGGCCTCACCGTGGTGACTGGTCTGACAGTGATGATTGCGCTCTACCTGCTGATCATCTACCTCACCACCGGTCGCTCTCCCCGCTGGTTCCTGGGTGGCATTGCCCCGGCACAGCTGCTCGCCTTCTCCACCAGCTCCAGCGCTGCCACGCTGCCGGTCACCATGGAACGGGTGACCGACCACCTGGGGGTAGACAACGAGGTCTCCAGTTTCGTGCTACCGGTGGGAGCCACCATCAACATGGACGGCACCAGCCTCTACCAGGCGGTGGCAGCGGTCTTCATCGCCCAGGCGCTCCACTTCCCCATGGAGTTCACCGACCAACTCACCATCATCCTCACCGCCCTGCTGGCCTCTATCGGCTCTGCCGCGGTGCCCGGTGCCGGCATGGTGATGCTGGTGATTGTCCTCGAGTCGATCGGCTTCCCGGCTGACAAGCTGGCCATCGGGCTGGCACTCATCTTCGCCATCGACCGTCCGCTCGACATGCTGCGCACCGTGGTCAACGTCACCGGCGACTCGATGGTGTCGGTGGTGGTGGCCAAGTCGATGGGCAAGCTAAAATAGTAATATGAGGAGAAAAGGATCCCTGCTGCTGTTGATATCACTTGTTGTTGCGATGAATGCCCTGTCGCAGCAACCCACATACCAGGAAGCAGACTCAACCATCCGGCTCAGCGAGGTGATTGTCAACGCCTATCAGGTCAACACACGACAACATCAGCTCCCCGGAAGCATCTCCCTTCTCACTGCTGAGGAGATGGAGCGGGGCGACAGCAACAGCTTCGCCCACGCCCTTCATGCCATGCCGGGCATCTACATGCACAGCGGCACCTATGCCACCAGCCGCATCGTCATCAGGGGCGTGGGCAGCCGCACACCCTACAACACCAACCGCATCAAAGTCTACCTGAACGAAATCCCCATCACCTCCTCCGACGGCATCTCCACGCCCGAGGATATCGACCTGACGGGAATCGCACGCATGGAGATGATCAAGGGTCCCGCCTCCGCCCTCTACGGCTCGGGGCTGGGAGGGAACATCAACCTCTACACACCGCAGGGCGGAGGAGAGAGCGGCAACGCCCTGCTCCAATATGGCAGCTTCAACACGATGAAAGCCGCTGCAGGAGGAAATATGCAACGCAACAACCTGCAGATAGGCGGTCAGGTGAGCCACCTCCGCTCCGACGGTCACCGCGAGCACAACCGCCTGCGCCGAACCACGCTCCTCTCATCCGGCAGCTGGCGCCAGCCCTCCTGGTCGCTCGGCTACACACTACTGCTGATCGACATGCACGCACAAATACCCAGTTCGATAGGCAAGACGCTTTACGAGACAAGCCCCGAATCGGCAGCAGCCAACTGGAAGGCGGTGGAGGGTTACAAGGAGTACCAGCGTGCGATTGCCGGCATCACCCTCACAAACCGGCTGGCAGAGAACTGGAGCAACCGCCTCACCCTTTTCGGCAACCGTACCGACAGCTACGAACGACGCCCTTTCAATAACCTTGAGGATGGCACACGCGGCGGTGGCATTCGCAACCGACTCTCCTATCACACAGAGCGCTTCGACGCCCTGCTGGGTGTGGAGTGGATCAGCGACAGCTACCGCTGGCAGCTCGACCTGGAGGGGGAGCAGATCAACCGCAACAGGGAGCGACGCAGCCACCTCAACCTCTTCGCGATGACCTACTGGCGCCCCGCACCGGTATGGAACATCTCACTGGGAGGTGCGGTGAACAGCATCCGTTACAGGCTCACCGATCTCTTCCCGGAGAATGGTGACCAAAGCGGACGCCGCCACTTCCCGGCGATCTTCTCCCCGCGACTGGGCATCAACTACGCCCCCTCCCCGCGGCTGGCCCTCTTCGCCTCGGCCGGCCACGGTTTCTCGATGCCCTCCCCCGAGGAGACGCTGCTCCCGGAGGGTGAGATCAACCGCGACCTTCAACCCGAACAGGGGATGCAGTATGAGACGGGGGTGCGACTCAATCTCTTTGAAGGAATCACACGGCTGGAGGTCACACTCTACCGGATCGACCTGCGCAACCTGCTGGTCACCAAACGCATCACGGAGGATATCTTCACCGGCATAAACGCCGGCAGGACCCGCCACAGGGGATTGGAGCTGATGCTTCAACAGCAACTCTTCCGGCAGCGATCCTTTCCGGGCAGCCTGCAGCTCAATGCCAGCTACACCCTTTCAGAAAACCGTTTCGTAGATTTTGAAGAGGAGGGGATCAGTTACAACGGCAAACAGCTTCCCGGCATACCGGCAGCGATGGCACAAGCCACACTGCTCTGGCAACCCACCAGGTCATGGATGTTAGAGCTGCAACTGGAACAAGTGGGAAAACAGTTTATAGACGATGCCAACAGCGTGGTGAACGATGCCTACCTGCTCACGGGGATAAAAGCCACGCGGCACCTTCACCTCCGCACGGCCGGCAGGATTGCGCTCTACGCGGGAATCAACAACCTCACCAACAGCCGTTACGCACCCATGCTCACGGTCAACGCGGTGGCCTTCGGCAACAATGAGCCACGCTACTACTACCCCGGCATGCCCCGCCACCTCTACGCCGGCATCCGCTGGTCGTTCTAACCAGCCAGGGTGTCGATCATCTTCTCCAGGTTGAGGCTGCGGGCAGAGGCGTCGAAGATCTTGCGGTACTCACCCTGCTGCGCATAGAGCGATGCATGTGTGCCCCACTCCACCATCCTGCCCTCCTTCATCACATAGATGGCATCTGCATCCACGATCTGGGAGAGCGAGTGTGAGATGATCACCACCGTGCGATCCCTCTTGATGGCATCGAGGCTCATCTTGATGTGTTCGGTGGCAATGGCATCCAGGCTGGCGGTAGGCTCATCGAGGAAGATCACCGGCGGGTTCTTCAGGAACAACCGTGCGATGGCGATGCGCTGCTGCTGACCGCCGCTCAGCTGCTGGGCATCAGTATCGTAACCCTCCGGCAGCTGTTCCACCTGCTCATGCAGGAACGCACTGCGGGCGGCGGCTACCACCTCTTCGCGTGTGGCTCCGGTATTGCCATAGAGGATGTTGTCGTAAATGCTTCCCTTGAAGATATGGTTCTTCTGCAGCACCAGTCCAATCTGATTGCGCAGTGATCCGTTCTCATAGTCCTGCAGGTCGATCCCGTCGAGGGTGATCTGTCCGCTGTCCGGTTGGTAGAACTTGCAGAGAAGGTTGATCAGCGTACTCTTGCCTGCACCGCTCAGTCCCACGATCGCGGTCGTCTTGCCCGGTTCCAGCGTCAGGCTCACCTCATGGAGCGCCTTCGTACCGTTGGGATAGGTGAAGTCCACCCCCTCCACGCGAAACGCACCCCTCACCTTCT
>JAEWQF010000041.1 GCA_023399295.1 Bacteroidota bacterium
AGAGATTTGGATAAACTGGAAAAATTGAAAGTAAGCATACAAAAGTATGCACCCCAACCGCACCTGGTTGTTGCCGATATTTCTGATCCGGAAACACCGGTGAGATTGATAGGGGAAACCATTCAAACGTTCGGAGGGATAGATGTGTTGGTGAACAATGCGGGGTATGCTGTCTCCAAACCAATTGAAGAGACAAGCCTGGATGATTGGGATCACTCAATTGTTGTCAATGCACGTGCTCCTTTTTTTATCTGTAAGGAGTCGATTCCTTGTCTTCGACTGTCAACATGTGCAACCATCATCAATATTTCTTCGGTGGTAGGCCGGCTGGGCTACACAAAACAGGCGGCCTATACAGCCTCGAAACATGCATTGATGGGATTCTCAAAAGTGCTTGCCAGAGAGGTGCAGCCGTTGGGCATCAGGGTACACACCATTGCACCAGGTGGGGTTGCAACCGACATGGTAAAAACCATGCGTGCCGATCTTGATGTATCAGAACTGATTCAGCCTGATGAGATTGCAGATATCGTGGAGTTTCTATTGAGTCACCGTGGAAATGCAATGATTGACAATATTGATCTGCGTCGTTTCAATGGTACCCCTTTTGCGTAAGACACAATGGTAAAATACAATAAAAAATGTCGGACCAATAAAATCGGTCCGACATCCCTTTGTGCACTTTCAAGCTATTGATTAACAGTTAATGTTGTTGTCTTACCAGGACTCGAACCTGGACTAACAGGACCAGAATCTGTTGTGCTACCATTACACCATAAGACAGTTTCGGAGTGCAAAAATAGACAAATTTCCGTAAACAAAAAAATATCGGTTAAAGATTTATCTCCTCCGGATTGATAATGATCATTTTTTTTCTGTAATGGGCAAGCAATGTGGCATAAACAGGATGTTGCCGCAGGATAGGGGCGTTGCCAACAAGATACAATTGCTGTCGTGCCCGGGTGATGGCCACATTCAGCTTGCGGTCTACCGTGCCGTCGTGGTTGAGGTTGCAGAGGAACTGCATCTGATAGGGTCGGTTCACACAAAATGAAAGCAGGATCAGGTCGCGCTGGCTACCCTGAAATCGTTCCACCGTGTCGATCATCACCTCTTCTGCTCCGGATAAACCGGATGCTGCCAGACGGTGGCGTATCAGTGCAATCTGGTTGCGATAGGGAGCGATGATGCCTACGCTGCGCGGGTTGAACCGCCTGCCGTTGGCCAGGTTGAGGTCGCGGATCGACAACAGCAATTGTACAATGAGTGTCGCTTCCGGTTCGCTGATCTTGTCAGCTGAACTGTCATGCTGCAGATTCTCGGTGGAGAGAAAAGCAGTGCGCCATTTTGCAGCAAGTTGTTGCAACGGATCATCATTCGCCGGTGTCAACTGCCACTTCTCCGATTGCCACCTCAAGGCAGGGAAGAGGTTCCCGGAATAGAAATACCTGGCGGGGAAGGCAGCGATCTCCTCGTGCATCCTCCCCTGGTGTGTGAGCTGTGCCGTGGCATGATCCCACCCCTGATCGGCGCAGCGGCGTATCAACCTCTCAAACAGTGACTCACGGCAGTCGGTGATGCCTCTCTCCCGCAGTGCTGCCTCTTCAACCACGGAGTGCGATGGCTGCTGCAGGACGATGGTGGCGAGCTGGTTGTGGTCGCCGATCAGGATGAACTTGTCGAATCGTGACAGGAGGCCGATGAGCTGCGGTTCCGGGATCTGGGAGGCTTCATCCACCAGTGCCAGGTGGAACTTTTTCAGGGTGAAGAGCTCCATCCGACCCAGGATGGAGGCCAACGTTGCCACATAGATGCGGGTCTCTTCCATCTCCCTGCGCAGTGATTCCCTGTTGGGTGCCCGCTCTGCCACCTTCTGCAGCAACCGGGTACGATAGGGCGGGGCACAGGAGAGCTCCGTTCCCACACGTATGTAACTGTCGCACGTGCCCTCGTTGCACCCCAGGGCCGCGTGGATCGCGTCACACAGCTCATCCACTGCCCTGTTGGTGTAGGCCAGCACCAGAATGTTGCTCTCCGGCTGGCGATGATACTCCTCGATCAGACGCCGTGCGAAGATTGAGGTTTTGCCTGTGCCCGGGGGCCCTACGATCAGGAAGTACTCCTCCGCTTCTACAGCCCTGTGGATGATGTTGTCGGGGTAGGGAGTGTCTGACGCTGTATGCACAGATGATTTGCCGGGGGGACGCACTCCCAGAAGCAATTCTTTCTTTGGTGAGGGGGCTCCAAGAAATGCGTAGAGGCTGCGGTACATGCTGTTGAGGGAGCTGTCAATGCTGTCGTGTTCAATGGCCCATAGCTTGCTTTCGTTAAAATAGTGGCGGTTACGTTGCCTGTAGCGAAAGCGCACCTCCACGCTCTCCTCGTTGATCCGTACCAATGTCCCTTTCAGGATCTGATGATTCAACACCGTGTCGCGATGGTCTGTGTGTGGGTAGACGATGCAGATCTCTCCCTCGCGGAAGTTAGCGATATCCCTGTTTGATCTGTTCCGTGAGAAGTGGATTGTCATGTCGTGACCGGTGTCATCCATCTCACGGATGGTGAGATCCTGTAAGACATCGAGCGCGGCAGCCCGCTCGCTGAAGTCACTGTTCCAGAGCGATGCCAGTCCGGTGGGTGATTCGTAGGCCACATCTCCGATCTTCTGGAGATAAAGCTCCCGGGTGACAAAGCGAACAAAGCGGTAGAAGTAGGCTCTCTCCAGGTCGCTGCAATGCAGCAGCAGCTCCCGCATCTCATCCACACGGGCACGATAGAACGCCGGCACGTTTGCTGCCTCACCTGCTGTCGCAAAGAGTGCTTCGAACAATGCTTCCACCGTTCGGTTATCTCCCCCTTTCAGCGACTGTTCATGGGCGACAATCCGGTTGCGCATCGCTGTGATCTGAAGCTCCAGATCCTGCCACACCGCTGCAAACCGCAGGTTCGTCCCCGGCTGATTGCCCGCGGAGTAGAGGATGGCCGCTTCCACAGCATGGCTGTCAAGGCCGAAGACACCCTCTATCATCATTCGGTAGACCGCGGTCTGCACCGCATGGTTGAGCGTGATCCTGCCACTGTCGCTGGGAGGGTAAGGTAGTCTCCCCGACTTCAGCTCCACGATCCTGCTGCTCCTGTTCCCGGGCAACAGCTGCAGCAGGTCGAGCCGCCCCTGAAAGCCATACCGCTCGCTGAAAAAGGAGGGCTCCAGGGTGCAATGGTGCAGGTCGATGCCCATCCGCGGGAAATCATCGCGCACCACCCGCCTGATGTTGTCGAACTGCCTCTCCGCTTTCATCATAAATTCCCGGAAATCGGCATTGGATTGGATATCCGCACAGCTGGTGTATTCGAAGGGCGACTGTTTGAAGGAGCGCAGGAAGACCTCGTCGAAGGAGAGCTTATCCGGGTCTGTTGCAAAGACCAGTTCATCGAGGAAGTAGTTTGCCAGGTTGCCCAGTAGCAGGTAGGAACGGTTTTCCTTCTCACTGAACTTGTTGAAGAAGTAGTGTAAGGGTGTTACGGCATACTCCTGAAAACATGCTGCAAGGGCGGAGGCATCCACCAGGTAATCCGGTTCCAGCACCACCAGTCGGGGTATGAAAACACCATCGTCGTCTGTATCGCAATCAATCAGATTGAGCTGAGATCCCTCACGCAACATACTGGTAGTTGCAACTTCCCTCTCGTCTGCAGCCGTTGGTCTGTATCGCACCACAATCACGGCACCCGGTGGATTGTCACAGCTGCAGAGCAATTCTCCTTTCACAGGATCACATTGCAACACCTCTACCCGCATTGCGGAGGAGTGTGCGACTGCTAAGCGCAGCATCTCTTCTTTCTGCTCACCTCTCTTGCCTCTCTCTTCTTTCACGCCTGGTGCAGTGATCCCATCAGCCATCTGTAAGAGTCTCTCAATCGCGTTTACTGCCGACCGGTACTCCTTGCGTACCTCCTTTTGATCGGTATTGTGGTGCAGCTCCTTCACCCACACCCGGAAATGCTGCAGCTGCCACTCAAGCTGCCGTGGCAATTGCAGTTTTTGAGCAATGAACACAAGACGTGAGAAGAGATTGGAGAACTGCAGTGGTTCATCACGGGTCATCTCCCTGCAAAGCCGTTCCAGCATCTTTTTCAGATACTGCACTTTCAGCATGCTGTCAGAAGCTGATGCAGAGAGCTCTTCCAATTCGATGCGATAGGGTTGCGTATCAATCATGAAAAAAGCGCAATGATTCCAGGCAGGAAGATGATGAGGCCGATGGCCAGTGCTGCAATTGCCGTGATCAATACTGCCGCGGCAGACAGATCCTTCGCTTTCTTGATGATGGGATGCAACTCCTTGTTACTGGCATAATCGGAGAGATTTTCCAGGGCACTGTTGATTGCCTCCAGTGACAATACTCCACCGATCGCCAGTACCAGTACAAGCCACTCTGTCTTCGAAATATGAAAGAGAAGACCCAGCAGAATGGCTGCGATTGCCAAAGCAATTTGTAGCATCGCATTGGGTGTCTCCCTGAAGAGTGTGGCGATTCCCCGGAAGGCATTTCTAAAGGAAAGGATTCTATTGTTTAGATAACTCATTGGTACATAGTAATTGCTGCGGGATTGACTGATCGTGGACGAACCGGTGGGAATTGCTGGCAGAAGCGCAACGACAACCCATCAGATGCACGACACACCGTGAATCAGAAGACCAAATGTACGAAATTTATCCAAAACATTTTTATCTTTGTAAAACAAGAATCACCTCCCATTGAAATCAGATTGCACGATGTCTCAAAATTGCCCCCTCTGCGGAAAAGAGAAAAGGGATGAAGCTCTTTTTTGCGACGCCTGCACGAAAAAGTTTCGTGCCGAGTATGAGGTGGAGATACCCGTCATCAATCAGAGAGGGACATCCCATGCCCCTGATGAAGTCGCGTCTCAATCAGAAGAGATACCCGCCATTGAGAAAACAGGAACATCGTTGGAGGAGACAGTGGAATCTCTCCCGAATGCAGATAGTGGGGAGGATGGAGCGCGCAGCAGCCATCGGAAAACCGGACACCGTATGGTGCGTTTTGCCGTGATGCTTCTGCTGTTGTTCATTGCCCTTTTTCTCTACAACGAGCTGGTGCGGAAGGGTAACCTGGAACGCAGTGGTTGGGAGACCGCTACGAAGACAAACAGTGTGGCAGGTTACCTGCACTACATTGAAAAACATCCTGACGGAAAACACTTTGACGATGCACAGTCGGCATTGATGCGGCTGAAAAGCGACGAGGCTACCCGCTGGGAAGAGTTGAGACTTAGCGACCGGGTGACGGAACTTCGTGATTTTCTGATGCAATATCCCCAAAGCAATTATGTTCCACTGGTAAAGAGGCGACTCGACTCGCTTAGCTGGATGGGAGCCCTTCACTCAAACACCGCTGCTGCCTATTCCGACTATATGGTGATGGCTGAGAGCGGTGATTTCAACGGTGACTACCTGGCAGAGGCGGAGTCGCGTTACCAGTTGCTCTTCCAGTCGTATCCGGTTGATCCGTTTGCCCTGGACAGCATTCGCATCGTGGTGAACGGTTTTTGTTCCGCTTTGAGTGCGTCGGATCATGAGGGACTGGCATCATTACTGGCACCTCGTGTAGGGCGTTTTTTTTTCAGAGGATCCATGTTGCGCGAACGGTTGCTGGGTGAAATAATTGTCGAGGCGGCACGATCTGACAAGCCTGTTGTCACCTGCATCCCCGACCTGAACGCAGTGCAGTATGAGAAAACAATGGAGGAGAACTACCGGGTCAATCTCCCGATAGTGAAATCACAAAACCACGAAGGGGTCAATGCGCAACAGCCGGGTTACATCCTCCACCTGGAACTGAACCCGCAATTCCAGGTTCTCTCAGTGCATGAAACCAAGCCATATGCCGGAGCACCTTGATCGGTCGGTCGCTCAGAATGCCCATTCGCAACTGATAAACCAAATGAGGTACCGTTTGTTTACACACTGACTATGCAATTTCAACTTACATCTGAATATAGACCCACGGGTGACCAGCCCGAAGCCATCCGGGCATTGCTCGAAGGTCTCCGTGACAAGGTGCCTTACCAGACTCTGCTTGGGGTGACCGGCTCCGGCAAGACCTTCACCATCGCCAACGTGATAGCCAGTGTGAACAAACCCACCCTGGTGCTCAGTCACAACAAGACATTGGCGGCTCAACTCTACAGCGAGTTCAAGAGTTTCTTTCCGCAAAACGCGGTAGAATATTTTGTCTCCTACTACGACTACTATCAGCCGGAAGCCTATCTCCCCACCACCGACACCTACATCGAGAAAGACCTCTCCATCAACGACGAGATCGAGAAACTAAGGCTGGCTGCAACCTCCTCTCTGCTCTCGGGGCGGAACGACGTGATCGTGGTCTCCTCGGTCTCCTGTCTCTATGGCATCGGCAACCCCGAAGATTTCAACAAGACCATCATCGAGATCACTGTGGGCCAATCCCTCGAACGCGATCAGCTCCTGCGTTTGCTTGTCAACAGCCTCTACTCCCGCAACGAGACAGCCGACTACAACCGGGGCAACTTCCGGGTGAAGGGTGACACGGTGGATGTCTTTCTGGCTTACCACGACTACATCATCCGCATCATCTTCTGGGGGGATGAGATCGAAAGCATCGAGTCGGTGGACCCGCTCACCGGTGTCACCATGGAACGACTCGACAGCTACCGCATCTTCCCGGCCAACCTTTTCGTCACCACGCAGGAAAGGATCAACCGCGCTGTGGATGAGATTCAAATCGACCTGGGAAAACAGGTTGATTTCTTCCGGGAGATCGGTAAGCCCTACGAGGCCAAGCGACTCTATGAGCGGGTGACCTACGACCTGGAGATGATCAAGGAGATTGGCTACTGCTCCGGCATTGAAAATTACTCGCGCTACTTCGACGGGCGCGAACCCGGTACACGTCCTTTCTGCCTGCTCGACTTCTTTCCGGACGATTACCTCACTGTGATCGATGAGAGCCATGTCACCATCCCACAGATACGGGCCATGTATGGTGGTGACAACTCCCGCAAGAAGAACCTGGTCGAGTATGGCTTCCGCCTTCCGGCAGCCATCGACAACCGGCCACTGCGCTTCGAGGAGTTCGAGCAGATAACACCCGAAATCATCTTCGTGAGTGCCACACCGGCCGACTACGAACTGGAGAAGTCGGAAGGAATCGTGGTGGATCAGCTGATACGACCCACCGGCCTGCTCGATCCGCCCATCGACATACGACCCAGCCTCAATCAGATCGACGACCTGATGGAGGAGATCCAGCAACGGGTGGAGAAGAATGAAAGGGTACTGGTTACCACCCTCACCAAAAGGATGGCCGAGGAGCTGACCGATTACCTGGCGGGTCACAACATCCGTTGCAACTACATTCATTCCGATGTGGAGACTCTCGAAAGGGTGAAAATCATGGAGGAGCTGCGGGCTGGACTCTTTGATGTGCTGATTGGTGTCAACCTGCTGCGCGAGGGACTGGACCTGCCGGAGGTGTCGCTGGTGGCGGTGCTTGATGCCGACAAGGAGGGCTTCCTCCGTTCCCATCGTTCTCTCACGCAGACCGCCGGCAGGGCGGCACGCAACGTGAATGGCCGGGTGATCTTCTACGCCGACAAGATCACCGACAGCATGCGGATGACGATCGATGAAACCAACCGACGTCGTGAGAAACAAATGAAATACAACGAGGAGCATGGCATCACACCCCGTCAGATCAAACGGGCCCTCACATCCGCCTTGAGTAGGGAGTACACTGCCACAGCCGAGGCCCGTGCTTACGTAGAACCTGATTACTCCTCCCTGGCAGCCGAACCGCTGCCGCTATTGGCAACTGGCGATGAGCTGAAAACCAGGATCGAACAGACCCGCAAGGCGATGATGGTTGCCGCGAAGAAACTGGAGTTCCTGGAGGCGGCCCAGCTGCGCGACCAACTGGTGATGCTGGAGGAGAAACTGAAATTGATCAGCTGATTGGCAGATTGGCTGATTCGAAAATGTACAAATAGAGAACAAGGAGTGGAAAAAAGAGTATATCCAAACAACATATGAAATCAGACATTCAAATTGCAAGAGAGACACCCCTTCGTAAGATCAAGGATGTGGCAGAGCGCGTGGGTATCCCACGTGAGGAGGTGATCAGCTTTGGCCGGCATATGGCCAAGATACCGCTCAAGCTGATCAACAAGGAGCGGGTGGAGCAGAGCAACCTGATCTTGGTGACCGCCATCACACCCACCAAGGCCGGGATTGGCAAGACAACCGTCTCCATCGGACTGGCTCTCGGACTGAACAAGATCGGCAAGAAGGCGATCGTGGCACTGCGTGAACCCTCCCTGGGACCCGTCTTTGGCATGAAAGGGGGTGCGGCCGGCGGCGGATATGCACAGGTGCTCCCCATGGAGAACATCAACCTGCACTTCACCGGCGACTTCCACGCGGTGACCACCGCACACAATACCATCTCGGCATTGCTCGACAACTACATCCTGCGGGTGCAGGGCAGTGGCGTTGAGATCAAGGATCTCCTCTGGAAACGGGTGCTCGATGTGAACGACCGCAGCCTCCGCTATATCGTCACAGGGCTCGGACCCGGCAATGGTGTGCCCCAGGAGGCAGGATTCGACATCACTGCCGCCTCGGAACTGATGGCCATCCTTTGCCTCGCCGAAGATGAAGCCGACCTGCGTCGCCGCATCGAAAACATACTCCTCGGATACAAACGCAACGGTGACCCCTTCACCGTGAAGGATCTGGGGGTGGCTGGTGCCATTACCGTATTGATGAAGGATGCCATCAACCCCAACCTGGTACAGACCACCGAGCACACGCCCGCCTTCGTGCATGGCGGTCCCTTCGCCAACATCGCACACGGCTGCAACTCGGTGCTCGCCACCAAGATGGCAATGAGCTATGGTGACTATGTCATTACTGAGGCGGGATTCGGTGCCGACCTGGGTGCGGAGAAGTTTTTCAACATCAAGTGCCGCAAGAGCGGACTGCGCCCGAAGCTTACGGTGATCGTGGTCACTGCCCAGGGTCTCAAGATGCATGGCGGTACACCGGAGAAAAGCATCCGTGAACCCGACAAGGAGGGTTTGAGAAAAGGATTGGAAAACCTGGAGCGTCACCTCGACAACCTCTCTAAGTTCGGTCAGTCGGTGGTAGTGGCATTCAACAAATATGCTTTCGATACCCCCGCGGAAATTGAACTCATCCGCACCTTCTGCGATGAGCGCGGAGTCCCCTTTGCGGTGAATGAAGCTTTCACGGATGGCGGGGAAGGGGCTGTGAATCTGGCGAATGCCGTGGTCTATGCGCTTGAGAATACCCCCTCCGGCGAGCTGCGGTTCACCTATGAAGATGAGGATGACATCGAGACCAAGCTGACCAAGATAGCCATGCAGATCTATGGTGCCCGTGACGTGGTGCTGGGTGAGAAGGCAGTGAAGATGCTGAAACTGATCGAGGGTACTCCCCTGGCGAAGATGCCCGTCTGCATCGCCAAGACACAGTACTCCTTCTCGGCCGACCCCAAGTGGTATGGTGTGGCCAAGGATTTCCGGTTCAAGATCAACGACCTGGTCATCAACCAGGGATCGGAATTCATCGTGGCCATCGCCGGTGAGATGATGCGCATGCCGGGATTGCCGGCCGACCCGCAGGCGACCCGCATCGATATCGTGAACGGAGAGATAGAAGGGTTGAGCTGATCAGTCCACCCGCATCAGGTCGCTCATGATCCCGTCGGAGATGAAAATACCCTCGCGGGTGAGTGTCAGCTTGCTGTTCTCCTGACGGACTACCCCCCGTGCAACGAAGGGTTGTATGTTTGTCTTGCAATAGCCAAGATACTCCGGACCGAACCGTTTTTCAAGTTCTTCCAGATCGATGCCCCACATGGTACGCAATCCTGTAAGGATGTACTCGTTGTATTGTTCCTGCAGGCTCAATAGTTCCGTTTCACGTTCGAAGTGACCGCTCTCGGCACCCCTGTTGTAGCGAACGACAGATCGTATGTTCCAGGACCGGTTTCTGCCGTCGTAAGAGTGGGCGGAGGGTCCCAGTCCAATGTAGGGCAGATCCTTCCAATAGGAGCAGTTGTGCCGCGAGAAGAATCCCGATTGCCCAAATGCGGAGATCTCATAGTGGATAAAACCGGCGGCAGTGAGCCGGTCGATCAGCACGGCAAACATCTCCCCGCTGGTCTCTTCCGGCACGGGTGCAATCCTGCCTGCCTGTAGCAGGCGATGCATGCGGGTGCGCTCTTCGTAGATCAGGTGGTAGGAGGAGATGTGCTGAATGCCCAGCCCGAGTGCCTGATCCAGGTTTCGCCCCCACAGGGCGAGGGTCTGACGGGGTAACCCGTACATCAGGTCGATGCTGATGTTGTTGAACCCATGCTGCTGGCAGCGTCTTATGGCATCAACCGCCTCCTGCGCTTTGTGGCGGCGGCTGAGGAACTGCAGCTCTGCGTCGTCGAAGCTCTGGATGCCGATGCTCAATCGGTTGACGGGGAGGGTTGCCAACATGGCTGCATACTCCGCTGTGAGATCGTCGGGATTGGCCTCCAGGGTGATCTCCGCATCCGGTTCAATGTCGTAATGACGGAAGAGCGTCTCAAAAATCCGCTCAAAGTGATGCCGCTGCAATCGGGAGGGTGTGCCACCCCCGAAGTAGAGGGTTCCGAAGGGTCCCTTTACCTCCTCACAGCGCAGGGCTGCCTCCACGCAGAGCGCCTCCACGAAACCATCCTCAAGTGCTTCATTGGTGCCCATGTAAAAGTCGCAGTAGGTGCAGCGCGACTTGCAGAAGGGGATATGGAGGTAGATGCCGGCCACTATTCGGTGAGCTGTTTGTTGGCCTTCCTGTATTCAGACAGCATCTCTTTTACCCGCAACGGTTCGTCGGTGGTGATGTAATCCACTTTCAAATCAATCATCTTCCGGATATCTTCCGGCGTGTTGACAGTCCAGACGTTCACCTTTTGACCCAGTTCATGGGCAGCCTTTACCCATTGGGGGTGGCGTGCAAATACACTGGTGTTGTAATCAGGTCCTGCAACACCCATCGTGGAGAGCACCCCGGGTGACAGATCCCCGTTGAGGTAATAGACCCTGGCCTGCGGATCAAGCTGTCGGACCAACTGCAGGAAATGGATGCCGAAAGCGATGTACTCCACCTTCTCCTGCAGTCCCCGTTCATGTACCATCCCGATTACCTTGCGGGCCAGCTCCCTCTCCTGCTCCTGGAGCTTGTGCGACTTGAATTCGATGATCAGTTTGATCTTCTTGCATTGCTCAAATGCATCCAGGTACTCCTCCACGGTGGGCAGTTGCTCTCCGTTGGAGAGCTTCACCTGCTGCAATGTGGCCAGTGGCGTCTCATCCAGCCGTAGCTGTTTTCCCTCGAGGGTTACCGTCGCATCATGGTTCACCACTGGTGTCCCATCGGAAGAGATCCAGATGTCTACCTCGGAGCCGTAGACACCGATCGAGTCGGCTTTCATCAGTGCGGCGATTGAGTTTTGTGCCGATCCCTCTGTTTTCCAATAGCCGCGGTGGGCGATGATCTCCTGCGCCGCTGCGCTGCTGATGCAGCACAGGGATGCCAGGAACAACAACAGTACGTTTCCTTTTTTCATCTTCTTTTCATTTTCTGATTGAAGCGATAAATATAGTACATTTTTACTGCAATAAAAAAAGGAGCACCATCGAAGCGCTCCTTTTTTAAATTCTTTTATAAACTCTCCCCAAAGTCCTCTTTGAACTTGGCGATCAATTTCTCCGGCCAGTCGTTCACCGGCTCCAGTCCGCCCATGAAGAAGCGCAGCACCGGCGGCTCATACACAAAGCGCAGTCCGCCAATCAGTCTGCGGTTGTCGTAGAGCCACTTCATGCGGTCTTCCACATACTTGATCTGTGACAGGGTGAAGACACGCCGAGGAACAGCCAGTCGTACCAGCTCCATGTCGGCATAGGTCTCGTTGCCATACTCATCCCGTTGGTTGGAGATCGATCCGCGTTCCATGCCACGGATACCCGATATCAGGAAGAGTGCTGCAGCCAGTGCTCCTGCGGGGTATTCTTTCTGGGGGATATGGTCGCACACCTGCATCGCATCCACGTGGGCACCCAGTACCCCTGCCGGCTTGATCATCGGTATGCCGTGTGCATCCAGCGCGTTCACCAGGTAGGCGATGAAGCTGGGACTCTGGCTGATCATCGTCTCATCGAGCGTCTCATAGAGCCCCACGGCCATTGCCTCGATCTCGCGCACTGAGATCCCTCCGTAGGTGAGGAACCCCTCAAAAAGTGGTACCAGTGCCTCCAGCTCCCGGTAGATGTCGGGGTTGTCGGTACAGATTCCACCACCACGTGAGGAGCTCAGTTTGCGGGCAGAGAAGTAGACGATATCGGCCATGGCGGTCATGGTGCGCATCACCTCACCCATGTTGCTCTCTTTGAATTCCTCTTCCCGTTGCAACACCAGGAAGGCGTTCTCGCCGAGCAGACTGGCATCGAGCACCAACCGGATGTTGTACTTGTCGGCAATGGCCCGTACATCGCGCAGGTTCTGCACTGAAAAGGGTTGCCCGCCAATCAGGTTTGTCGATGCCTCCATCCGGATGTAGGGGATGTTCTTGGCACCATGAATCTTGATGATCTCCTCAAGCTTCTCGATGTTCATGTTACCCTTGAAGGGATGAGAGGAGTTGATCACGTAGGCCTCGTCATAGAGCAGTTCGGCGATCTTGCCGCCATACTGGGTGATGTGCGCCATGGCGGTGGTGAAGTGGTAGTTCATCGGCACCAGGTTGCCTTTGCGTACATAGGCGTTGGCCAGGATGTTCTCGGCAGCCCTTCCCTGGTGTACCGGCAGATAATATTGCTTGCCCAGCACATCTTCTACTGCCTTCTGGAGCCTGAAAAAGCTCTGGGAGCCGGCATAGGCATCGTCTGCCTGCATCATGGCGGCCACCTGGTTGTCACTCATGGCGTTGGTTCCGCTGTCGGTGAGCATGTCGAGGAACACATCCAACGTGTTCAGACGGAAGGTGTTGAACCCTCCCTCCTGCAATGCTTTCAATCTTCTCTCGATGGGTACCAGGTGTAGCTTCTGCACTACCCGTACCTTGTGTAACTCAAGGGGAATGTTCTCTCCCTGATAAAATTTAATTGTGTTCATGATTGCTTCGGTAAGTGTTGTCTGTTTGTATGTTAAATGTTGTGTTGTCCTTATATTTTGATGTTGTTTCAGGTGTTAGACCGTTAAATGGAAATATTGAGGTGCAAATGTAGGGAATTTTATTATATTGACAAATATTTGGGTTTTGACTTTTCCGATTTGAACTTGAAAAGGTAAGTAGGTTGGTAGGTTGGTAGGTTGGTAGGCACATAGTTCGCGGTGCATCGTTTGATATCCGGGAACAAGGTGAAAAGAACCGGGAGCCAGGGACCGGGAACCGATATATTGAAATTATTCACAACGAGAGAAAGACCCAGTTCAAAAAAACGTTATATTTGTGCTTTCTTAATCGATAAGCACATCAGAATATCATTTTATTACAAACAAATCATGGAGAAACCTTATGTAATAGGCATTGATGTCGGCGGTACCAATACTGTTGTCGGCATAGTAGACAAAAGAGGCCAGATACTGATCAGTGGCAGCATCAAAACAGCCAAACATGCAGCGGTGGAGGATTATCTGGATGAACTGACAGCGCTCATCAACGAGCTGCTAAGTCAGACCACCACAAAAGATCAGATCAAGGGCATTGGTGCCGGCACACCGAATGGGAACTATTTCACCGGCAGCATCGAGTTTGCACCCAACCTCAACTGGAAAGGAGTGATTCCTTTTGCCCAGATGCTCGAGGATCGTGTGGGAATACCGGTGGCATTGACAAACGACGCCAATGCGGCAGCGATCGGTGAGATGACCTATGGCGCGGCCCGCGGCATGAAGGATTTCATCGTGATCACCCTGGGTACAGGGGTAGGCAGCGGCATTGTTGTCAACGGACAGCTGGTATACGGTAACGATGGTTTCGCCGGTGAGCTGGGACACGTGATCATGCGACGTCACAACGGACGTATCTGCGGTTGTGGCAGAACAGGATGCCTCGAGGCGTATACCTCCGCTACGGGGGTGGCCCGCACGGCACGTGAATACCTGGAGCTGCGCCCCGATACCCAGACAAGGCTGCGCAACATTCCCATCGATGACATCACCTCCAAAGATGTGTTCGATGCGGCGATGGCGGGTGATGAGATGGCAAAAGAGATCTTCCGTTTCACCGGCGAGATGTTGGGTGAGGCATTTGCCGATTTTATTGCCTTTTCCAGTCCCGAGGCAATCATCCTCTTTGGGGGGCTTGCCAAGGCTGGCGATCTGATCATGAACCCGATACGGGAGAGCATGGAGCGGAACCTGCTTGCCATCTTCAGGAACAAGGTGAAACTGATGTTTTCCGATTTGAAGGAGAGCGACGCAGCCGTACTGGGCGCAAGTGCGCTTGGTTGGGAAGTGAAATAAAAGCAAGCGAAAAGGGCTTGTGTTGACAGGCATAGATTGGGGAATGTCACCGTCGGTGACGTTCCCTTTTTTGCAAAAAACAAATGGGGCAATGATCGGAAAAGACCAATAGATTTTATACCTTTGTACTCCTTTACCAATTAACGTGTCAAAAAGAGAGTTGATGTCACAGAAAATACAAACAGCCCTCATCTCCGTATACCACAAAGACGGGTTGGGGGAGATTCTTCAGGAACTAAATAATCTACGGGTTAAATTTATCTCTACAGGCGGAACCCGTGAATTGATTGAATCATTGGGATACGATTGCGAAGGTGTGGAAGAGGTGAGCGGTTATCCCTCCATATTGGGTGGGCGGGTCAAGACACTGCACCCCAAGATCTTTGGCGGAATACTCTACCGACGTGACAGCGAGTCCGATAAGAAACAGGTCAAAGCATACGACATACCCTCAATTGATCTTGTCATCGTGGATCTCTATCCTTTCGAAGAGACGGTGGCTGCCGGCGGCAGTGAGGAGGAGATCATCGAGAAGATCGATATCGGTGGAATCTCATTGATCCGGGGTGCAGCCAAGAACTACAAGAATGTGCTGATCGTCCCTTCGCAAAAACAGTATCAGCCTCTCCTGGAGCTATTGAAAGAAAAAAAGGGAGAGAGCAGTGAGGATGATCGGCGCTGGTTTGCCAAAGAGGCCTTCAAGGTCTCGTCAGGCTATGACGCCGCCATCTTCAGTTATTTTGATGGTGACAGCAACAGCGCCCTGCGATTGGGTTACAATGAGGGCAAGCACTTGCGCTATGGCGAGAACCCGCATCAGAAAGGAACCTTTTACGGCGATTTCGATCAGCTCTTCGAACAGCTACATGGCAAGGAGATCTCTTACAACAACCTGCTGGACATTGATGCTGCCATCTCACTGATTGCCGACTTCGATGAAACAGCGCTTGCCATCCTCAAACACAACAACGCCTGCGGCATGGCCTGTCGCCCCACCGTCAAGGAGGCGTGGGACGCGGCCCTGGCTGCCGACCCGCTCTCTGCCTTTGGCGGAATCGTGGTCACCAACCGCCCCGTCGACAAGGAAGCCGCTGAAGCCATCAACTCCATCTTTTTCGAGGTGCTGATCGCTCCGGCCTTCGACAAAGAGGCGCTTGAGATTTTGTTTCAAAAGAAAAATCGTATAATTTTGGTACTCAAACCGGAAGCGGCTGCCTTGCAGCAGATGCAATACCGGTCGTTGCTTAATGGCATGCTGGTACAGGACAGAAACAGCAGCGTACAGCAAGCGGGCGACCTGCAGGTCGTCACCGACAAGGCTCCCACTGCTGCTGAGACCGATGACTTGCTCTTTGCCAACAAGCTTGTGAAGCACACCAAGTCGAATGCCATCGTACTGGCAAAAGACAAACAGCTCATTGCCAGTGGTACGGGGCAGACATCGAGGGTGGATGCCCTCAACCAGGCCATTGAGAAAGCCGGTCGTTTCCTGTTCGATCTCCATGGGGCAGTGATGGCCAGTGATGCCTTCTTCCCGTTTGCCGATTCCGTGGAGATTGCCCACAAGGCGGGGATCACTGCCGTGGTACAACCGGGTGGATCGGTTCGGGATGCCGAGACAATCGATTATTGCAACCGCAATGGTGTTGCCATGGTAACCACCGGCGTGAGGCATTTCAAACATTGACATTCAACAACAATAGCTGACAGCCGACTGCTGACCGCTGATAACATTCAACAATATGGGTTTATTTTCATTTACGCAGGAGCTGGCCATGGACCTCGGTACTGCCAATTCCGTGATTGTGAACAATGCCGGAAAGATTCTCCTGGATGAACCTTCCATCGTGGCGCTGGATCGCAAAACCGACAAGATGATTGCGCTTGGTGAGAAAGCAAGACAGATGCACGGGAAGACCCACGAGAACATACGTACGGTACGACCACTGAGAGACGGGGTGATTGCCGACTTCAACGCTGCAGAACAGATGATCAGGGGGATGATCAAGATGGCCAACAAGAACAAGGGAGGCCTCTTCTCACCGTCGCTGCGCGTGGTAATCTGCATTCCCTCCGGCAGTACCGAAGTAGAGATCCGCGCCGTGCGTGACTCGGCAGAACATGCCGGTGGCCGAGACGTATACATGATCTTTGAACCCATGGCCGCCGCCCTGGGTATCGGTCTCGACGTGGATGCTCCCGAAGGCAACATGATCGTCGACATAGGCGGTGGCACCACCGAGATCGCGGTGATCTCGCTGGGTGGCATCGTTTCAAACAAGTCGATCAAGATCGCCGGCGATGACTTCACCGAGGACATACAGGATTACATGGGACGTCAGCATAACATCAAAGTGGGTGATCGCACGGCCGAACAGATCAAGATCAATGTGGGATCGGTGTTGACCGAGTTGGAGAACCCACCCGAAGATTTCGTCGTACACGGTCCCAACAGGATGACCTCCCTGCCCATGGATGTGCCTGTCTCTTACCAAGAGATTGCACACTGCATCGAGAAATCGGTCTCGAAAGTCGATTCAGCCGTTTTAAGTGCGCTGGAGCAGACACCTCCCGAGCTGTATGCCGACATCGTCCGCAACGGAATCTACCTCACCGGTGGTGGTGCCCTGCTTAGAGGTCTCGACAAGCGTCTGACCGAGAAGATTGGCATTCCTTTCCGGGTTGTCGATGATCCGCTGCATATGGTAGCTAAGGGAACCAGCATCGCACTGAGGAACATTGATAAATTCACCTTTCTGATGCGATAGGAATCAGACAGGCTACACCGCCCGATCGGCTCATTTGAAATAGGATTGCATGCGTAATCTGTTCAATTTCATCATAAGAAACAGTCACTGGCTGGTTGCAATACTCCTTGTTGCACTCAGTTTTTACCTTCTGTTTGCGCACAACTCCTATCAGCGGAGCGTCTATCTCACCTCTGCCAACAACCTGTCGGGGTGGCTCTATACCGTTTCCGGCAATGTCTCTTCCTTTTTTCTGTTGAAGAAGAACAACAGGGAGCTGATGGAGCGAAACGCGCTGCTGGAAGAAGAGCTGCAGTCATGGAGAGCAAAGGGTGACGCATCCATCGGGAACGATTCACTTACAACAGAGGCGTTTGTCGCTGACTCAACCGGCGAGCCTCAGTTTGCCTTTATCCCTGCCGAGGTGGTGAATCTCAGCTTCTCGGGTGTGAACAACTTCATCACCATCAACAAAGGTCGTCAACAGGGTGTCAAACCCGATATGGGTGTCATCTCGCACCGGGGTGTGGTGGGGGTGGTGTCGCACGTATCCGCCAATTTTGCGGTGGTGATCCCTGTCATCAACTCCAAGTTCAGGTTGAGTGCCCGTCTCAGGCATTCAGAAAACAACGGTTCCCTGTCGTGGGATGGCCGGAACATACGTCAAGCACAGGTAACGGAGCTTCCCCGTCACGAAGAATATCAGGTGGAGGATACCGTTGTCACCAGTTTCTCCCGCATCTTTCCAAAGAACCTCATCATTGGTCGTGTGAGTGGTGTGGGGGAAACGGCCAATGACAATTTCATCACAGTCGATCTGGAGTTGGCAACCGATTTTTATACACTGCAGGATGTGCTGGTCATCCACGACCGGTATTATGAAGAACAGAGGATCCTGGAAGAAATGATGGCACAATGAAAATCAGAACCCTACATGAGCTGATGCTCTCCCTGCTGTTGATCCTGATTCAGGTATTGTTGTTAAGCCGGATCAGCCTCTTTGGTCTGGCTACACCCGTGCTATATGGTTATTTCCTGCTGAAGCTGCCGATGGGCAGGAACCTGTTTTATGTGATCATTTCCGCTTTCGCAATGGGGCTGATCATCGATGTCTTTCTCAACACGCCTGGCATGAATGCTGCTGCCTTTACACTGGTGGCGATGTGTAGAAAATCTCTGATGGGGCTCTTTTTTGAAAAGGATGAGTTTGAGGGTTTTATTCCCGGCATGAACAACGCACCGGGCTCTTTCATCCGGTTTACCATCCTCACAATCTTCCTGCACATCACGCTCCTCTTCTTCATAGAATCATTCACACTATTCAACCTGATCAACACGCTCCTGCGCATCGTCACTTCCACGGTGAGCTCCATCCTGCTCATCATTGCCTTCGACACACTAATCTATAGAAAAAAAAGCAGTGAACAGTCGTAGTACCCTTGCCAACAGACGAAAAGTGATTGCTGTCGCGGCAGTGATCATTGCCCTGATCTATCTTGGGCAGCTTTTCCATCTGCAGCTGTTGAGCCCTGAGTACCGCAAGTATGCTGAAAGCAACGCTTTTCTGCGGCGCACGCTTTATCCTGCCAGGGGGGCCATCTACGACCGGAATGAGAACCTGTTGGTGTACAACCGGCCTACCTACGATGTGATGATGGTGGTGAGGGAGATGGAACAGTTCGATACAATCGACTTTTGCAGGACCCTCAATATCGACCTCGCACAGTTCACCCAACTCGACACCGATATGAGAGACCGGCGCAAAAACCCCGGTTATTCATCCTATACCCCGCAACTGTTTCTCTCACAGTTAAATGTGAAAGACTACGGGTTGTTGCAGGAGAAGCTGTATAAGTTCCCCGGTATCTACATCCAAAGTCGTACCGAGCGACAATACAACCATACCGGTATGGGATTGATCCTTGGTTATGTGGCCGAGGTGGACAAAAACATGATGGCTGCCGACCCCTACTATGTGCGGGGCGACTATGTCGGTAAATCGGGGATCGAACTGTCGCATGAAGCGGATTTGCGCGGTGAGAAAGGTGTGGAGGTGATGCTGCGCGATGCCCATGGCAGGGTGCAGGGTCGATACGAAGAGGGGCGGCACGACAAGGCTCCCGTGTCGGGTAAGGACCTGACACTGAGCATCGACATCGATCTGCAGACATATGGTGAGTTGCTGATGCACAACAAGGTGGGCAGCATTGTGATGATCGAACCCAGTACCGGTGAGATTCTCTGCATGGTCTCGGCACCGACCTACGACCCGGCACTGCTTACCGGCAAGGCTTTTGGAGACAACTACCGGGTGCTGGAGAGCAACCCCTACAAACCATTGATCAACAGGTCGATTGCCGGGACCTATCCCCCAGGATCTACCTTCAAACCCGCTCAGGGGCTTGTCTTCCTGCAGGAAGGCATCATCACCCCTGAAAGCCGCTACGCCTGCTTCGGAGGTTATCCGCCGCTGGGAGGACGTCCTGCCTGTCACGGACATGGCTCACCGCTGGCTCTCCAATATGCACTCTCCACATCCTGCAACTCATTCTTCTGCTACGGGTTAAACGGGATGCTTAGCAACAGGGTGAAATATGCCAGTACGGGAGAAGCGTTCGACGTGTGGAAAGACCACATGGTGAAGATGGGATTCGGCTATCCGCTGGGAGTGGATCTGCCTTCGGAGAAGAGAGGTTTCATCCCCAACAGCAAGTTTTATTCAAAGGTGTACAACACCGACAGATGGCATGCCCACAACATCATCTCCACGTCCATCGGTCAGGGAGAGATTCTTACAACTCCCTTGCAGATTGCCAACCTGTCGGCACTGATCGCCAACAGGGGCCATTATTATGCGCCCCATGTGGTGAGAGAGATCAAAGGAGCAACCCTGGATGCACGTTACACCACCCGTCTCGAATCGGGGATCAACAGAGAGCATTTCGAGGTTACAGTTGCCGGTATGGCCGATGCGGTAGCCTTCGGCACCTGTCGTGGCATCAACCTGGAGCCCTTTCTGGAGGTATGCGGCAAGACCGGTACGGCAGAGAACCCCCATGGCGACGACCACTCCCTTTTCATGGGATTTGCACCCAGAGACAATCCGCAGGTGGCCATTGCCGTGGTGGTGGAGAATGGTCGATTTGGCGCTACCAATGCAGTGCCCATTGCCCGGCTCATGATGCAGCATTATTTCAGGGGAGAGATACCGGAAAGTGACCGTTGGCTGGAGAGCTCGGTGATCAACCGGGAGATCCTGCCCTATGTCTACACACGCAATCTGCCAGTCAGACAACCGGCTACACCAAAAGAGAACGTTGAGCCATGATCTATCAGGGGAGCAGGGAAATGGTGGAGAAGGGTAGAACAGACTGGACCACAGTCGGTTTCTACCTGCTCTTTGTCGTATTAGGCTGGCTCAACATCTATGCAGCCAGCTTCGACCTGGAGAATGCCACCGGGCTGTTCGACCTCTCCGGCAGGGCGGGGATGCAGCTGGTATGGATCGGGAGCTCCTTGCTGCTTGCTTTTGCGCTGATCAAGATCGACGTTCGTTTTTACGAGACCTATGCCTTTCTCTTCTACCTGGCCGGTATTGCACTGTTACTCCTCACCCTGTTGGTGGCCAAGGAGATCAACGGCTCCCGCTCATGGCTCATTCTCGGGCCGGTAAGACTGCAACCGGCCGAGTTCATGAAGTTCCTCATCGCCCTTTCACTGGCCAAGGTGTTCAACGCCTATGGCTTCCGACTGATGGAACGACGCAACCTCATCCTTGTTTCGGTGATCATACTGCTCCCGGTGTTGTTGGTGATTGCCCAGAGTGAAACCGGTACGGCACTGGTCTATCTCAGTCTGATCCTGGTTCTCTACAGGGAAGGATTGCCCGGTGGCTTTCTCTTCACCGGTATCGCGGCCATCATCTATTTCGTGCTGGGCATCAAGTACTCGGATATCGATGTGGGCATCCTCTCGCTGGGTGAATTCATGACCCTCCTGCTGATCATTGTCTTTTGCGCATCGCTGATACGCAGTTACCTCAAAGCGGTGAGACCCTTTCTTGCAATGCTTCTGTTGACAGCAGCCATTTTTCTTGCAGCATACCTTGTCAAGCTCCTGGGGTTCCCGGTAGATTGGGGGGGCACCGCCCTGGCAGCGCTCATTGCAGCTGCGCTCTATTTGATCTTTCTCTTTTTCCGTTCCAGACAAAAGAGTTATCTCTATCTCCTCCTCTTTTTGGTGGGTTCCTTTCTGTTTCTCGAATCGGTTGAGTATGTGTTTCATGATGTGTTACAGCCCCACCAGCAGATGCGCATCAAAGTGACACTGGGGATGGAACAGGACTTGAGTGGTGCCGGTTACCATGTGGGCCAGTCCAAGATAGCCATCGGCTCGGGAGGATTGACCGGGAAAGGATTCCTCAACGGCACCCAGACAAAGCTGAAATATGTGCCGGAGCAGGATACCGACTTCATCTTCTGCACCATCAGCGAGGAGCACGGCTTTGTGGGATCGGCCATCATATTGCTGTTGTTTCTGGTCTTCATCCTGCGGCTGCTGAACCTGGCGGAACGCCAGACAACCATCTTCGGGAGGGTCTACGGCTATGCGGTGATGAGCATCTTTCTCTTTCACCTGGTCATCAACGTGGGGATGGTGATCGGCATCATGCCTGTGATTGGCATCCCCCTTCCCTTCTTCAGCTATGGCGGCTCCTCACTCTGGGGATTCACCATTCTGTTGTTTATTCTGTTGCGCATCGACAAATCACGCAATCGAAGTTGAAAAAACTCTCTCAATCTGTGTCATAGCTGCTGAAAAATGGCTATTTTTGTCAAAAAGAGACTCCTATGAGACACAAAACAGCACTGATCACCGGCGCTTCAAAAGGTATCGGACGCGAACTGGCTTTTATATTCGCCGAAAAAGGGTGTGACCTGTTGCTCGCTGCCCGCAGTGGAGAGGAGCTGACATCAGTCAAGAAACTGCTGGAAGATCAGTATGAAGTCTCTGTACAGACCTTTGTTACTGACCTCTCCTTGCCTGCTGCTGCACAGCAACTCTACGATGCGGTCAGAACGACAGGCAGCGATGTCGATTACCTGGTGAACAATGCCGGTTTTGGTGATTACGGTGCCTTTGGCGACACATCGTGGGAGCGTTATGAGAAGATGATACAGTTGAATGTCACCGCGCTCACCCAGCTTACCCATCTTTTTATCACGGACTGGCGCGGACGAAAACAAGGAAAGATCCTCAACATATCTTCCACTGCCGCCTTTCAGCCAGGTCCCATGATGGCCGTCTATTTCGCCACCAAATCGTTTGTGTTGAGTCTTTCCGAGGCAGTAGACAATGAGTTGAAAAGCGAGGGCATCACTGTCACGGCGCTCTGTCCCGGACCCACTGCCACCCATTTTGGTGCCGAATCGAAGATGAATGCATCGCAATTGGTGAAGAACGTGCAGATCGCCGACGCCCGATCGGTAGCGCTGTTGGGTTATCGTGCCATGATGAAGGGCAAACCGGTTGTCATTCATGGGGCCATGAACAAGGTGGCACCCTTTGCTGTGCGTTTCATGCCCAGACGCTGGGTCACACGGCTGTCGGCACAGGTGATGAAGAAATAACGGGTCAGTATGAAACCCATTGCAACCATACGGTCCGACTTTCCATCCCGGTTCGGTATTCCCCGACAGGGTGGTTTGATCGACGAACTGAAGGGATGCATCCTGTTTGAGCCCGGTTATCGGAATCCGGAGGCTTTTAGAGGTCTTGAATCGTTTTCTCATATCTGGCTCATCTGGGAATTCTCAGCCACCCGGCGTGAAGGATGGTCGCCCACAGTTCGTCCCCCGCGACTGGGTGGCAACAAGCGGATGGGTGTCTTTGCCACACGTTCTCCCTTTCGTCCCAATCCCATCGGTATCTCCTCTGTCAGACTCGAATCGATCGAGTGGACTACCGCCGAGGGACCGGTGCTCCATGTGGCTGGCGGCGATTTGATGGATGGCACACCCATCTATGACATCAAACCCTACATCCCTTATGCCGACTGCCACACCGATGCGACGGGCGGCTTCACCGATGCGATTGACTACACACCCCTCGAGGTGGTGGCCGGTCAACAATGGTTGGACAGGATTCCGCCTGAGAAACTACAGGCGCTCATGGCAGTACTGACCAGTGATCCACGACCCTCCTACCAGGAGGATCCGAAGCGAACCTATGGATTGGCCTTTGCAGGCTTCGATGTGCGTTTCACCGTGTCAGACGGGTTGCTGACAGTGGTTGACTTGGTCGATTTGGTTGATTGAGAATCAGGTTTACATAAAAAACCGAACAAAATGAGAGCATTTATTGGCATATGGCTGATCTGCTCCTGTCTGCAAAGCGTCAGCGCCCGGCATCCACAGATACCGGTCGATAGCATCCTGTTGCTGTTCTCGCAAACAAAAGAGGCAACCCATGCACATCGCACGCTATGGAACAAGGATATCTATGGAGCCCTCATGCTGGTCGATCCCGACAGCCGGGAGATCTTTGCCAATATGCCCGACAGTGAGGGTCTTCTGAAACCTTCCGGGGGCATCTACAGGGGCATTCTGCCGGTTGGAATTCCATTGGCCAACACCGATGTGGAGTGGGCTGGCAATCACTGGGCGATGATTCGTCTGCCACTCCCCACCGACCATTATGAACGTCTGGAACTGATGACGCACGAGTTGTTTCACACTGCGCAACCCACCCTGGGCTACCATTTCCGGCGTGAAGAGAACAGCCACCTTGATCGACGTGAGGGACGCATCTACCTCCGGCTGGAGATGGAAGCACTGCGACAGGCACTGCTCGCCGGCCGATACAACCGGTCGCTGGAGCATTTGCAGAATGCGCTTCTCTTCCGCAAATACCGTCACCAGCTCTACCGTGGTTCTGAATCTGCCGAGAACCATCTCGAATTGTTGGAGGGTTTGGCCACCTACAGCGGACAGATGATGAGTGGCCGTGACAAGTGGCAGTGGCGTGATCACCTCATCAACCGTTTGCAGGCATACGATCCATCCCGTTCATTTGTCCGCACCTTTGCCTACGAAACACTGCCTGTGTACGGTTTCTTTCTTTATCAGAAAGAGAACGAATGGAACAAACGGGTGACAGGCGATACCGACCTGACAGCATTTCTCACGGAAGCGTTTGGTATGGATCAACGCATCATACTGCAAAGCTTCGTGAAACAGGTGGCAGGTGAGTATGAAGGACGGCGTATAGCCGATGAGGAGCTCCGACGGGAGCTCTCCAACAACACCCGGCAGGATATCTACCGGGAGAAGTTTCTGGAGGAGCCGCACCTCGAGATACGCCTGGAGGAGATGGAGCTCTCGTACGACCTGCATGGTGTGATACCGCTCGAGGAGGATGAGGGAACTGTATACCTCTCCATTCAGATCAGCGACAACTGGGGTGTGCTCACGGTAGAGGAGGGTGGGGCCCTGATGCGCGGCGACTGGCGTTGGATCATTGTGAGCCGTCCCCTGGAGATTGAAGGTGACAGGGTGAGGGGTGAAGGGTGGATCCTCCAATTGAACAAGGGTTACATTGTGGAAGAGACCACCGACGGGATCTATCTCCTCACACGACAACAATGACATTTTTTTAATTACTTTTGCAGTCGGAAAAAGGTTGTATCGTTATGAAGAGACTGTTGCGTTTTTGTTGGAAGCTGACCCTTTGGTTCCTGATCCTCTCGTTCGCGGGAGTACTGCTTTTCAGATTCCTGCCGGTCATCGGCACCCCGTTGATGGGAATCCGTGTGGCAGAGGCGATCTCCCGTGGTGAGAGACCGACCGTCACCTACCGTTGGGTTCCCTATGAAAAGATATCGGATCACATGAAGCGGGCTGTGATTGCCTCCGAAGATCAGCGGTTCTACACCCATCATGGCTTCGACCGTGTTGAAATTGAGAAAGCGATCAAAGAAAACAAAACAAGAAAGAGAGCGCGTGGCGCCAGTACCATCTCACAGCAGACGGCCAAGAATCTCTTTCTCTGGCCCCACTCATCCTGGCTGAGAAAAGGATTGGAGACCTGGTTCACCCTGCTGATTGAGCTGTTGTGGCCAAAGGAACGAATCCTGGAAGTCTACCTCAACATCATGGAGACCGGTAAGGGACTATATGGCGCCGAAGCGGTGGCGCGTTCCCATTTCAATACAACCGCTGCAAAGCTCACGGCATCACAGTCGGCGCTGATAGCGGCTACTCTCCCCAATCCGCTGGTGTACAACTCCCGTAAGCCAGGTCCCTACATCCAACGCAGACAGGCTGCCATCCAGCGACAGATGCATACCATCCGTCTCGTTGACGATGGCGACAAGTGACAACCCCTCTGCAACCCTGACCGATTCACCCCGATCTGTTTGGCAATGAGCAGGAATTTCGTTACTTTTACAGTTCGATTGAGGGCGTAGAGATGAACGAAGCAGAAAAGAGAGTTGTCGGAAAGATGATCGCCATCTATTGCCGCGCCAGACATGCCTCCGGTGGCGTTTTATGCGATGCGTGCGAGCGGTTGCTCCACTACGCGGAACAACGTCTGGAGCGCTGTCCATTCGGGGAACAAAAACCCACCTGCGAGACCTGCACCGTGCACTGTTACAAAAAAGACATGCGGCAACAGATCAGGGAGGTGATGCGCATGGCCGGACCCCGCATGCTGCTGTGGCATCCAATCGAAACCCTCAGACATTTCTATCGGGAACGACAGAGAGACCGCCAGTTTGCAGTGCGATCGAAGCTCCCTAAAAAAGAATCAGGTGAAACAGCTTAATCACGATAGCGTCATGGCCGATGTGCTGGCAGAGCACAACGAGCTGATACCGGTGCTCAACCGCTTCGGTATCCGCCTCGGAGTGGGCAATGATACCCTGATCGAACTGTGTGAGACACATGACCTGAACCCCGACTTCATCCTCACGGTGCTCAATGTCTACCTCGACGAATCTTATCGTCCCGATGCCTCACTCCTCCTCTTCGACACCGGACTGATCGCCGACTACTTTCACCGGACGGTAGAGAATTACATCAATGCATTGGTGCCCAACATTGAGAAGCACCTCAACGCCTTCATCGCACTCAGTGGTGCCGAAACGGACGAGCTGGGCATGCTGCGTCAGCTCTTCCGCCGTTTCAGCGGGCGGATGACCGGATACCTGCAGCAGATGGCCGCCGATGGGGATGACGACCTGCCCGACGACCTGTTGCACGACCTGAAGAGCATCCTCATCAAGCATCTCTCACCCGAATACAACCAGAATCTCGCCTACGCCACCATCTTCTCGGTGCATTCACTCGAAAAAGACCTGGCGGCGCACAATCGTCTTCGCAACAAGGTGTTGCGACCCAAACTGAATGAACTGGATCATGCCGGAATGCGTGAGTTGCATCAATCGATCACGGAGGAGCATCACCCCCATCATCGCAGCAACGGGTGTGACAGGTCGCTCACCAACCGCGAGACCGAGATCCTGCAGCTCATCGCACTGGGTCATACAAACAGGAAAATCGCCGAAAAGCTGGTTATCAGCCACAACACGGTGCTTACACACCGCAAGAACATCATCGCGAAGACCGGAATCAAAACAGTCTCCGGACTCACCTTCTATTGCATCAGAAACGGGCTGATCACCATGCCGGAACGGTAGCCCGCGTCACTACAACCCACCAGAAACATGTCACACCAAACCTTTTATCGTCTCTCGGAAACCCATTACGGGGAGGTGCAGGAGCACAACTACGATGTCGTGATCCTTCCCTGGGGTGCCGTGGAGCCGCACAACTACCACCTGCCCTATCTCACCGATTGCATCCTCACCCATGAGCTCGCAATGGCGTGTGCTGCCAGGGCGTTCGACCAGGATGTCACCTGCATGGTGATGCCACCGGTATGGCTTGGTTCACAGAACCCGGGACAGTGGAACAAACCCTTCTGTATCCATACCCGGACAGAAACACAAAAAGCGATCCTCACCGATATCGTCACCTCGCTCCAGGGTCAGGGATTTCGCAAGATGTTGATCCTCAACGGACATGGCGGAAACAGCTTCAAGCCTTACGTGCGCGATCTGGCGATGCAGTTTCCCGACTTCACCCTTGTCGTGGTGGACTGGTGGACCACGGTGCCCACAGCAGGTTATTTCGATGAGAAGCCCGATGAGCATGCCGGTGAACAGGAGAGCTCCGTGATGCTTCATTTTCATCCCGAGCTGGTAGCGATGGAGAAGGCGGGCGAGGGAAAGGTCGCCTCGAGCGGTCTGGAAGGTGTGGATCACGGCATAGGCTGGATGCCCAGAAACTGGGACACGGTGTCGGCAGATACCGGCATCGGCAACCCCCAAAGATCGACCGCCGTGAAGGGAGCCCGCTATGTGGAGGCGGTGGTGGAGAAGATCACCTCCCTGCTTGTCGGCATGAAGCAGGAACGATAGCCGTCAACGGTTGGTGGTGCAGCAATAAAGCCTCCAATTGCTTTTAAAAGAGCACAATTTGTGCTACTTTTGTACCCTGTATCAGGGGCGAATCAAAAGTCGCGACAGATGAAGCGAGAAGTGTCAGAAAAAACCTCAAAATAATAATTAGTAACAAAGTATGAGCAAACAGAGAGAAAAGCTTTTCACCGATTTTCCGCCGGTTACCACCCAGGGGTGGCTGGATGTCGTCACCAAAGACCTGAAAGGTGCCGATTTTCAGAAGAGACTGGTATGGAAGACCAACGAAGGGTTTCAAGTGAATCCCTTCTATCGTGCCGAGGATGTGGAAGGAAATGCCGCACTGGATAACCTGCCGGGTCAGTTTCCCTACGTGCGGGGCACGAAGAAGGAGAATGTGTGGTATGTACGTCAACAGATCGAAGTAACCGATTACGTTGCGGCTAACAGGAAAGCCGTGGCACTGCTGGAGAGGGGAGTGACCTCACTGGGTTTTCGCCTGCCGAAGAATGCACTTTCGGCTGAGAACCTGGCACAGTTGCTCCAAGGTATCGCTCCCGACAAGGTAGAGCTGAACTTCAGCACCTGCATCTCACGCACCATCGATCTGGCAAAGCTGGTGGTCGATTATGTGAAGGGATGCAACCTCGATCCGATGAAATGCTTCGGCTCCATCGAGTTTGATCCCTTCCGGAAGATCCTCAAGAAAGGGATCGACGAGCCGGCATGGGTCGATAAAGTGGTGGAGATGGTACAGATTACCGCACCTCTGCCCCGCTACAAGGCGATCACCGTCACCGGCAGCCGGATGAACGACGCCGGTGCCTTTGCCTACCAGGAGCTGGGCTACAGCCTCTCTTACGGCAACCAGGTGCTTGCGAAGCTGATCGAAAGGGGGATCGATCCCTCGATGGCAGCCAAGAAGATCAAGTTCGACCTGGGTGTGGGTTCCAACTACTTCATGGAGATCGCCAAGTTCCGTGCAGCCCGCTGGCTCTGGGCCGAGATCGTCAACGCCTACCGGCCCCCCTGTCCCCACGATTGTGACAACAAGGCTCCCGATGGCACCTGCCGATGTGCCGCCAAGATGAACATACATGCCATCACCTCACGCTTCAACCAGTCGCTCTATGACCCCTACGTGAACCTGCTGCGTACGCAGACAGAAGCCATGTCGGCCACCATCGGTGCAGTCGACTCGCTCACGGTACTTCCTTTCGACGAAGCGTTTGAGACACCCACCGCCTTTGCCGAGCGCATCGCCGTCAACCAGCAGCTGCTGCTCAAGGAGGAGTCGCACTTCGACAAGGTAACCGATCCCTCTTCCGGATCCTATTACATTGAGACACTCACCACCTCGCTGGCCGGTCAGGCCTGGAAACTGTTCCTCGAAACCGAGGAGCATGGCTTCTACGAAGCGCTCAAGAGCGGCAGCGTGCAGGATGCGATCAATGCATCGGCCGAGAGCCGTTTCAGTGCCGTGGCCAGTCGCAAGGAGATCCTGCTGGGTACCAACCAGTATCCCAATGCCCTGGAGACAATGGGAGAGAAGATCGAAGCGCAGGAGAAACAGGGATGTGGCTGCAGCCACAACCAGCAGACGACACCGCTGAAAAAACTCAATACCCTCCGTCTGGCCGATCCCTTCAACACGTTGCGCCTCGCCACAGAACAGAGCGGCAAGCGGCCCAAGGTGTTCATGCTCACCATCGGCAGCCTGGCCATGCGCCTGGCACGCTCACAGTTCTCCGGTAACTTCTTCGCATGTGCCGGCTACGAGCTGATCGATAACCTTGGTTTCAAGACCGTAGCCGAAGGAGTGCAGGCGGCCCGCGAGAAGAAGGCCGATGTGGTGGTGCTCTGCTCAAGTGATGATGAGTATGTGACCTATGCTCCGGAAGCGTACGACCTGCTCA
>JAEWQF010000062.1 GCA_023399295.1 Bacteroidota bacterium
TCTATTAAAATATAAAGTGAATCAATTTTTACTGAGAAGTTGAATTCCTGTATCTCGGTCGTTGATTTTTTTGAGGATGCTTTCTGAATATTCACCAATTGATTCTTGAGTGCACTGAAAAGATACAGCTTCAGCTTCTCAATTTTCTTTAATCGATGTGGTGAACGACACATCCGATAGAAAATATCATGTATCGCATCTTCCAGCACATCTTTATGAAAACCCATCTTCAGGCCGTATAGCAATAGATCATTGGCATACTGGTCGTACAATGATTGAATGAGATCCATATCATTGGCACAACAGTTTGCTTCCCCTTTATCCTTCTGTCTGTACAACTCCCTTTTTATTAAAAGATCAGCAGAATAGGCTATTGTCCTGCAATTGTAAGTATCTTGACCCATAAATTTACAATTTCAATATATAAAAACAACTACAACGCATATTTGTCATCGTTTTTGGCAAAAAAAACAAACAAATGTTATATTGCTCTCTTTTATATTGAAATTCAATTGCAACTACAGCTGCACCAATCTGTGACCGATCGTTGCATCCTCCTACAATAAATGAAAAATCGGCAGGAAGGTTCACCTTCCTGCCGGATCAATCGATTCTGATCATCTCAATCCATTGAGGGTTTGGTATGACTCAGAATAGTACCTCTCAGTTGTTCTCGGGCCGTAACTTGCGTACCACAGCACCGGTCTGCCACATCTCACTTTCGCGAAGGGCTTTCAGCTCCTCTTCCAGCTTCACCCGGTAATCGGCTTGTGAGTTGCTGTCGATGGAACGCTGTGCTTCATTGCCGGAGGCTACCTCCTTGTAGAGCTTCTCGAACACCGGTTTGGTGGCATCGTGGAAGGGACCCATCCAGTCCAGTGCCCCCCGTTGAGCGGTGGTGGAGCAGTTGGCATACATCCAGTCCATTCCCTTTTCGGCGAACAGCGGCATCAGCGACTGTGTCAACTCTTCTACCGTCTCGTTGAACGCCTCAGAAGGGGTGTGTCCGTTCGCACGCAACACCTCAAACTGAGCCAACAACAACCCCTGGATGGCACCCATCAGCGTGCCACGTTCGCCGGTCAGGTCGGAGTAGACCTCCCGCTTGAAGGTGGTCTCGAACAGGTAACCCGATCCTACGCCAATGCCGAGTGAGACCACCCGCTCGTAGGCTTTGCCTGTTGCATCCTGGAAGATGGCGTAACTGGAGTTGAGACCGCGTCCTTCAAGAAACATGCGGCGAAGGCTGGTACCCGATCCCTTGGGAGCAACCAATATCACATCCACATCGGCAGGCGGCACAATGCCGGTGCGCTCCTTGTAGGTGATGCCGAAGCCATGTGAGAAATAGAGTGCCTTGCCGGGTGTCAGGTGCTTCTTCACCGTCGGCCAGAGCGCAATCTGTGCCGCATCGGAGAGCAGATACTGGATCACGGTTCCCTTCTCACACGCCTCTTCGATCTCGAAGAGTGTCTCACCCGGCACCCAACCGTCTGCAACTGCCTTTTCCCACGACTTGCTGTTCTTCCGTTGCCCCACAATCACGTTGAAGCCATTGTCACGCAGGTTGAGCGACTGCCCGGGTCCCTGCACGCCATAACCGATCACGGCGATCGTCTCATCTTTCATCACCTGCTGAGCCTTGCTCAACGGAAACTCATCGCGGGTCACTACATTTTCTTCAACCCCGCCAAAATTCATTTTTGCCATATTTTATCTGATCTTTGTGCCTTACCGGCAATCTTCTTTGACAAGAATCCCCGATTTAGCGAATTAATATTTTTATATTTTCCTTCATTTGATTCCTGGTTCTCTTTTCCTACACCCCGATCCCTGAACTTCAATCATTGAACCAAGAACCAAGAACTATAAACTATGAACTATGAACTATAAACTATGAACTAAGAACTATGAACTATGAACCATAAACTATAAACCAAAAACAAATCAACCTACTAACCTATAATCTTTCAACGATTCTGATTCTCCTGTTCCCGCTTCGCCAGCATATCGCTCAGTCGTTCTACCCGCGATTTGGTGATGGCGATACGGCCCGAGCGCACGAACTGCAACACGCCAATACTCTCAGCCAGCTCATCGAAGAGACCCTGGGTCTCCTCGTAGTGTCCCGCTTTGAGGAATACCACGCAATCGTTCGACACCTCCAGGATCCGCACATTGTACTTTCGCACCAGGTACTCGATGGAGCCATGCTCAAGTACCTTCTCGGTAGAGAGCTTGTAGAGTGCCAGTTCCTGATGCACCAGATCCTCATTGGTGTTGTAATAAGCCTTTAAAATATCCACCCGCTTGTCGATCAGCGGGATCAGCTTCTTGATCACCTCCTCGTCGTCGGAAAAAGTGGTGATGGTGAACTTATGGATCCCCTTGATGGCTGATGGAGAGACCGACAGCGTCTCAATGTTGAGTTGCCGACGGGTGAAGATGGTGGTGATCTGATTGAGCACCCCTACCGTATTCTCGGAGAAAACGGTGATGGTATACAATGTCCTGTTTTCGCTCATCTTATTTGATATCTATAAAAAACGTTTCAAATCCTTGTTTTTCACATAAAGCCTTCCGATAGCTGACTGCTGAAAGTTTATAACTTATGTCCATTTCCCAGCATGATATTGGAGACACAACCACCGGAGGGAATCATGGGATAGACCATTCCTTTGGTCTCCACCACCACCTCCAGCAGGTAGGCTCCCTTGTGTGCCAGCATCTCGTTGATGGCATCGTCCAGATCCTCCCGTTCGGTCACCTTACGTCCCTCGATGTTGTAGGCATCTGCGATCTTGACGAAATCGGGATTCTTGAGATGTGTCTCCGAGTAGCGCTCGTCGAAGAAAAGCTCCTGCCACTGACGCACCATTCCCAGGAAATTGTTGTTCAACAAGATGATCTTCACATCTACCCCATACTCGAGAATGGTGCCGAATTCCTGGATTGTCATTTGAAGCCCTCCATCGCCCACGAAGATGCAGACAGTGCGGTCGGGTGCGCCATACTTGGCACCGATGCCGGCTGGTAGTCCAAAACCCATGGTGCCGAGACCACCCGAGGTGACCAGGCTGCGAGACTCCTTATACTTGAAATAACGGGTTCCCATCATCTGATGTTGTCCCACATCGGTCACACAGATTGCACGGTTGTCTGTTGCCTCCGTCACCTTGTGCACCACCTCTCCCATCTTGATGGGGCCGCTTGAGGGAAAGAGTTCCTGTTGTATGACACACGCATACTCCTTCTCATAATAGGGTTTGAACTCAGCCAGCCATTCTCGGTGAGACCCCTTTTCAAGGTACTCCGTGACTTTGGGCAGGGTCTGTTTCACATCACCCACCACCTTCACCGTCGTTTTGACATTCTTGTTGATCTCTGCCGGGTCGATGTCAAAGTGAATCACCTTGGCCTGTTTGGCGTAGCTCTTCAGATCGCCTGTAACCCGGTCATCGAATCGCATCCCTATGGCAATCAGCACATCACACTCGTTGGTCTTGATGTTGGGTGCCACGTTGCCATGCATGCCCAGCATGCCACAGTTGAGCGGGTGGTCGGTGGGAACTGCTGAGAGTCCCAGGATGGTAGATGCAAACGGCACATCCGCCTTTTCCAGAAAGGCAACAAGCTCCCGCTCGGCATGACCCAGTATCACCCCCTGTCCCACCAGTGCGTAAGGTTTCCGGGCATTGTTGATCAACTCGGCGGCCATTCGTATCTGATTCTCATCCATCTCGGGTACCGGTTGGTAGCTCCTCAGGAAGGTTGTCTTTTTGTAGTCGAAGAGGCACTTGTTCACCTGCGTATCTTTGGCGATGTCAAGCACCACCGGTCCGGGACGACCGCTGGCGGCAATGTGAAACGCACGGGAAACAGCCCAGGCGATATCCTCCACACGACGGATCTGATAGGCCCACTTGGTGATGGGCTGGGTGATGCCAATCACATCTGCCTCCTGAAACGCATCAGAGCCCAACAGGCTGGAGATCACCTGTCCCGAGATCACCACCAACGGGGTACTGTCCATCATCGCATCGGTGATGCCGGTGATTGCATTGGTGGCACCCGGTCCCGAGGTGACAAGCGCCACGCCTACCTTGTCCGAAACACGGGCATAGCCCTGTGCTGCATGCACCGCACCCTGCTCATGGCGTACCAGGATATGTTTGATCTTATCTTTGTAGTCATACAACGCATCGAACACGGGCATGATTGCACCGCCAGGATAACCGAAGATTGTCTCTACGCCTTCTGCCAGCAGCGAGCGAATCAGTATCTCGCTCCCCGTGATGGGTTGCACCTCCACTGCGGGAGTTTCAATGACTTGTGATTGATTGACCTTGCTCATAGAACCTAAACTTTATATATTGAAACCTATAACCTTAAACCTTAAACGATTCTGACCGCCCCCTTGTCGGCAGAGGTGACAAATGCCGCATAGCTGCGCAGTGCCTTGGAGACGTTGCGCACGCGATCGGGCTTGAAGGCTTCCGCCCCTTTGGCTTCCTCGCTGCGACGCCGTTCGGCCAGCTCCTCGTCGCTGATCATCACGTTGATGCTGCGTGCCGGGATGTCGATCTCGATGAGATCACCCTCCCGTACCAGTCCGATGTTGCCACCGGCTGCCGCCTCGGGTGAGATATGGCCGATGGAGAGTCCCGATGTACCGCCGGAAAAACGTCCGTCGGTGATCAGGGCACATACCTCGCCCAGCTTTTTCGATTTGATGTATGAGGTGGGATAGAGCATCTCCTGCATACCGGGACCACCCTTGGGACCCTCGTAGAGGATCACCACCACATGGCCTGCCTCAACATCGCCACGCAGGATCCCCTTCACCGCATCATCCTGTGAGTGGAACACCTTTGCCTTGCCGGTGAATTTCCAGATGCTTTCCTTGACACCTGCTGTCTTCACCACACAACCGTCGGCAGCAATGTTACCCCGCAGGATGGCCAGACCGCCATCCTTGGTATATGCGTTCGCCACACTGCGGATGCAGCCCCCCTCACGGTCGCTGTCCAGCTCACGGAAGCGGGCATCCTGCGATCCCATCACCAGGTTGCGGCGGTTGCCCGGTGCCGAGGAATAGATGCGCAGCGCTTCTGCATCGGGTTCAGCCTTGTTGATGTCATACTTGCCGATTGCTTCGGCCAGTGTCATCCCATCGACACGACTGACGTCGGTCTTTAGCAATCCCGCCTTGGAGAGTTCACCCAGGATGCCCATGATGCCGCCCGCGCGGTTGATATCCTGGATGTGGTACTTGTCGGAGTTGGGTGCCACCTTGCAGATGCAGGGTACCCGATGTGAGAGCGTCTCAATGTCGTCGAGCGTGAAATCGATCTCCCCCTCCTGTGCGATGGCCAGTGTATGCAGGATGGTGTTGGTCGATCCCCCCATGGCGATGTCGAGCGTCATGGCGTTCAGGAAGGAGTCGCGGCAGGCGATGTGGCGGGGCAACACGCTCTCGTCACCATCGAAATAGTATTTGTATGCGTTCTCCACGATCTGTCGGGCCGCATCCAGGAAGAGCTGCTTCCGGTTGACGTGGGTGGCCAGCACCGTACCGTTGCCGGGCAGTGCCAGGCCGATCGCTTCGTTGAGGCAGTTCATCGAGTTGGCGGTGAACATTCCGGAGCAGGAGCCGCAGGTGGGACAGGCCAACTCTTCGAGCTGTGAAATCCGCTCGTCGGGGATGCTCTCGTCTGCCGACTCGATCATGGCGTCGATCAGGTCGATCTGCTGATCACCAATCTTACCCGCCTCCATCGGTCCACCCGAAACAAAGATAGTGGGAATGTTGAGTCGCATGGCAGCCATCAGCATCCCCGGTGTGATCTTGTCGCAGTTGCTGATGCATACCAGGGCGTCCGCCTTGTGTGCGTTTACCATGTACTCCACCGAGTCGGCGATCAGGTCGCGCGACGGCAGCGAGTAAAGCATGCCGTCGTGTCCCATGGCGATGCCGTCGTCCACGGCGATGGTGTTGAACTCGGCCGCAAAGCAACCCAGCTTCTCGATCTCCTGTTTCACCAGCTGGCCAATGTCGTGCAAATGCACATGGCCCGGCACAAACTGTGTGAAAGAGTTGGCGATGGCGATGATTGGCTTGCCCATCTGGCTGCGGGTCATCCCGTTGGCATGCCAGAGCGCCCGCGCACCGGCCATCAATCGTCCCTGCGTGCTGGTCGCACTGCGCAGTTGATCCTTCTTGCCCGCTTTTTCTGTATGATCGTTGTTGCTCATTTTTTCGTTGATATGTTAGTACGTTGATACGTTGTTTTTCGTTCTTGGTTTGAGGTTCTTGGTTTGAGGTTCTTGGTTTGAAGTTTGAAAACCGTAAACTATAAACCTTGAACTATGAACTATGAACTAAAAACCGTGAACTATAAACCTTGAACCAAATATTCCTTTATCCAACTCCCTACTTCACTGGTGCTGTATGCCTTGCCGCCGTCGGCGATGTCTTCGGTCACGATGCCCGCCTCCATGCTGGCATTCACCGCTTCGCGGATCATCGTGCCCTCCTCCATCAGTCCAAAGCCATACTCGAACATCAGCGCAACCGAGAGTATCATCGCCAGCGGATTGGCGATGTTTTTACCCGCAGCCTGCGGATAGGAGCCATGTATCGGTTCGAAGAGAGAGGTATGGATCCCCATCGATGCCGAGGGGAGCAACCCCAACGACCCGGTGATCACCGAAGCCTCATCGGTCAGAATGTCGCCAAAGAGGTTCTCTGTCACCAGCACGTCGAAGCTCTTCGGCCACTGGATGATCCGCATGGCGGCATTGTCCACAAAGAGGAAGTCAGTTTCGATGTCGGGATACTGAGGAGCGATCTCCTGGGCTATCTGGCGCCAGAGACGGGAGGTGGCAATCACATTGGCCTTGTCAACCACCGTCAGCTTCTTGCGTCGCTGTCCTGCGAACTTGTAGGCAAGGTGAAGGATCCGTTCTATCTCTTCCCGGGTATAGATGCAGGTGTCGTAAGCGGTGTTGCCATCCTCGCTCCTGCCTTGTGGCTGTCCGAAGTACATGCCACCCGTCAGTTCACGGATACAGACAAAGTCGGCACCCTCTACCAGATCGGCCCGCAAGGGCGACTTGTGAAGCAGCGAAGGGAAGGTCATTACCGGACGGATGTTGCCATAGAGCCCCAATTGTTTGCGCATGCGGAGGAGTCCCTGCTCGGGACGGACCTTCGCATTGGGGTTGTTGTCATACTTCGGATCACCGATGGCACCGAAGAGCACTGCGTCGCTATCCATGCAGAGGGCATGTGTCGCCTCCGGGTAGGGATCACCGGTGGCATCGATTGCGCAGGCACCCACAATCCCCTCTTTCAGCGAGAGCGTGTGTCCCTTCCTTGCACATACTGCTTTGGTCACCGCCAACGCTTGCTCCATGATCTCCGGGCCTATACCGTCACCCGCCAATACTGCTATCTTTAATTCCATATTTTTGATTCTATTCTCAATAATTGTTTACTAAAATCTTTTCTCCTGCACCAAGCACTCTTCCACCTTCAAGGCTGAAAGCTGATTGCTGACAGCTGACCGCTTCTAAGGCAACTGCTGATAATTCATGTTCGGCATGTTCCCGCTCTCAATCATGTTCAGCATCTTCAATGTCGCTTTGATCGCTGCCACCGTCTGGTCGATGTCGAGGGCACGGGTCTTGAACACCTTGCCATCATACTTCCAGGTGATGATCGTCTGCACGTAGGCGTTGGTCTGCCCTCCCGGCGGTATCACCACCTCGTAATCAATCAGTTCAGGTGTAGGCTTGTTCAGCTTCCGGTAGATCTTGTACATCGCCTTGGAAAAAGCATGGTACTGACCGTCACCGGCTGCCGACTCCTGGTAGACCTCACCCTTGATGCTGAGCTTCACAGTGGCTGTGGGGCGCAGCCCGTCAGTCAGCGTAAGCGAGTAGTTCAGCATCTGGATGTCCTTGTTGTCGAGCCCGTTCTTGAGCACATCGGAGACGATGTAGGGCAGCTCGTCCAGGTTCACAATCTCCTTCTTGTCGCCCAGCTCGATGATGCGGGCGGTCACCTTGCGGGTCGACTCTTCATCCAGTTCGATGCCGAGCGCCTCCAGGTTCTTGGTGATGTTCGACCGGCCTGCATTCTTACCCAGGGCATACTCGCGGAAGCGGCCGAACCGTTCCGGCATCAGGTCGTTGTAATAGAGATTCTTCTTCTTGTCGCCATCGGCATGTACACCGGCCACCTGCGTGAAGACATTGTCGCCGATGATGGGTCTGTTTTTCGGTATCCGTATGCCCGAATAGGTCTCCACCACCTTGCTCACGTTGTAGAGGTGCGACTCATCGATGCCGGACTCCAGGCCCATGTGGTCGTGGATCAGCGCCACCACGCTGCTGAGCGGTGCATTGCCGGCACGTTCGCCCAGACCGTTCACGGTCACATGAACCCCCTTGACACCTGCCCTGAGGGCGTTGTATACATTGGCTACCGCCAGGTCGTAGTCGTTGTGTGCATGAAAGTCGAAATGAAGCGACGGGTAACGGGCAATCATCTCGCTGCAGAACTGATATGCCTCGTCCGGGTTGAGCACCCCGAGCGTATCGGGCAGCATGAAACGGGTCACCGGTTCATCTTTGAGCCCGTCCATCATCTGAAAGACATACTCCTTCGAGTCGCGCATCCCATTCGACCAGTCCTCCAGATAAAGGTTCACACTGATTCCTTTCTCTATCGCCAGCGCGATGGTCTGCTTCACATCTGCCAGATGTTCCTCCACCGTCTTGCGCAGCTGCCAGGTGCAGTGCTTCAATGATCCTTTGCAGAGCAGGTTCACCACACGGCAACCGGCGTTGGCAATCCACTCGAGCGAGGTGCCGCCATCCACGAATCCGAGCACCTCCAGTCGCTCCAGATAACCATGGGCAGCAGCCCACTTTGCCATCTTCTGCACTGAGCGGAACTCACCCTCCGAGACGCGGGCCGAAGCGATCTCCACACGGTCTACCTTCAGCTCCTCCAGGAGAAGGCTCACAATGCTCACCTTTTCCTGCGCTGCAAAAGAGACACCGGAGGTCTGCTCCCCGTCGCGGAGCGTGGTATCCATGATCTCAATTCTTCTTTTCTCTGACACCTCTTTCATCTCAATTGTGATTAATAGGCATAGGGGCGTCGCTGTTCGTACGCCTCTATCTTGTCTCTGTTTGAAAGGAGGAAGTCGATGTCATCCAGCCCCTTGAGCAGACACTCCTTCTTGTAGCTGTTGATCTCGAACTGCTCACTTTCGCCTGTGGCGTTGTTGGTGATTGTCTGCTCTTCCAGGTTGACCGTGACGCTGCTCTTCGGATCAGCTTTCACTGCATTGAAGAGACCGCGCAGGAAGGCATCACTCACCACCACCGGCAGGATGCCGTTGTTGAGGGCGTTGTTGCGGAAGATGTCGGCGAAGAAGCTCGATACCACCACTTTGAAGCCGTAGCCTCCTATTGCCCAGGCAGCATGTTCGCGGCTACTGCCACTGCCAAAATTCTTGCCTGCCACCAGCACCTCACCACTGTAGGTGGGGTCATTCAACACGAAGTCTGCCTGGGGGTTGCCCTCCTTGTCGTAACGCCAGTCGGCGAAGAGGTTGTTGCCGAATCCGTCGCGCGTGGTGGCCTTCAGGAAGCGGGCCGGGATGATCTGGTCGGTGTCCACGTTCTCAATCGGAAGCGGTACATATGTCGATGTGATTGTCTGAAATTTCTCCATTGTTTCTTTTATTACTTCTATTTTTTTCGAACAGCAAACAGCTATCTCACGGCTGTGTAATTTTCCCATTCACCGCCGCTGCTGCCGCGACAAGTGGTCCGGCCAGAATGGTGCGTGCACCGGGTCCCTGTCGCCCTTCGAAGTTGCGATTGGAGGTGGAGACAGCATACTTGCCGGCGGGCACCTTGTCGTCGTTCATAGCCAGACAAGCGGAGCAACCGGGTTGCCGCAAAGCGAAACCGGCATCCTCCAGAATCTTGTCGAGTCCCTCAGCCTCAATCTGCTTGCGCACCTGCCAGCTGCCGGGAACCAGCCAGGCAGTCACGTTGTCGGCTTTCTTTCTGCCCTTCACATAGCCTGCAAATACACGGAAGTCCTCAATGCGGCCGTTGGTACAGCTCCCCAGAAAGACATAGTCGATCTGCTTCCCCTCCAGCTTTTCACCCGGTTCGAAGCCCATGTAGCGGAGCGACTTCTCAAAGGTTATCTTGCCTGCTTCATCAATCGCGTCGAGTGTGGGTATGGTGCCGTCAATCGGCATCCCCATGCCGGGATTGGTGCCGTAAGTAATCATTGGCTTGATCTGCGAGACGTCGAAGGTTACCTCCTTATCGAACGGAGCCCCCTCATCGGTGTGAAGCGTCTGCCAATAGGCCATCGCCTCCTCCCACCGCTCACCCTTGGGTGCGAACTCGCGGCCGTGGATGTAGTTGAAGGTGGTCGCGTCGGGTGCCACCAGGCCACCCCGTGCTCCCATCTCGATGCTCAAGTTGCAGAGTGTCATCCGCTCCTCCATGGTGAGGTTGCGTACCGCTTCGCCCGCATACTCCACGAAGTAACCGGTGGCACCACCTGTGGTGAGCTGTGCAATCATATAGAGCGCCATATCCTTGGCACTGACATGTTCATTGAGCTTCCCTTCGAAATTGATCCGCATGGTTTTGGGACGCGACTGCAGGATGCACTGTGAAGCCAGTACCATCTCCACCTCGCTGGTACCGATGCCGAAGGCGATCGCCCCAAAGGCACCGTGTGTGGAGGTGTGGCTGTCGCCGCAGACGATGGTCATCCCCGGCTGTGTGTAACCGTTCTCGGGACCGATCACATGGACAATCCCGTTCTTCGGGTTGTTAAGACCATAATAGGTGAGCCGGTAGTCGCGTGCATTTTTTGCCAGCGTGTCAACCTGAAAGCGTGAGATCTGGTCGCGGATGGGTTGGTCCTGCCCCATGGTGGGGATGTTGTGGTCCGCCGTGAGTGTTGTCTGCTCGGGGCGGTAGACGCTCAGCCCGCGGTTGCGGAGGCCGGAAAATGCCTGGGGACTTGTCACCTCGTGACAGAGATGTCTGTCGATGTACAATTGAGTGGGACCGTCCTGCACGGTGGTCACCACGTGCGCATCCCAGATTTTATCGAAAAGAGTCTTCATTTATTTTGATTTGATGATTTGATGATTTGATGATTGACTGATACCTGATCACTGTTTACCCAAACTTATTCACCGCGTCGATGAACGCCTCCACCGAGGCAGCCACGATATCGGTATTGGCCGCAAAACCGTAGTATAGGTTGCCATCGTGTTCAACCTGCATGTGCACCTTGCCGATGTCGTCACTGCCATGGTCGATGGCTTGTATCAGGAACTCCTGTATCCTGATTTTTCGCTTGATGATGTTTTTCACCGCGCGGATGGCCGCATCTACCGGACCATTCCCGCTGGCCGTAGCTTCAAAACGCTCTCCTGCGATGTTGAGGCAGAGACTGGCTACGTCGCGTACGCCGATGCCACAGATCACCTGCAGGTACTCCACCTTGATGCGGTGCAGTCGTGCCTCCTTGCCAACCAGCATCAGGATGTCATCGTCGTTGATATTTTTCTTCTTGTCAGCCAGATCGAGAAACTGCTGGTATACTTTGTCCAACTCCTCCGATTCCAGCTTCACACCCAACAGGTTGAGCCTGTTCTTCAGCGCCGCACGGCCACTGCGGGCGGTCAGCACGATCGCGTTGTCATCGATGCCTACATCCTTTGGATTGATGATCTCGTAGGTCTCCACGTTCTTCAGTACCCCGTCCTGGTGGATACCGGAGGAGTGGGCAAACGCATTGCGACCCACAATCGCCTTGTTGGGCTGCACCGGCATGTTCATCAAACTGGAGACCATGCGGCTTGTCGTATAGATATGTTGCGTATTGATGTTGGTGTCGAACCCCCGTTCCCTGTGGCTCTTGAGCGCCATCACAACCTCCTCGAGCGAGGTGTTTCCGGCCCGCTCACCGATGCCGTTGATGGTCACCTCCACCTGACGGGCACCATTGATCACTCCCGAGAGGGTGTTGGCGGTGGCCATACCCAGATCCTGGTGGCAGTGGGTGGAAAGGATCGCATCTTTCATGTCGACGTTGTTGACAAGATAGTTGATCTTGGCTCCATACTCATCGGGGAAACAGTAACCGGTGGTATCGGGGATGTTTACCACGGTGGCTCCGGCGTTCACCACGGCCTGTACCACACGGGCCAGGTATTCGTTGTCGGTTCGTCCCGCATCCTCGGCATAGAACTCCACATCATCCACGAAGCGACGGGCATACTTCACTGCTTTCACTGCCCGTTCAATGATCTCCTCGCGGTTCGAGTTAAACTTATACTTGATATGGCTGTCGGAGGTACCAATGCCAGTGTGTATCCTTTTGCGTTTGGCATACTTCAGCGACTCGGCAGCCACATCAATATCCTTCTCCACCGCGCGTGTCAATGCACAGATGGTGGGCCAGGTCACCGCCTTCGAGATCTCCACCACCGAGTTGAAGTCGCCGGGACTCGATACCGGGAATCCTGCCTCAATCACATCCACACCAAGTAACTCCAATGCCTGGGCAATCTGGATCTTTTCAATGGTGTTCAATTGGCAGCCAGGGACCTGTTCACCGTCTCTTAACGTGGTGTCAAAAACATAAATACGTTCCATTATTATTTCTTTGTTTGGTCATAACCTAAAAAAAAAACCTTTCTCACCGGGTGAGAAAGGTCATCTTATTCATTTATCTGCGTCAGCTTACGATTTGATATGCCAGTCTCACCCTCTGAACTCTTCCAGAAGTAGAATAGAAATGACTAGAATATCAAGACTGCGAACCATACTGTTGTTTCCATTATTGTTTGATGGATGCAAAGTAAAGCCAAAAAAACGAACCGGCAAAATATTTCGCAATTATTTTGCCAAATAAATTACATTTTGATCATTCGCGACCCTGTTATCTTTTCAATTAACACAATAGCGACCCTTAAACGATACACGTTATCAGTCGTTTATCCGATCCGATCCAAAGCACAAACAGTGTGATACAGAGACCTGAAATAATCAGGTTTGACAATCTGCAAGGCACCATTTGCCTGCAATGGATAAAAGAACAGACCGGAAAGAGTGCAAAACAGCAAAAAAGAGCAGCAATTCCTCATAATTCGATTATTTTTGTGGCATGTATTGCGATGCAGATACCATTAGACAAAAAATGGACGATGCAGGAAGTAAAGGAATACCTTTTCTTTTCGGCTTGCAGTTCGAGGGAGAGGAAGGGTTCTTTCTCCCCCACCCGTTGTCGCAACAGAAGGTGCTGTTCGATATTGCAGGTCAAAGCAATGTGCACCCTACTCCCCACCCTGTTCCCTCCTTCAGATTCGACGCTGATCCGGAGTCATACGAGACCTATCGCACCCGCTTCATGACGGTGATGGGAGGACTGCGTCGTGGCGACAGCTACCTCACCAACCTCACCATCCGCACCCCTGTCTGGAGCTCCCTCTCACTTGAGGAGATTTTTCGGTTCAGCAGAGCCCGATACCGGCTCCTGATTCCTGACAGGCTGGTCTGTTTCTCTCCCGAGTGTTTTGTCACCATGCAGCAGATGCGCATTGCAACCTTCCCAATGAAGGGTACCATCGACGCCATGCTGCCGGGAGCACGAAAGCTGATCCTCAACAACCCGAAAGAGAGGGCGGAGCACAACACCACGGTCGACCTGCTGCGCAACGACCTGAGCCGTGTAGCCAAAGAGGTCTCGGTGAAGCGTTTCAGATACCTGGAGAGGCTGGAGACCAGTCACGGTGCCATCCTGCAGGTGAGTTCCGAGATTGAGGGCACACTCCCTGCCAACTACCGGGAACAGCTCGGCAGCCTTCTCTTCTCACTGTTGCCGGCCGGTTCGGTATCGGGAGCCCCCAAGAAAGCAACCCTGCAGCTGATCCGTGTGGCCGAAGAAGAGCCTCGGGGTTATTACTGTGGTGTGGCCGGATACTTCAATGGCCATTCACTCCACACCTTCGTGATGATACGATTCATTGAACAACGGGGTACACAGCTCTTTTTCCGGAGCGGTGGTGGCATCACGGCCCACAGTGACTGCCTGAGCGAATACCGTGAAGCAATTCAGAAAGTATATCTACCCATCAAACCAAGCTAACGGATGTTCTTGGAATCAATATGCATCGTCAACGGCAGGCCGCAAAACCTGGAGCTACACCAGGAAAGAATGTGCTTCACAGCTGCCCACCACGGCTTCAGCGCGCCACAGCTGCCCGACATCGCAACAATACTGCCGGAGCACCTCAGCCGGGGTAGAGTGAAGTGGCGCATACAATACAAGGAAGAGATACAGGACATGGAGTTCAACCCCTACAGACCGAAAACGATTGCGTCGCTCCAGTTGGTGGAAGGAGATCCCGATTACCGTTTCAAATATGCCGACAGAAGAGAACTGGAGCTGTTATTGCTGCAAAAAGGAGCTTGCGACGAGATCCTGGTTGTGCGCAACGGTTTCATTACAGATACCTCCTACAGCAACGTGGTGTTGCAACAGGGAGAGCACCTCTTCACACCATCCACCTGCCTGCTCAAAGGTACCCGTCGCCAACAGCTGCTGCGGGAAGGGATAATCACCGAAAAAGAGATACCTGCTGCCGAACTGCAAAACTACGATCACATCCTGCTCATCAACGCCATGCTCGACATCAACCAGGCTCCCCGTATCCCCATCAGCAACATCTGCGGGTAGATTAACAAAAAATTGGTACCCCCATGCAGGAGTACCAACTCTATAAAAATCCCATCTGTTTACCGCAAATAGCTAACAGCAAACAGCTAATTATCCGAAATCATCAAACAGAATCATCTCCGGCGGAACACCCAGGTCGTCGAGCATCCGTTGTACGGCGGCAGCCATCGGGCCGGGACCGCACATGTAGTATTCGATGTCTTCGGGTGCGTCGTGATCCTTCAGGTAGGTGTCGTGGATCACCTGGTGTACGAAGCCCGGGGTATACTTCACCCCCGCGGCATCGGCTGCCGGGTCGGGACGGTCGAGTGCCAGGTGGAACGAGAAGTTGGGGAACTGGCGTTCCAGCTCATAGAAATCTTCCAGATAGAAAGCCTCCACCAGTGCGCGGGCACCATAGAAGTAGGACATCTTCCGGTCGGTGATCTGTAGCGTCTTTGTCAGGTGCATGATCTGTGCGCGTAGCGGCGCCATACCGGCACCACCGCCCACCCAGAGCATCTCCCTCTTGCTGTTGAGGATGGGGTGAAACTCGCCGTAGGGACCCGACATCATCACCTTGTCACCCGGCTTCAGGCTGAAGATGTAGGAGGAAACGATACCGGGATTCACATTCATCCAAGTACCCTTGGCACGGTCGAACGGCGGTGTGGCCACACGCACGTTGAGCATGATGACGTTCCCTTCGGCGGGATAGTTGGCCATGGAGTAGGCACGCACCGTGTCTTCCTCATTCTTCGCCGTCAGATCCCACATCTTGAACTTATCCCACTCCGGTTTATAGAGCTCATCAATCTGGAAATCGGCAAAACGAAGCTGATCGTATTTTGGAACCCTGATCTGACTGTAGGAACCGGGCTTGAAATCGAGCTTCTCCCCATCGGGCAGCTTCACCACAAACTCCTTGATGAACGATGCCACATTCTTATTGGAGATCACCTCGCACTCCCACTCCTTGATGCCAAACACCTCTTCGGGAATCACAATGGAGAGATCTTCCTTCACCTTCACCTGGCAACTCAAGCGCCAGTTGTTCAACTGCTCCTTGCGGCTGAAATGACCCTTCTCGGTGGGGAGAATCTCACCGCCTCCCTCAACCACGCGACAGCGACACTCACCACAGGTGCCACCACCACCACAGGCGGAAGAGAGATAGATATCCTTCGACTGCAAGGTATTCAACAGCGTGCTGCCCATCGGCACCTCCAGCTCCTTCCCTTCGTTCACGGTGATCTTCACATTGCCCGAGGGCATCAGCTTGGCTTTTGCTACCAGGATGATCACTACCAGGACCAGAATGACCAGCAGGAATACAATCACACTCGCCCAAATGGTCAGTCCGCCTGCACTCAATAATACACTCATACTTATGTATTTTATTTTTATTCTTTACTTAGTTGCTATCTGTTGTTCCTTAAATATTGATCCCGGAAAAGCTCATGAAGCCAATCGCCATCAGCGCCGTCACAATAAAAGTAATGCCCAACCCTTTGAGCGGTTTGGGTACATGGGAGTACTCCAGCTTCTCGCGGATGGCAGCCAGTCCCACAATGGCCAACAGCCAGCCAATACCGGAACCGAAACCGTAGGCGGTAGCCATGCCGATGCTGACAAACTCCCGTTGTTGCATGAAGAGAGATCCCCCCAGGATGGCGCAGTTCACTGCGATCAGCGGCAGGAAGATACCAAGCGAAGCGTAGAGTGCCGGACTGAACTTTTCAATGATCATCTCCACCAGCTGTACGATGGAGGCGATGATGGCGATGAAAATGAGCAGACTGAAGACACTCAGGTCCACAGTTGCATAGGCTTCTCCAAGCCAGGAGAGTGCGCCTGCCTTGAGCACATAATTCTCGAGGAGGTAGTTGATGGGAAGTGTGATTACCAATACGAAGGTGACGGCAATACCGAGTCCCAGGGCTGTTTTCACATTCTTTGATACTGCCAGGAAGGAACACATCCCCAGGAAGTATGCGAATATCATGTTGTCGACAAAGATCGACCGGACGATCAGACTTATTGCATCCATATTTTGAAGTCGTTATGCTGTTTCTGTTAATTGGTTTCTTCCTGCAAATCCTTGTTGCGGGCCCTGTGTACCCAGATGATCACCGCCACCAGGATCAACGCCATCGGTGCCAGCATCATCAAACCGTTGTTCTCATAACCTGCGTCGTAGAGGAACTGGGGAATGACAGGATGACCCATCAGCTCACCAGAGCCAAGGAGCTCACGGAAAAAGCCCACGGCCACCAGGATCCAGCCATAGCCAAGTCCGTTGCCGATGCCGTCGAGGAAAGAGGGCCAGGGACCGTTGCCCAGGGCGAACGCCTCGAGACGGCCCATCAGGATACAGTTTGTCACGATCAGACCCACGAACACAGAGAGCTGTTTGTTTACATCATAGGCAAACGCTTTCAGCACCTCGCTCACAATGGTCACCAGCGCAGCCACCACCACCAGTTGCACGATGATGCGGATGCGGTTGGGAATTGTCTTGCGCAACAGCGAGATGATCACGTTGGCCGCAGCCAACACCAGTGTCACGGCGACAGCCATCACTAGCGAGGGCTCCAGCTTGGAGGTGACCGCTAGTGCGGAGCAGATACCGAGCACCTGCACAATCACGGGGTTGTTCTTATTCAACGGTCCCAACAGGGCCGCTTTGGTTTTAGTTGATAATGCCATATTCTTACACTTTTATGTAGACTGACCTCATTGGGCAGTGTTCAGGTTCATTAGAAAATTACTGTACTCACCCACGCTGTTCAGCAGCATGGCATCCACACCCTTGCTGGTGATGGTACCACCGGAGATGCCATCCACATAGTCACGGCCAGCAGCCGTCTGGCCCGGTTTGACCACCGCCACGGAGCGGAACGTTCCTTCCTTTATCAGCTCCTTGCCCATAAACTGCTCACGGAAGGAGGGCATCACAATCTCTGCACCCAGTCCCGGGGTCTCACCCTGGTGACCGAAATCGGCGCCGTAAATAGTGCTGCCGTCGGCCTCCACGGCCAGGTATCCCCAGATGGGTCCCCAGAGTCCGGCACCCTGCATCGGAATGATGTATTTCAGGGAACCATCCACTTCCGCTTCATAAACCGGCAGTCCGGCTGCACTCTCGTCATCCAGTTCGGTGGAGAAGGCGGGATCATCGGGGGTGGTACCCTCGCTGCCCTCCACCTTCACCCCGTCGGGGGAGATCAGGTAGGCATTCTGTACCAGTCCATCATACTTCTGCTGCGCTTCTGCAGCAGAGGCATCGATGTTGAGCGAACGCAGAATCTGCTGCATCTTGTCGATGTTCACGTTGGCGGTCTGCCGGTCACTCAGGGCCTGATGTGTGAAAGCGAGCCCCAGTGCGACAAGGATCACCATCACAGCTGCGTATATTATCGTGTATCCACTGTTTTCTCTGTTCATATCGTTTGATTTATGCAATCTTGATGCGTTTCTGTTTCAGTCGTTATCCTTTCAATGCTGCCGCTGCCGCACGTTTTGCACGCCGCTTGATGTTGGCATCGATCACGTAGAAGTCGATGAGCGGCGCAAAGGCATTGATCAGCAGGATGGCCAGCATCATCCCCTCCGGATAACCGGGGTTGAAGACACGGATGGCCACCGCCACCAGTCCGATCAGGAAGCCGAAGATCCACTTGCCCTTCTCGGTGCGGGCCGATGTCACCGGGTCGGTGGCCATGAAGACGGCACCGAAGGCGAAGCCGCCCAACAGGAAGTGATAGTAGAAGGGCATCCCCATCATGGCATTCTGTGCGAAGCTATTGACAAGCAATACACCCACCGCACCACCGATGAATACGGAGAGCATGGTTTTCCAGCTGCCCACGCCGGTGGCGATCAGGATCAGTGCACCCAGGAGGATGGCGAAGGTAGAGACCTCACCCACCGACCCGGGAATGAATCCGAAGAACATATCACTGAGGGAGAGCGGATTGCCTGTGACACCGTGGAAGGTAAACTCACCGAAGGTGCCCGCCTCGGTGGTGGCTATCTGACCCAGCGGGGTGGCACCCGAGTAACCGTCGATCACGGTACCCTGTCCCATGCCGAAGGTGTCTGCCGTGCGCACCCATACCTGGTCGCCCGACATCTTGGTGGGATAGGAGAAGAAGAGGAACGCACGGGCAATGAGGGCCACGTTGAAGATGTTGTAACCGGTACCGCCGAACACCTCCTTGGCGAAGATCACCGAGAAGGCGGTGGCCACTGCCACCATCCAGAGGGGTGTGTCGATTGGTACGATCATCGGGATCAGCATCCCGGAGACCAGGAATCCTTCGGCCACCTCTTCCTTTTTCACCTGTGCCATGGCAAACTCAATGCCGAGGCCCACCGCATAGGAGACCACGATCAGTGGCAACATGGCGATCAGGCCGTAGAGGAAGGTGGTGAGCAGCGTCTCTTGTTGACCGATGGCCATGTAATGCTGCAATCCCACGTTGTACATGCCCACCAGCAATGCCGGCACCAGTGCCAGGATCACGATGATCATGGTACGCTTCGAGTCACGCGCATCGTGAATGTGCACACCGGTTTTCGAAGTGGTGTTGGGGACAAATAGAAACGTCTCAAACGCATCGTAGGTGGAGTATAGCCAGTGCAGCTTACCACCCTCTTCGAAATTGGGCTTTATCTTGTCAAGATAGTCTTTTAACGCTTTCAAAGTGCTATGTTTTAGTTGTTATTATTCTTTGCTTCCCATTCCGTCACTCCATCTCCTTGCGAAGCAGGTCGAGGCCGGTGCGCACAATTTGCTGCAACTCCAGCTTGGAGGTGTCTACAAACTCGCAAAGCGCGAAATCCTCTGGAGCTATCTCGTAGATGCCCAGTGCTTCCATCTTGTCGATGTTGAAAGCGATGATCGCCTTGATCAGCTGCTCGGGGTAGATATCCATGGGGAACACCTTGTCGTACTCGTTGGAGACGATGATGGCCCGGGGACCACCCAGCACGCGCGCATCCATCCGATAGGCCTTCTTCAGTGTGGGATAGGTGCAGCCGGCGCTGTAACGTTTGGGAGAGAGTGAAGCCCAGCCAAACGCCTCGTGCACATCGTCCCCCTCGGGGATCACCGTCACCTGTGAGTGAGTGGCACGCAGCACGCCTTCCGCATTGATCTTCTTGCCGGTCAGCGGGTTGCCGCTGATATAACGCAGCGAGATGCCCTCGGTCACGTTGTGCTGAAAGAGTTCCTTCAGCTGGGTGCCGATTGCCATCTTCCAGTAACCGGTCTGTTTCACCTCCGAACCGGTAAGGGCGACGGTACGTGTCAGATCCACGATTCCCTTGTTGAAGAGACGGCCGATGATGGCTACATCCAAAGCATTGAGGGTCCACACCGTCTCACCGCGGTTCACCGGCTTGAGGTGATTGATTTGTACGCCCACGTTACCGGCAGGATGGGGACCGTCAAACTCGGTGAGGATCACATTTTTTGCCGCACGCAGTCCCTTGTTACTGCTCTTGGGACTCAGGGAAAGGTAAACATTACCGGTTGTCAGTCTGGCCAATGCGTCAAAACCGGTCTGCAGGTCGGCCTCCTGTCCCTCTAGGATGAAGTCATAGCTGGGTGCCAGTGGTGCCGAGTCGAAACCGGTGACGAAGATGTCACGTGGGGCCTTGTCGGGAGTAGCCACCACATCATAGGGACGTTGCTTGATGAGGAACCAGATGCCCGCATCGAGCAACCGCTGTTTCACCTCATCGCTCGACAACTCAGCCGGTTTTGTGCTGCCGAAATCAACATACTCAGTGGCTTTGTCGGCCTTTACCTCAATGTGGAGGATGCGACGTTTGGCACCACGCTCAATGGTGGTCACCACGCCGCTCACCGGTGAGGCAAACAACATGGCGGGGTGGTTCTTCTCAAAAAAGAGAGGGGTACCTGCCTTCACGCTGTCACCTGCCTTGACGGCTAACTTGGGGGTGATGCCCTGGAAATCTTCGGGACATATCCGCACCAGCTCACTGGTCACCGTACCGCGCAGTGTCTCCTCACACGCACCCAACAACGGAATCCGCAAGCCTTTCTTAATTCTTATACGATTAGCCATATAGTTGTGAAATAAATAACCTATATATTGAACTGTTATCGAGCAACCAATTGTCAATCAAAAGGTTCTTGGTTAGCTGTGAAAGTACTGGGGAGCAGGGCTCCTGTCGAAGGGCAAAGATACACCTTTTGTCTCAAATCAATGCAATTTCGATTGAGAAATAGAGAAAAATATCCATAATCAATCCTCCTCGACAGTGACGCTAGCTGTTTACTTTTCCGTCGAGCCCACCATTTCGGGATCAATCATGATGCGACCACAATATTCGCACACGATGATCTTCTTACCCAGCTTGATGTCCATCTGTTTTTGTGGCGGGATCTTGTTGAAACAGCCACCACAGGCACCACGTTGAATGGGGACGATGCCCAGTCCGTTGCGTGCGTTCTTACGGATACGCTTGAAAGCTGCCAACAACCGCGGTTCAATGGTGGTCTCGGTCTTCTTGGCCTTCTCCCTGATTTTCTCCTCGTTGGCCTTCGTCTCGGAGACGATGTCGTCCAACTCCTTCTTCTTGTGATCAAGGTCCCCAGCCTTCTCTTTCAGCAGCTCGTTGGCTGTGGCAATCTGCTCCTGTATCATGGTAACCTGTTGTCCATGTTCGCGGATGTGCTTCTCGGAGAGCTCTATCTCCAGTGTCTCAAACTCGATCTCCTTCGAGAGGTGGTCATACTCCTTGCTGTTGCGCACGTTGTCCAGCTGCTTGGTATACTTCTCGATCTTCGCTTTGCTGGTTTCAATTTTCCCTTTCTGGAGCTTGCTGTTTTCTTCCAGTTGTTTGAGCTCCAGTTCGAAGTTGTTGATGCGGGTGCCCAATCCGGCGATCTCATCGTCCAGGTCAGCCACCTCCAGTGGCAGCTCCCCGCGCAGTGTCTTGATGCGGTCAATCTCCGAGAGATAGGATTGCAGCTTGTGCAACGACTTCAGTTTCTCTTCTACCGATACTTCCTGTTCAACTACTTTCTTTTTTGTTGCCATAATCATTTATTTATGTATGTTGTTTGTATTGATGTGCAGCTGTGGGGCACTCATTGTTGCCTATAGGCGGGCATCGCGTCCCGAACGAAAAAATGCAGTAACCAAACGACAGAAAAATCGTTTCATTACCACATTCACTGTAACTGCGGGAACAAGTCGGACCGCTTTCTTTTACAGGTACTTCACCGGATTTGCATCAAATGCCGATTTATGAATTGCAAAGGTAGCAAATTTTTTTGAAAGCAGGTCGAAAAAAAGCTCTTTTGTGCAGATCTCCGACTCGTAATGACCCACCACAGCCAGCAGGAGCCGATCCTCCACATCATAAAAGTCGTTGTACTTCGCCTCACCGGTTACAAAGGCATCTGCTCCATAAGCAACAGCCCGTGGAATCAGAAAGGCGCCGGCACCACCACAGATGGCCACATCGCGTATCTCCCTTCCCTGCAGCTTGGTATGACTGATTGTTGGCAGGTTGAAGAGATCCTTCAGCAGGTAGAGGAACTCCTGCTCCGGCATCGGTTCCGGCAGGACACCCACCACACCGCTACCATGCTGCCCCCATTCGTTGACAATGGGGTAGAGATCAAATACGGGCTCTTCGTAGGGGTGTACCGCCAGCAATGCACGCAATACCTCCTCTTTCTTCATCACCGGCACCACTGTCTCAATCCGCACCTCCTGTTCAAAATGGAGGGTCTCCTTCTCACCCACGAAGGGATTGGCATCCGCCCCGGGACGGAAGGTACCCTCACCCTTGAGGTTGTAACTACAACTGTCGTAGTTGCCAATGTGTCCGGCACCGGCATTGAACAGGGCATTGCGCACGCTCTCGGCATGCTGCAGCGGGACGGTGGTGACGAACTTGAGCAGTGCATGTTCACGGGGAGCGAGCACCTTCACGTGCTGCAGCTCCAGCATCTCCGCCAACTTGTAGTTTACTCCACCGCGGGCGTTGTCGAGGTTGGTGTGTGCGGCATAAAGTGCGATGTCGTTGCGGATGGCCATGATCATGGTGCGCTCCACATAATTCCTGCCGGTGAGCGACCGGAATGGACGGAACGCGATGGGATGGTGCGTGACGATCAGGTTGCATCCCAGGGCGATGGCCTCATCCACCACATCCTCGGTCACATCGATGGCCAGCAACACGCCGGTAACCTCCCTGTTGGGATCGCCGCACTGCAACCCGCTGTTGTCATACTCCTCCTGCAACGGCAACGGAGCCAGCTGCTCAATGGTCTGAATAATATCTCTGATGCGCATAGCTTTACCGGTTATCTCGTGTATGCAAAAGTAAACATAAATATTTGTATCCCGGTGATCAATCTGTATCTTTCAGTATCAAACGTAAGGAGTTGTTCTTTGTGAAATAGTTCCAGGCCCAGTTGATGAAGATCACCAGCTTGTTGCGTACGCTCAGGATGAGCATCAGGTGGAGGAACATCCAGACGAACCAGGCAAAACGCCCCTTGAACTTTACAAAGGGAAGATCTACCACCGCCTTGTTGCGACCAACGGTGGCCATGGTACCCAGATTGCGGTACTCGTAGGGCTTGAGGTCTCCTCTATCGGTGTCGATTCGTTGCAGGTTTTTCGCAAGGTTCTTCCCCTGCCCTATCGCCACATTGGCCAGTTGTGGATGTCCATTGGGATATTTCCCGGTCTCCATGTAAGCCACGTCACCAATGGCATACACACCCTCCAACCCCTTCACCCTGTTGTGGCGATCGACACGTATCCTGCCCGAGCGCAACAGGTTCTCCTGCGGCAAGCCGCCAATAAAGTTGCCCGACACTCCGGCCGACCAGATCACGTTGCGCGTGGTGATGGTCTCACCCGTATTGAGGGTGATCCGCTGCCCGTCGTACTCCTTCACCAGGGTCCCGGTCATGACAATCACTCCCATTGAACGCAGATATTTCTCAGAGTAGTTCTGTGCAAAGGGACTCATGGCTGCCAGTGTGTGCTGTCCACCTTCAAGCAGGTATACATGTACCTTCTCCGAGTCGATGTTGGGGTAATCCTTTGGTAGAATCTCGCGGGTCATCTCGGCAAAGGCACCGGCCATCTCCACGCCAGTGGCACCGCCACCCACGATCACGATGTTGTAGAGCCCCTCCTTCTCCTCTGCATAAAGCAGCTTCTCAAAATTGGTGAGGATGTAGTTGCGCACGTTAATGGCCTGGTAGGTCGATTTCAACCCCAGAGCATGCTGCTCGGTAGCCACATTGCCGAAAAAATTGGTGCGGGTACCGGTTGCGATCACCAGATAGTCGTAGGCAAAGGGTCCGATGTTGGTCTCCACCACCTTTTTTGCTTCATCAACCGCCAACACCTCTGCCAGACGGATGCGCACATCCCTGCGTTTCTGAAAAATCTTACGGATGGGGAACGAGATGGTGGCGGGCTCAATCTGCGACGCGGCCACCTGGTAAAAGAGCGGGGGAAACTGATGGTGATTGATCTTGTCGATCACCATGATGTCATACACGCCCCGGGTGAGATGATTCACGAACTGCAGCCCAGCAAAACCGCACCCAACCACAACAATCTTCTTTTTCATATGGTTCTTCAGCTGTGAGAAATGTAAACAACCGAACAGGAGGAAATGTTGCAAAAAAAAAAAGCGCTACGAATCACTCGCGGCGCTTTCTTCATGTTTAACATTTTAAAAATCACAGCTCACTGCAAATCAGATCATCGACAGAGGTTGCAGAACTCTATCTGACTGACAACCTTCCCTGCAGTGTTTCGATGGGGGGAGGCATGGCATGAATGCCACACCTCCCTGGTTGAGGAATTTACTCCTCCCCTGTTTCTTTGGCGTCGCCCTGTGCTGCTTCAGGCTGCGGGAGTTCCTCCTGCGCAGTCTCCTGCACCGGTGCTTCCTCCTGCACAGCCTCCTTCACGGGAGCTGCCTCCTTTTTCTTCGTTTCTTTCGCTTTGGGAGCCTCAGTGGCAGGTGCAGCTGCGGCAGCACCACCCTTTCTGCGTGAACGACGTGTCTTGGCCTTCTTGGCATCTCCTTCACCAAGCATGTGCTCGTTGAAGTCCACCAGCTCGATGAAGCACATGGCAGCATTGTCTCCCAAACGGAAACCGGTCTTGATAATCCGGGTGTAGCCACCGGGACGATCGGCCACCTTTTGCGATACGGTCTGGAACAGCTCCGTAACAGCTACCTTGCTCTGTAGCAGGCTGAACACCTCTCTCCGGGAATGAGTGGTATCCTCCTTGCTGCGGGTGATGATCGGCTCCACGAATTTTCTCAGTTCCTTGGCTTTGGGAACAGTGGTAAAGATGCGTTTGTGCAGGATCAGCGAGGCAGCCAGATTGGATAACATCGCCCCCCGATGTGCAGTTTTACGCCCTAAATGATTGAATTTCTTATTGTGTCTCATTGCAGTTGTTAGTCTTTATCTAATTTGTATTTCGAGGTGTCCATGCCGAAGGAGAGCTTCAGCCCGTCGAGCAGCTCTTCCAGCTCGGTGAGCGACTTCTTGCCGAAGTTGCGAAACTTCAACAGGTCGTTCTTGTTGTGCGAAACGAGCTGTCCCAGCGACTCCACGTCGGCGGCCTTCAAGCAGTTGAGTGCCCGTACCGAGAGGTTGAGGTCGGAGAGCTTGCGTTTCAGCAGCTGGCGCATGTGCAATACCTCTTCATCAAACTCTTCGATGCTCTCGGCATCGTTGGTCTCCAGCATGATCTTGTTGTCATCGGAGAAGAGTACAAAATGTTGAATCAGTATCTTGGCGGCTTCCTTTAATGCTTCCTTGGGTTGGATCGATCCATCGGTGATAATCTCAATGATCAGCTTCTCGTAGTCGGTCTTCTGCTCAATACGGTAATCTTCTATCTCATACTTCACATTCCGGATGGGTGTGAAGACGGAGTCGATGGCCAGGGTCTGTACATCATCCGAAGCAAGCATCTCCCTGTTTTCGTCAGCTGGCACGTAGCCCCTGCCCTTATGTATTGTCAGTTCCATGCGCAGATCGGCCTTCTTGTTGAGACGGCAGATCACCAGCTCGGGATTGAGTACTTCGAAACCGGTCAGCAACTTACCTATATCTCCGGCTTTAAACACATCCGTTCCCGAAATAGCGATGCTCACCTTCTCTGTTTCGAACTCCTCTACGATCCGTTTGAACCGTACTTTCTTCAGATTCAGAATAATACCTGTTACATCTTCTATCACACCCGGTATGGAAGCAAACTCGTGCTCCACGCCGTCTATTTTTACCGATGTAATCGCAAATCCCTCCAAAGAGGAGAGCAGGATGCGGCGCAGGGCGTTACCAATGGTAATGCCATATCCGGGTTCCAGGGGACGGAACTCGAACTTGCCGGAGAATGTATCCTCCTGCAGCATGATTACTTTATCGGGTTTTTGGAATGCTAATATTGCCATGAAATTATTGTTTAGAATATAATTCTACGATGAGTTGTTCTTTGATGCTTTCCGGAATATCGGATCTTTCTGGTACATGAAGCATCTTACCGCTCATGGTTGCCTTGTCCCACTCCATCCAGGGGTACTTGCTGTGATTGAACCCAGCCAGTGCATTGGTCACCACCAACATCGATTTTGATTTTTCCCGAACACCCACCACTTCACCGGGCTTCACGGTATAGGAAGGGATGTTGAGCACCTTGCCGTTGACCACGATGTGACGGTGTGTCACCATCTGGCGGGCAGCAGCACGGGTGGGTGCAATGCCCAGACGGAACACCACATTGTCGAGACGTGATTCGAGCAACTGAAGCAGCACCTCACCGGTGATGCCGCGGCTGCGGGCTGCTCTGTCGAAGGTCAGACGGAACTGTTTCTCCAGCACACCATAGGTGTATTTGGCGCGTTGTTTTTCACGCAGCTGAATGCCATACTCCGATGTCTTCCTTCTGCGGGAGTTACCGTGTTGTCCCGGGGGGTAGTTCTTCTTTGAGAGAACTTTGTCGGGACCGAAAATAGGTTCGCCAAACTTGCGGGCGATCTTTGATTTTGGACCAATATATCTTGCCATTGTTACAAATTTAAACTTTACTGAAGCCTAAACTGTGCAGCCGCGATTACAGAGAAGTTGTGTTGTAATCAATTCACAGCTCAAGTTTCGGGGTAAATGAAACTGAATTGATTGATTAAACTTTTCTCTGTTTCGGAGGACGACAACCGTTGTGGGGCAGTGGCGTCACATCGATGATCTCCATCACCTCGATCCCTGCTCCGTGAATGGTGCGGATAGCCGACTCACGTCCGTTACCGGGACCTTTCACGTATGCTTTCACCTTACGCAGTCCCAGATCAAATGCTACCTTTGCACAGTCTTGTGCCACCATCTGTGCGGCGTAGGGGGTGTTTTTCTTGGAACTTCTGAATCCCATCTTGCCAGCCGATGACCAGCTGATCACCTCCCCATTCTCGTTGGTGATGGAGACGATGATGTTGTTGAATGAAGATGAGATATGAGCCTGTCCCAGCGCGCTCACTTTTACATTTCTCTTTTTTGCTGCAACTGTTCTTTTTGCCATGTTACCTGTTATTATTTAGTAGCTTTTTTCTTGTTCGCAACGGTTTTCTTTCTGCCCTTGCGGGTACGGGCGTTGTTCTTGGTGCTCTGTCCGCGTACGGGCAAACCAATACGATGACGAATGCCACGATAGCAACCGATGTCCATCAGTCGCTTGATGTTCAGTTGCACCTCGGAGCGCAGATCACCTTCCACTTTGAATTCGTTGCCGATGATCTCACGAATGCGTGCGGCCTGATCGTCTGTCCAGTCTTTCACTTTGATGTTCTTGTCAACTTCTGCCTTTTCCAGGATGGTGTTCGCTGCACTGCGACCGATCCCGTAAATATAGGTGAGGGCAACTTCACCCCTCTTGTTCTGTGGCAGATCGACACCTACAATTCTTATAGCCATATATGTTTCTTGTTATTTGATTACAAATGGTGAATCTTATCCCTGACGTTGTTTGAACTTGGGATTCTTTTTGTTGATGATGTACAAACGGCCCTTACGCCTTACGATCTTACAATCCGCCGTACGTTTCTTGAGTGATGCTCTTACTTTCATATCTTTAGTTTTTTATTTTTCGCTTGTAATTTTCAGTTGTCAGTCCTCAATTGTCAGCTTTCAGCTGAACACCGATTACTGATTGCTGACAGCTTATTTATACCTGAATGAGATTCTTCCTTTCGAGAGATCATAGGGCGACATCTCCACCCGTACCCTGTCGCCGGGGAGGATGCGGATGTAGTGCATGCGCATCTTGCCCGAGATATGAGCGGTAATCTCGTGTCCGTTCTCTAGTTCTACGCGAAACATCGCATTCGACAATGCTTCAATGATGGTCCCGTCTTGTTCTATTGCTGCCTGTTTAGCCATTCAATCAATGCTCTTTTACTAGTTGTTGCTATCAAGAATAAACTCAAATGTGGATAAGATATCGGCTTTCCCGTTCCGGATGGCGATGGTGTGCTCGAAATGAGCCGATGGCTGGCGATCTTTTGTCCGCACGGTCCATCCGTCATTCTCGAAGACAACCTTCCTGCCGCCCATGTTGATCATCGGCTCAATGGCAATGCACATGCCGTTGCACAGTAGCGGACCGGTGCCCCGACGCCCGTAATTGGGCACCTCGGGAGCCTCATGCATCTGCTTTCCGATGCCATGGCCCACCAGCTCGCGTACCACACCGTAGCCATGCGACTCGCAGTGGTGCTGTATGGCCGAAGCAATGTCACCCACACGGTTGTCTTCACGCGCCTGGTCAATGCCCATGTAGAGCGCCTCACGGGTCACGCGAAGGAGTTGTTTCACCTCCTCTTTCACCGCTCCCACACAGAAGGTGTAGGCCGAGTCGCCACAAAAACCACGCAGATTCGTGCCGCAGTCGATTGACAACACATCCCCCTCTTCAAGAGGTCTCTCGTTGGGGATGCCATGCACCACGTTCTCGTTCACCGAGGCGCAAATCGAGTTGGGGAAACCGCCATATCCCAGGAAAGTAGGGATCGCACCATGATCACGAATGAAGCTTTCGGCGATGCGATCGAGCTGCAGTGTGGTGATGCCGGGCCGGATATGGTGGGAAAGCTCTCCGAGCGTCATCCCTACCAGCCTGTTCGCCTCACGCATGAACTCGATCTCTTCGTCGGTCTTCAGTATGATTCTGTTGCTGTCCATCCTTTATTCTTTCAACAATCAATAAGCGGCAATCGAACCTGTTCTGCCTTTGATCTTGGCACCCGATTTGAGGAAGCCATCGTAGTGGCGCATCAACAGGTGACTTTCAATCTGTTGGAGGGTATCCAGCACCACACCCACGAGGATCAGCAGCGAGGTACCACCAAAGAACTGGGCAAACTGCGAGTTGATCCCCATCAGCCCTGCAAAAGCAGGCAGGATGGCGACGATAGCCAGGAAGACAGAGCCGGGCAGCGTGATTCTCGACATGATGGTGTCGATATACTCAGCCGTACGCTTGCCTGGTTTCACGCCCGGGATGAACCCGTTGTTGCGTTTCAGGTCTTCAGCCATCTGCACCGGGTTCACCGTGATCGCCGTATAGAAATAGGTGAAGGCGATGATCAGCAGTGCGAAGATGAAGTTGTACCAAAAGCTGGTAAAGTCCATCAGAGCCATCAGGAAGCCACCTCCCTCACCCACAGAGAACTGCGCGATGGTGATGGGGATGAACATGATTGCCTGTGCGAAAATGATCGGCATCACGTTGGCGGCATTCACCTTCAACGGGATATATTGTCTCACGCCACCATACTGCTTGTTGCCGACAATGCGCTTTGCATACTGCACGGGCACCTTGCGGACACCCTGCACCAGCAGGATCGCAGCGGCCGTTACAGCCACCATGAAGAGCAATTCGAGCAACAGGAGGATCAGTCCCCCGGGAGCATCGATCAACCGGTCATATTCAGCCACCAGCGAGTGCGGCAGTCGTGCGATGATACCTATCAGGATGATAAACGAGATCCCATTTCCGATACCCTTGTCGGTGATGCGTTCACCCAGCCAGAGCACGAACATGCTACCGCCAGCGAGAATCACCGTAGAGGGCAACACCCAATCCCAGAAACCACCGGGAATGGCACCGCCCACAGCTCCGTAGAGGTAGGCAGGGCCCTGCACCAGCAGGATGGCTACCGTCAGGTAGCGTGTGTACTGGTTGATCTTGGTGCGACCGCTCTCACCCTCGCGTTGCATCTTCTGGAAGGCAGGCACGGCGATACCGAGCAGCTGCATCACAATCGATGCGGAGATGTAAGGCATGATTCCCAGGGCAAAGATCGAGGCATTGGAGAAAGCACCTCCCGAAAACATGTCGAGAAGGCTTAAGAGACCGGTACTGGCATTTGACTGCAGTGCCACAAGCTGTTCAGGATTGATCCCGGGTAAAACCACGAACGATCCGAACCGGTAAATGGCAATAAAACCAATGGTGATAATAAGCCTCTGACGGAGGTCTTCTATCTTCCATATATTTTTAACTGTTTGTACAAATCCCATTTTTTCAGAGTTTTACAGCGGTTCCACCTGCAGAGGTAATGGCCTCTTCTGCTGACTTGGAGAAAGCGTGTGCTTCCACCTCCAGCTTGGCCGTCAGTGTTCCTCTTCCGAGAATTTTCACCAGGTGCTTGGCCGAAACCAGTCCGGCACCGATCAGCACCTCGGTGTTGATCTTGTTCACCTTCAGTGCATCAGCCAGCTCCTGGAGTGTTTCCAGGTTGATGGCCTTGTATTCGGTCCGATTCAGCGGCTTGAACCCGAACTTGGGCACGCGGCGTTGAAGCGGCATCTGACCGCCTTCAAAACCCACCTTCTTGGAGTAACCCGATCTTGATTTCTGTCCCTTATGTCCTTTGGTTGAAGTACCACCCTTCCCTGAACCCGAACCGCGTCCAATTCTTTTGCGGGATGTGGTGGCACCTTCAGCCGGTTTTAAATTCGATAAATTCATTGTCAATATTTTTTTATCGTGTTGTAACTTGTTTATTCTACTACCGTCACCAGGTGATGCACCTTGTTGATCAATCCCCTGATAGAAGGAGTGTCATCATGTTCCACTACGCGTTGCATCTTGGTGAGTCCCAAAGCATCCAACGTCCTCTTCTGATCTTTAGGAGCACCGATTCTGCTTCTTGTCTGTTTTACTTTGATCTTAGCCATTTCAGTTTCCTTTCATTATTGTCCGTTAAATACTTTCTCCATGCTGATGCCTCTGTTTTGGGCAACGGTATAGGGATCTCTCAGTTCGGTGAGTGCTTCGATTGTCGCTTTCACCAGGTTGTGCGGGTTGGATGAGCCTTTCGACTTGGCCAACACGTCGGTGATGCCCACACTCTCCAGCACGGCACGCATGGCACCGCCCGCCTTCACACCGGTACCGGTTACGGCCGGCTTGAGGAACACTTCGGCACCCCCGAAACGGGCTATCTGCTCGTGGGGAATGGTACCCTTGTAAACCGGCACCTTCACCAGGTTCTTCTTGGCTGCTTCCACACCCTTGGCAATCGCCGTGGTCACTTCACCGGCCTTACCGAGGCCCCAGCCTACGATGCCGTCTTCATTACCCACCACCACGATGGCGGCGAAGGTAAAGGTACGACCTCCCTTGGTTACCTTGGTGGTACGATTAATAGCCACTAAACGGTCCTTTAACTCAATATCGTTGGTAGATTTTACCTTGTTGTTTATTCCTGCCATAATCGTTAAAATTTAAGGCCACCTTTGCGGGCAGCATCAGCCAGTTCTTTAATACGTCCATGATAGAGGTAACCGTTGCGGTCGAAAGCCACCTTTTCCACACCTGCTTCCAGGGCATTCTTGGCTAACATCTCACCCACCTTAGCTGCCTGTTCCTTTTTGGGTAGATCCTCTTCAATCTTGAGTGAGGAGGCGGAGGCGAGGGTGCGGCCGGTGAGGTCGTCAATCACCTGCGCATATATCTGCTTGTTGCTCCGGAATACGGTCAGACGCGGGCACTCGGCTGTGCCGTTGATCTTACCACGCACGCGGGCTTTTATCTTCAGTCTTTTTTCGTTCTTTGTAATCATTGCAATGTCGGTTTACCTGAATTATTTACCTGCTGTTTTACCCGATTTGCGGCGTAGTTGCTCACCCACAAATTTGATACCCTTGCCCTTGTACGGTTCCGGCTTGCGGAATGAACGGATCTTGGCACAAACCTGGCCGAGTAACTGCTTGTCACACGACTCAAGCAAGATGAGCGGGTTCTTGTTTCTCTCCATCTTGGTCTCCACCTTGACCTCTTCCGGCAACTGCAGGAAGATGCTGTGGGTATAACCAAGCGATAATTCGACGACCTGACCGTTGTTGGATACACGGTAACCAACACCCACCAGCTCCATCTCCTTGCGGAATCCTTCCGACACACCAATGACCATGTTGTTCAACAGGGATCGGTAGAGGCCATGCATGGCACGGTTTTCTTTGGCATCGTCCGGTCTCTCTACAGTGAGTACACCATTGTCGACCGACACCTTTATATTCGGGTTAATCTGTTGTTTCAACTCCCCTTTGGGACCCTTCAGCGTAATCAGATTGTCCGCTCCCACCGTAACGTTCACGTTAGCGGGAAGTGTGATGGGTAATTTTCCTATTCTTGACATATTACTCTCTCCTTCAAATTAATACACGTAACACAATACTTCACCGCCCACCATCTTTTCGCGGGCTTCCTTGTCCGTCATCACTCCATTTGAAGTAGATAATATGGCAATACCCAATCCATTCAGCACGCGTGGCATCTCCTTGTATCCCACATATTGGCGCAAGCCGGGGGTAGATACGCGCTTCAGTTTTTTGATTGCGTTTACTTTGTTCACCGGATCGTACTTCAGGGCGATCATGATCGAACCCTGGGGACCATCCTCTACAAACTTATAATTAAGAATGTAGCCTTTTTCAAAAAGAATCTTGGTGATGTCTTTTTTGAGATTTGATGCGGGGATCTCTACCACCCTGTGCTTAGCCTGGATGGCGTTCCTGAGCCGCGTCAAATAATCTGCTATTGGATCTGTCATTTGATAATTGTTTAAATTGATCCCGACTGTCGGGACAATATTTATTGAAAATTCTTGCTTATAGCCTGTAGCTTACAGCTTATAACTTACAGCTTATAACTTATAACTTATAGCTTATTGCTTATTGCTTATAGCTTATTGCTATTTACCAACTTGCTTTCTTCACCCCGGGGATCAATCCCTTCGATGCCATTTCGCGAAACTGGATTCGAGAGAGGCCAAACTGGCGCATGTAGCCCTTGGGACGACCGGTCAGCTTGCAACGGTTGTGCAGGCGTACGGGTGATGCATTCTTGGGAATCGACTGGAGCGCTTCATAGTCGCCATCGGCCAGATATTGGGCACGCTTCTCGGCGTAACGGGCAACCATCTTCGCTCTTTTCACCTCGCGGGCTTTCATTGATTCTTTTGCCATTATCTATTGATTTATGTGTTCAATGTGTTTGTCATTGCCTTGTCGTGGCCGAACCCGGTGGTCACCGGGTCTGGCGCGCGACTGCCTGCAATTAGTCTTTTTTAAACGGTAATCCGAACTCTCTCAACAATGCATATCCCTCCTCGTCGGTGGCTGCGGTGGTGACGAACGTGATGTTCATCCCCAGCAGGCGGGTGATGTTGTCGATGTTGATCTCCGGGAAGATGATCTGCTCTTCGATCCCCATGGTGTAATTGCCACGACCATCGAGCTTGTTCTCGATCCCCTTGAAGTCACGGATACGGGGCAACGCCACACGTACCAGCCTTTCCAGAAACTCATACATCTTGTCGTGACGCAGTGTCACACGTACGCCAATCGGCATCTTCTTGCGAAGCTTGAAGTTGGAGATGTCCTTGCGTGAAACGGTCTGAACGGCTTTCTGACCGGTGATGGTTGTCAGCTCGTTGATGGCGGTCTCGATGATCTTCTTGTCGGCTACGGCAATACCCAATCCCTGGTTGATTACAATCTTCTCCAGACGGGGAACCTGCATCACCGATTTGTAACTGAACTCCTTCATCAGGGCAGGCACCACACGCTCCTTGTAATCTTTCTTTAAACTCACTTCGTATGTAGTCGTACTCATTTAATTTCCTCCCCCGATTTTTTAGCGTAACGTACTAATTTGCCTTTGCTATTCTCTTTCCTGCCTACGCGGGTGGGCTTGCCGCTCTTCGGATCCACCGGGTTCAGCTTGGAGAGATGAATTGAAGCTTCCTTCTTCTCGATGCCTCCATTGGGATTCTGTGCATTGGGCTTGCTATGCTTCGATACGATGTTCACACCTTCCACCACTGCACGGTTCTTGCTTACAAGAACCTCCAGTACGCGGCCGGTTTTGCCTTTGTCCTCGCCGGAGTTGACATAGACCGTATCACCTTTCTTGATATGTAATTTACTCATTCCTGTGATTGATTTTTAGATTATAATACTTCAGGAGCCAATGAAACAATCTTCATGTTTGTCGTACGAAGCTCCCGGGCAACAGGACCGAAGATACGACTTCCACGCAACTCGCCGGCATTGTTGAGCAACACACAGGCATTGTCGTCGAAACGGATGTAAGAACCGTCGGCACGACGAATCTCTTTCTTCGTACGCACGATGATTGCTTTCGATACTGTTCCTTTCTTGATATCACTCGATGGGATCGCACTCTTGACAGTCACAACAATGATATCTCCTACCGATGCGTAGCGCCTTTTGGTACCACCCAAAACACGGATGCAAAGAACCTCCTTGGCTCCGCTGTTGTCAGTAACTGCTAATCTTGATTCTTGTTGTATCATCTTACTTGGCCCTTTCCATTATTTCAACCACTCTCCATCTCTTCAACTTGCTCAAAGGACGGGTTTCCATTATACGCACTGTATCACCAATGTTACAGTCATTCTTCTCATCATGGGCGTGAAATTTCTTCGTTTTATTAACGAACTTCCCATATATAGGGTGTTTCTCTTTCCATTTTACAGCAACGGTGATGGTCTTGTCCATCTTATTGCTGAAAACGACCCCGATTCTTTCCTTTCTTAAATTTCTCGTTTCCATTCGTTATCTTATTGCTTGTTTTTCAATACTCTGGCGTGCAATTCCGTGTTGATACGGGCAATGTTGCGACGCTTCTCCCTGATGGAGCCTGAATCGTCGAGCGGGGTGATGGTGTGGTTGATCTTCATCTGGGTCAATGCCACTACTTCAGCTTCCAGTCTCTCTTCCAGATCCTTATCTGACAGTTCCTTATATTCTTCGTGCTTCTTCATCTCGCTTTACGATTTTTGATCATAATCATAATCTACCCTTACCACAAATTTGGTGGTCACCGGCAATTTCTGAGCCGCTAAACGCAAAGCTTCTTTTGCCACATCAAAGGGAACACCCTCAATCTCAAACAGGATACGACCCGGTGTGATGGGCGCCACATACCCTTCGGGATTACCTTTACCCTTACCCATACGCACTTCTGCGGGTTTCTTGGTGATCGGCTTATCCGGGAAAATACGCACCCAAACCTGTCCCTGACGTTGCATGTAACGCGTTACGGCGATACGGGCAGCTTCAATCTGTCTTCCGGTGATCCACTTCGATTCGAGCGACTTGATCCCGAAAGAGCCAAATGACAGCTGATTGCCACGACCGGCCACGCCTTTCATGCGGCCTTTCTGCTGTCTTCTGAACTTTGTTTTCTTCGGTTGTAACATATTTTCTTCTGTTAAGCGTTGGTTTTGTTGTTTCTCCTGTTACGACGGCCGCCTCTGCCACCATCGGGACGGTTGCCGCCACCACGGTTGCCTGCTGAACGGTTGTCTTTCGACGTTGCGAACGAAGGAGCCAAATCTTTCTTGCCATAGATCTCGCCACGGCAGATCCAGACCTTGATGCCGATGATACCCACCTTGGTGAGCGCTTCTGCTTGCGCATAATCGATGTCGGCACGGAAGGTGTGAAGGGGCGTACGACCCTCCTTGTACATCTCGGAACGGGCCATCTCGGCGCCGTTGAGACGACCTGAGACCTGTACCTTGATCCCCTCTGAACCCATGCGCATGGTGGCAGCAATGGCCATCTTCACCGCACGGCGGTAGGCGATCTTACCCTCCAGCTGGCGGGCAATGTTGCTGGCTACAATCATGGCATCCAGCTCCGGTTTCTTGATCTCGTAGATGTTGATCTGGATATCTTTGTCGGTGATCTTCATCAGCTCTTCTTTGAGCTTGTCTACCTCCTGTCCCCCCTTGCCAATGATGATGCCGGGGCGGGCGGTGCAGATGGTGATGGTCACCAGCTTCAGTGTGCGCTCAATGACAATGCGTGATACACTGGCTTTGGCAAGACGGGCATTCAAATAGGTGCGTATCTTGCTGTCTTCCAGCAGGGTATCACCATAATTATTTCCGCCGTACCAGTTGGAGTCCCATCCTTTGATGATTCCCAAACGATTTGCTATCGGATTTACTTTTTGTCCCATCTTATTAGTTTTCTGCTTGTTCTTTGTTCAATGTATCTACAACAATTGTCACGTGGTTGGAGCGTTTGCGTACCCGGTAACCGCGTCCCTGTGGTGCAGGGCGCAGACGTTTCAGCATCGATCCTCCATCCACCGAGATGGTCTTGATATAGAGCTCACCGGTCTCTGCCTTGCGTTCGTTCTTCTGTTCCCAGTTGGAAATGGCTGAAAGCAACAATTTTTCAACCTTGCTCGATGCCTCCTTGTTGGAGAACTTCAGCACGCCGAGGGCCCTGAACACCTCCATGCCACGTACCATGTCGGCCACGTAACGCATCTTGCGGGGTGAAGTGGGCACGTTCTTGAGGACGGCCAGAGAAACCGTCTTGCGGTTTTCTTTTCTTTGTTCGGCTGATATTCTTTTTCTAGCACTCATGTCTTTTCTGTTTTTCTTTGTTCGTTAAGCGCCCTGATCTTATTTCTTCCTGTTGC
>JAEWQF010000061.1 GCA_023399295.1 Bacteroidota bacterium
GGAGCAATGTATACGACAGATCTATGACATGGAATGCCGGTTTGATCAACAACTTCCAGCTCTCCAAGAGCGTGGCCCTCTTCCTTGAGATTGGGATGAGAATCGGTGACAGAAGTTTCGATGGTGCGTCTGCTGACGGAATCACCGAAAAGATCGGTTATGACGGCATCCTTACCGGTGTTGCCGGTTTGAAGTTCGGTCTGGGTGGCAAGCAGAGTTTCACTCCTGCCGAACTGATGGACTACAACCTGATCAACGACCTCAACAGCCAGATCAACAGATTGCGTGCCGAAAACGAAGAGCTGAGACTCAGACCGGAATCTTGCCCGGAATGTCCGGAAGTGGAACCGACCGTGATCAACGAAGAGGTGTATGTACCCAATGTTGTCTTCTTCCGCATCAACTCTGCCAAGATCGACAAGGGTCAGCAGATCAGTGTCCACAACACGGCTGAATACATGAAGGCCAACCCCGATGCCAAGGTGAACATCGTAGCTTACGCCGATGCTCAGACCGGTACACCGGCATACAACTTCGCGCTCTCTGAAAAACGCGCAAGAGCCGTTGCCGATGCACTCACAAACGACTATGGCATCAACAGCGATCGCATCGCCATCGACTGGAAGGGTGACACCGAGCAGCCTTATGCAGAAAATGACTGGAACCGTGTTGCTATCTTCTTTGTAGACTAAGTAACCAATTCAGTAACAGTAAAAAAACAACCCGATCGGATGATCGGGTTGTTTTTTTGTCTACCCCATTGCCACCACCACTCATTGGCGGCTTTTCGTCTCATCGGCTACTCCTTGAGATAAATCCGTTTTACACGGGGAGAAACGGAGGTGAGTATCTCATAAGGAATGGTGTCAATCGCTTCAGCCTGTTCGATTACAGAGAGTCCTTCACCAAAGAGGACAACCACATCTCCCTCACTCGCGGGGATATCGGTCACATCCACCATGCAAAGGTCCATGCAGACGTTCCCCACGATGGGAGCCGGCAGCCCGTTGATCAGCACTTTTCCCCGACGGTTGCCAAACTTCCTGTCCAGGCCATCGGCATAACCAAAACGGATGGTAGCGATGCGTGCGTTGCGGGCCAGCTTCTCCTTTCTTCCGTACCCGATTGTTTCGTTCACCGGAACCTCCTTGATTTGAAGGATTGTTGTTTGCAGCGTGCAGACATTCCGCGTTCCTTGCAGACCGCTGGCGCTGATGCCGTAGAGGCCGATGCCCAGTCGTGCCATATCCCACTCCGCAGCCGGAAAACGCTCCATCCCCGCGGAGTTGAGAATGTGCTTCCATATCTTGTAGTGCAATGCCTCTTCAATGGCAATGGCCGCCTTGCGGAAACAATCGGTCTGCTGGCGGGTGAAATCGTCGAATATCCAGCTCTCGCTGGCTGAGAGATGCGAAAAAACGGAGAGCACTTTCAGCCCTTTTTGGGCAGTCAGTCGTTTGGTGAGTGCGGGTATCTGTTCAGGCAGGAAGCCCAATCGGTGCATCCCACTGTCTATCTTCAGGTGAATCGGATAGTCGGTAATTCCTCTTCTCTCAGCCTCTTTCACATAGGCCTCCAGTATCCGCATGTTGTAGACCTCCGGTTCCAGGTCGTGTGTGAACAGCTCCTCGAAGCCGTTCACCTCGGGGTTTAGCACCATGATTGGAAGTGTGATTCCTTCCGTTCTAAGCAGGATACCCTCATCGGCGACCGCCACGGCAAGATAATCGCAGCGGTGATATTGCAATGTTTTGGCAATCTCGACAGCTCCGGCACCATACCCATTGGCTTTCACCATGCAAACCATCTTGGTGTATGGCTGCAGTTTCGACTTGTAAAAGTTGAAGTTGTGCACCACCGCATCCAGATCAACCTCCAGCTGGGTCTCATGGATGCGCTCTTCGAGCAGTGCGCTGATCCGTTCGAAGTGAAACTTGCGTGCCCCCTTCAGTAAGATCAACTCACCCCGGAACGTTTTCCAGATGCCCGAACGGATAAAATCATCGGTCGATGGAAAGAATAGTTTCTCCGGCATCGCAAAGAGTTCGGCATTGGCCGATATCTCGGGTCCAATGCCGATCAGCTTCTGAATGCCCTTCTGCAGCGTCAACTCCTCCACCCTCCGGTAGAGGGAACGGGGCGACAAACCGCTTTGCAGGATGTCGGAGAGGATCAGGGTCTGCTTCATGGAGCGATCCAATCGTCGCTGTTGTTGAAAATCGAGTGCGATCCTCACCGAGTTGATGTCGGAGTTGTAGGTGTCATTGATGATCAGACACTCCTGTTTGCCCTTGCGCAACTCCAGCCGCATCGCAACCGGTTCGAGCAGCTTCATCCTCTCCACCAGATCGGCTGGAGAGACATGCAGGTAGAGTGCTACGGCCAGGCAACTGATGGCGTTCTCGATCGAAGCCTCATCGGTGAAGGGAATCTGAAACGAGTAGTCGAAGTGGAGAAACGAGTAGTCTATGCGTGTCTGCTCCTCTCCTTTCTCCACGGCGGAGATGAAGAGCGGCGCCTCGCGGTTCCTTCTCGACCAGGAGAAGGATTTCTGTGAGAGTACCATCCGATCGACACACTGCGTCACCAGCTCGTTGTCTTCGTCGAAGATAAAGACGTCGCAGTTGGTGAACAGCTCCAACTTCTCCATTGTCTTCTGCTGGAGCGATGTAAAGTTCTCCTGATGGGCCTCTCCTATCTTGGTGAGGACACCGATTGTTGGTTTGATCATCGTTTCCAGCTGTTCCATCTCATCGGGCAACGAGATGCCAGCCTCAAAGATCCCCAGCTCACTCTTTTCATCCAGTTGCCACACCGACAGCGGTACGCCTATCTGGGAGTTGTAGCTGCGGGGAGAACGGGTGATATTGAAGTCTTTCTCCAACAGCTGGTAAAGCCATTCCTTGACGATTGTCTTGCCATTGCTGCCGGTGATACCGATCACCGGTATCGCGAAACGGGAACGGTGCCAGGCTGCAATCTTCTGCAGTGCGGCAAGGCTGTTCTTCACCAACAGGAAATTGGCATCTGTCCATTCATCCCATTCGGGCAACTTTTTCGTCACCACAAAATTGCGCAGCCCCTCCTGATAAAGATCGGTGACAAAACGATGGGCGTCGTTGTTGCGTGTTTCAAGTGCAAAAAAGAGGGTCTGTTCCGGCTCGGTGAGCCTGCGGCTGTCGGTGAGCAACAGCGTGATTGTGGCGGGATGCAGGTTTTTGTCGGGCAGTTGCAGGATTGATGCGAGTTGTTGTATGGAATAGTGCATAATGGATCTTGTCAGATAGTCAGTTTTCTTATTTCGTCATCACATGGAATCGTCGGGTGACGACGGGCAAATGACTCCAGTTTCTCGACAGTCTGTAGACGAAAGTGACTGTATGCCTCGCTATCGGGGTGGAGGGGACGGTGTGCCAGGGCCGAACGGATTGCCGACCACTCTCTGATCACCTCTTTTGTCTTCTCATCGAAACAGGAGCGGGAGAAACACTCCCAGATGTAGTTCACCGCCATGCTCGAGGGATGCAACATGTCGTCACCGTAAAAACGATAATCGCGCAACTCATCCATCACCAACTCATAGGCAGGGAAGTACTCTATCTGTTCCGGAAAGAGGCCCTGCAGCCGATCAATCGCCAACAACAGAACAGCCTTGCTGAGCTGGTTCTCGTGTGCGCCATCCCTCAGGTGCCGTACCGGACTCACCGTGAAGAGCAGCTTCATTCTCGGATTATGCCGCAACAGCCTTTTCACCAGCGAACCCCACTCCCGGGTGATCTCCTCCACTGTCAACCGGGAACGGATGAATTGGTGCGAAGGCAGTTTGTGGCAATTGGCCACGATCTCATTGTTTTCCTTCAGTCGATAGACCCAGGCGGTACCAAAGGTGACAAGCAGCAGTTCGGTCTGCTGCAACAGTGTGACTCCCTTCTCATATCGCTCATTGATCACACGTAAGGCATCCTCCTTGCGGGGGAATGAGAAGGCACCATGGTGCATTGGACTGTGCCACATCCCGTTGTGAAGGAACAGTGCCTGTTCACCGAATGGTTCGCCGGTGATCATGCGATCCAGTGCACGAGACACCGAAAAGGGATTGTAAAGGATGCCGAAGGGATTGACTTCCACGCGAAACTTATGCTCAGCCAGTTTCCTGCCAATCTCTTCCGAGAAACAGGAACCAAGCATCATCATTTGCGTGTCGTGACCAATCGTCACACCACCTGCTTTCAAATCTATGCGTGTTCGAAACTCCATCGCTGCAGCCACTCAATTGTCATACAAAAATAACAATAATGCAACCATAAAGTGAATAAGATCTGTTTATAATTTGTGAAATTGGGAATGGAGGGTCTATAAAAAAGGAATGGTTGTCTCACGACAACCAATCTTCATTGTTAACCTTAAATCTAATACCATGAAAAACACAGTACAAATATAATCGTTTTTGTGTTATAAAACATAACTATTAAGCAGTATTTATTACGATTTCACGCAATTTAACAGAAAAAGGGTCCAAACTGCCATTTCAGTCGTAATTTTCACACTTTATTCTACATGGAGCACCAATCCTTTCAGATATTCTCCCTCCGGATGGTAGATGTTGATGGGATGATCGGCAGGTTGTGTAAGCTGATGTAGAATCCGCACTTTTCGGCCTGAAATGGCTGCTGCGCTGAAGACAGCCAGTCGGAACTGTTCTTTGGTGATCGCCTGTGAGCAGGAGAAAGTGAAGAGGATGCCACCGGGTGCCAGTTTCTCGATGGCGGCAAGATTCAGTTTCTTGTATCCCTGCAGCGCATTGTTCACCGCGCCGCGGTGTTTTGCAAAGGCCGGGGGATCGAGCACCATCAGGTCGTACTTTCCCGCGGGTGTCTCTTTCAGGTAACGGAATGCATCCTCGGAAAAGGGATGGTGTCGCGGCTCCTCACCAAAATTGAGCGTGACATTGGAAGCGGTAATGGAGACCGCTTTGGAGGAGCTGTCAACCGAGTCAACTACCCTGGCACCGCCCCGCAGGCCATATACCGAGAACCCGCCGGTATAGCAGAACATGTTGAGCAGGGTGCGTCCGGATGCATACTGTTCCAGCAGTTTCCTGTTCTCACGCTGATCGATGAAGAAGCCTGTCTTCTGTCCCCTGAGCCAGTCGATCTCAAACCGGAGACCGTTTTCAACTGCAATGGCATCCACATCCTCCCCACCCCAGAGATAACCGTCCTCTGCCCCCAGATCGGCCTTAAACGGGAGTGTTCCCTCCGACTTGTAGTAGATCTGTTTCAGATTGGCCACAGCCATCACCTCTTTGAGCGCAGCCACAATCAGTTCCATGTCACGGTGCATACCCACCGAGTGAGCCTGTATCACTGCCGTACTTCCGTAGATGTCGATGATCAGTCCCGGCAGGTGGTCTCCTTCGCCATGCACCAGTCGCCAGGTGTTGTTGTCGCTGCGCAGCAGGTGGAGATCCTGGCGCAGTTGCAGGGCGCGTGTGAGTGCAGTCCGATAGAAGTTGGTGTCGATTGTCTCGTCACGAAAGGAGAGGATGCGCACAGCGATGCTGCCTATCTGAAAATGTCCCACGCCAAGGAAGCTGCCATCGGCAGCCAGTACGCGCACCACTTCACCCTCTTCGGGAGTTGTGGTTGACAGGGCGAGGGCACCCGAGAAGACCCAGGGATGGAAGCGTCTGAGCGACTCATCCTTTTTTTGTTTCAACTGGAACGCTTGATACATCTTTGTCAGCTTGTTTGGATTGTCGGTATGTCGGAATCGGCCAGATGGTTGTAAATACGCAGGCAGGCCCAGGCATCAATGGCGGCATAGCTCATTTGTGCGGGTGTCAGCTGCGGTGCCTCCCAGTTGGAGAGGCGTTGGCTCTTCGATATCTTCCGCCCGAAGAGCAGGGCGTAAATCTTCTGCAGGCTGTTGTCCTCGATGCCGAACTTATCGACGAAGAGCTGCAGATCAATGAAGTTCTCAGGGTTGCGTACCGAACGCTGCCTGATGGCTGCGAAATCGTCGCGCAACGAGAGACCGATCTTTCTGACATCGGGGTTGCTCATCAGCTGCACCAGGGAATCGGGATAGCCGATGAGGTTGAGACGGAAGAGATAACAGACCTCCTCCGTAGCCAGTTGCATCAAGGCCACCTTGTGGTTCTGTCCCCGCTTGAAAGCCGGCTTGGTCTCGGTATCGAAACCGATGGCCTTGTGTCTTGCAAGAAAAGCTACCGCTTCAGCCACCTCTTCCGGGTGATCTACTACAATAATTTTACCGTTGAAGGTCTCGTTTGGCAACTCGGCAAGTTGCTCTTTTGTAATTGTTAATCCCACAATTCTTCTATGTTGTCAAGGTTCGATGCCTCATCTGTTTCGCTCTCATCGTATCTGAACTGGAGTGCATGCAGCGGGCGCAGCACATTCACCAGCTTCTGCCCCCAGTAGAGTTGGAAATTCTCACGGCATAGCACCAGTGCATCCTGCATCTGATTGGTCAGCTCAAACTGGTATACAGAAACAAAGTTACGGATATCCTGGTAGAGATCGGCCAGGTTCTCCGACACGAAGGCGGAGATGGGACGATCACTGTATTTCATCTCATCCACAAACACATCGAGGTAGGTATCTTCCTCACCCATCACCGCTGCAATGCTGTTGGCGACACGGGTGTAATCCTCTTCCCGCACGAATGCAGGTGGCAACTCATCACTCAGCGACTCCGCTTCGGGCAGCAACAGGGCTTTGATGTAAAGCAGCGGCAACAGCCTGAGCATTTTCTCCACCCACTCCTTTCGCGAGAGCAGGGTCTCACTCTCCAGGAAGTGGCAAAACTCTGCAGCCACGGCCACAAAATCGATCACATGCTTGTGGTATGCGATTTGACTTGTCTCCTCATTTTCCATGCCTTTTACCTGTTTTAATTGATCATCTGTTAGCAGCTACAAAAATAGTCATTTTTTTTCAGATTGTGTGCCAGGGGTTTCAGTCAATCAGTGCCCTCCCTTGTGGGAAGAAAAAAGATGGGAGAAGTTTGGTTGAATCAGAATATTGCACTAACTTGCATTCACTAAGCGCCGTAATTTACACCACAGCGATCCTTGCTGTGGGGAATACTGAGATTCCTGTATGAGGGAAATACGATTCTCGAAGAGTAAATACCAAGTAACCCTGTCATGAAAGCGCCAATATTGGGAAAACAGCCTTTCCTGCATTCCCTCGCCGATTCAGAAAGCAATTCAGTCAAAGAGACAGGCGATCCCTGTCACCGGGATGAGGACTCCAAACCGCCCTATACCGGGAGATACCTGCTGATCCTGAAGGATCGTTGTGGCAGTGTGTTGAAAACAACCCGGATGCTTGAATCCAGGTGGGGATTCACCGTAGCAAACAGTGCCGATTTTGTAAAGGAGACGTTGCATGAGAACAAGATCAGGAGTGCCGATGCGCTCTTCTACAACGAGCTTGGAATAGCCCTGCTGGGAGCCGATGAAACGGTGATCGAGAGGCTCTCGGCAGCTGAAACCGACTACCTGATAGAACCGGAGAAGGTTGTCTACGTCCCTGACGATCTGCAGGGCGAGGATGAGCAGCGATCTGTCTGGGGGATCAAACTCACGGAAGCACTCTACTCACCCTTCACCGGCTCGGGGGTCAATGTGGCAATCATCGACACGGGCATCGACACAGCCCATCCCGATTTCATCGGAAGAGAGATTTCAACCTTCTCCTTTGTGCCGGAGGAGACAATCGAGGACCTGCACGGACACGGCACCCACTGCCTGGGGATTGCCTGTGGAGAGGCCGACAGCGATGGCATGCGATACGGTGTTGCAACCAAAGCGCATCCGTTTGCCGCCAAGGTACTCAACAAACAGGGCAGTGGAGCCCAGGCATGGGTACTTGACGGAATGACATGGGCTGTCAACAAGGGCTGCAAGATACTCTCCCTGTCGCTGGGGTCACGCGTCTATCAGGGACAGCGATACGACATGGCCTACGAGCGGGCTGCACAATATGCGCTCTCCAACGGGGCGGTGGTGGTAGCCGCAGCCGGCAACGACAGCAAGCGTTCGCTTGAGCGCTACTGTCCGGTGTCCAGTCCTGCCGACTGCCCCTCCATTCTGGCTGTGGGGGCACTCGATGAGAGATTGCAGGTGGCCGACTTCTCCAACCGGTCGATCAACAGGGGGGGAGAGGTTGACATCGCCGCTCCCGGGGTTTCAATCCATTCGTCGTGGCCGATGCCTCTCCGCTACCGCACCCTCTCCGGCACCAGTATGGCCACACCCCATGTGGCAGGCATTGCAGCGCTTCTTTTCGAACAGCATCCCGATGCCACAGCACAAATGATCACCGACAAGCTGAGGCTGTCGGCCAGGAGGCTCTCATTGCCGCCAGAGGATGTGGGTGCCGGCCTGTCGCTTGCGCCAATGAAAAAAACAACAGCATGAGACACATTGTGATCACCATCTCGGAGATCTATCTCGACCGGCTTGAAGCAGTCGCTGAGTGCCTGCGCGATGAAGGAGTGGTTGTCACCCACCTCTATTCGTTTGGGGTCATCATCGGCATTGCCGATGAGTCGATCATCGCCATAATCCGCGACTGGGAGGAGATTGCATCATTGACCGATGAGAAGGAGGCGAAGATACCGCCGCCGGGTGCTGATCTGCAAATCTATCCCGACGAGTAGCAGAAACGCTCACTGCTGCATGCCACGGGGATGGATGGCGCACCGATGCATCTGAAGGGACGAGGCGTGCTGAAAGCATCTCTGATTGCAGAAAAGCATGCAAAGATTTTGTGAATCCGATTGAAAATAATATCTTTGCATCCGACAAGAGAGAGGGAAGCAGGAAAAACCGCTTCCTTTTTTGTTCTTGGATGTGAAGATGATCGACAAAAACATGCTAATCTCCCTGGTAGAAGCGTATCTCAATGAGAGCGACGACTATCTTGTGGATCTGATTGTGGGATCTGACAACAGCATCATTGTGGAGATCGACAACGACGGGGGGGTGGACATCGATGAATGTGCCTCATTGAGCCGCCACATCGAGGCGCACCTTGATCGCGAGAACGAGGATTTTGAGTTGACTGTCACCTCAGCCGGCCTCACTTCACCCTTCAAAACAACGCGCCAGTACCGCAAGTATGAAGGCAAAGAGGTGGAGGTGCTCACCCGTACAGGCACCAAGCAGAGTGGCATCCTGCGCTCATCAGACGCAGAGGGTTTCAACCTGACAATCACCCGCATGGTGAAACCGGATGGAGCCAAACGCAAACAGGAGGTGGAGGAAGATCTCCGCTTCTCATACAGTGATGTGAAACATACAAAATATCTTTTACGATTCAAATAATATATGGGCAAGAAGAAAGAAACAATCAGCCTCATCGATACGTTTTCAGAATTCAACGAACTGAAGAATATCGACAAGGCAACCCTTATCAGCGTGCTGGAGGAGTCGTTCCGCAACGTCATCTCCAAGGCGAACGGCACCGATGAGAACTACGACATCATCATCAACCCCGACAAGGGAGACCTTGAGATCTGGCGCAACCGCACCATCGTGGAAGATGAGGAGCTGGAAGACCCCAACTTGCAGATCACGCTCAGCGAAGCCCTGAAGATTGATGAAGATTTTGAGGTGGGTGAAGAGGTGACCGACGAGGTTTCGTTGGAGCACTTCGGTAGACGCACCATCCTGAACCTGCGGCAGACGCTGGCATCGAAGATACTGGAGCTGGAAAAGGACAATCTCTACAACAAGTACAAGGAGAAGGTGGGTGAGATTGTCTCCGGCGAGGTATATCAGATATGGAAAAAAGAGTTGCTGTTGCTCGACGATGAGCACAACGAGCTGATCCTTCCGAAGACGGAACAGATCCCGAGTGATTTCTTCCGCAAGGGTGAACATGCCCGCGCGGTGGTAGCCCGTGTAGAGAACAAGAACAACAACCCGCGCATCATCCTCTCCCGCACCTCTCCGGTCTTTCTGGAGCGTTTGTTTGAGCAGGAGATACCCGAGATCGCCGATGGATTGATTACCATCAAGGGGATCGCCCGCATACCGGGTGAGCGGGCCAAGGTAGCCGTGGAGGCTTACGACGACCGCATCGATCCGGTAGGTGCCTGCGTGGGCATGAAAGGGTTCCGCATCCATGGCATCGTACGTGAGTTACGCAACGAGAACATCGACGTGATCAATTTCACCAACAACACCACACTCTTCATCCAGCGCGCGTTGAGTCCCGCCCGCATCAACTCCATCACCATCAAGGAGGAGGAGCACCGTGCAGAGGTATTCCTCAACCCCGAAGAGGTGTCGCTGGCGATCGGCAAGGGGGGTGCCAACATCAAGCTGGCCTCCATGCTCACCGGTTACAACATTGAAGTGTTCCGCGACATCGACGAGGTGGACGAGGAGGATATTTACCTGGATGAATTCCGCGATGAGATTGACGGATGGGTGATCGACCAGCTGAAGAAAATTGGCTGCTCCACAGCCAAGAATGTGCTGGCTACCAGCCGCGATCGTCTGATTCGCGAGGCCGATCTGGAGGAGGACACCGTAGATGAGGTGTTGGCCATCCTGCGCTATGAGTTTGACGAGGAAGCAGAAGAGGAAGAAGTAGAAGAAGCATTCGAGGGGGAAACCGGTGACGAGCAATCCGATGAGGAGATGGCCGGTGATGCAACCTTCGATGAGGAAGCTGTAGAGTCCGAAGTGGAAGTTGTAGAGGCCGAAGAGGAATCTGAAGCAACGGAAGTGGAAACTGAAGAAGCGGAAGAAGCCGAGGAGTCAGAAGAGAAGGAGTGATCCAGATCACATGACTGCAGGAAGAGCCTGTCAACCATACTGTTCACAGAAAAATAACCAGAGAAAGGGATAGAAGATATATATGCCTATTAGATTAATTAAAGTATCGAAGAATTTGAATGTAGGGATCAACACGCTGGTTGAATACCTGCATAAGAAGGGTATTGAAGTAGAAGCCAATCCCAATGCCAAGATCGAGGATGAACAGTACGACATACTGATTTCCGAATTCGGTAAAGACAAGAATATTCGCCGGGAGGCGACCGAGACACGCGAGAAGATGCACCGTCGCGACGAGAAGCGGGAGACAGTAGCCATTGAAGGCTATGAGCTGCCAGAGGCGGAGGCGCCCAGGAAGAAGACCGAGAAAGAGGCAATTGACATTGAGATCCCGAAGGAGATGAAGCCACACTTCAATGTGGTAGGAAGCATTGACCTCGACAATGCGGGAAAGAAAAAAGCCGAACCGAAACAGGAAGAGCAGCAGTCTGCCATTGAGGAATCACCGGCAGCGGTGGCTGAACAATCGGAACCGCTGACTGCCCAGATCAAGGAGAAGAGTGCTCCGGCAGCTGAGCCAGCCGAACAGACTGTCGCCGAGGCAACTACCGAGAAAGAAACAATCACGCCCCCCGAAGCTGTGGAACCAGCGACTGTGGCCACGCCAGCTGCTGTGGAAGTACCAGCGATAGAGGAAGCGGTCACTCCCTCCAGTGCGCAAGAAGTACAACGGGAACAGCCGGAAGAGAAAAAAGTAAAAGAGGTCCCATCGCAACAGGAAGAACAGTTGCAGGAAGAAACAGTCCAGGCACCAGCTCCTGTAGCTGAAGCGGAAGTAGCAGCGACTGCAACGGCTGATACCAAAACTACAGAACCCGTCACGGCAGAAGCTGGAACAGCAGATGCGGAAACAGCTGATACGGAAGCAGCTGACGGGGAAACAGCTGATACGGGAAAGAGTGGGGAACTCTTCCGACTGAATAAGAACAAGCTGGAATCCAATATCGTGGTTAAAGGATCGATAGACCTCGACTCCATCAACGACCGCACACGTCCTCAGCGCAAGTCACGCGCACAGCGCAAGAAAGAGCGACTGGAGCGTGAACAGCAGGTCCTCGACAGCAAGAAGGTGAAAGAAGAGAAGGTGAAACTGCTGAAGAAGGAGGCGATTGACGATAAGAAAAAACCGACTGTAGGCGAAAGCGAGGAGGATAGCAAGAAGAAGAAACGGACGAGAATCCGTACAGCCAAGGTGAATATTGAAAAGCCAGGCAGCTTCAACCAGACACCACGCAGTGGTGACCGCAAGCCATCGTTGCGTAAGCCGATAAAGGCAGAGGTGAGCGATGTGGATGTACAAAAGCAGATCAAAGAGACACTGGCCCGCCTCACCGAAAAGCGGGGCAAGAAGGGTGGTGCCAAATATCGTCGCGAGAAACGGGAGGCGAGCGCCCACAAGCAACAAGAGGAGCAGATGCAGCAGGAACGACAGAGTCGTGTGCTGCAGCTCACCGAGTTTGTGACGGCCAACGACCTGGCCAACATGATGAACGTAGCGGTGACCAATGTCATCTCCACCTGTATGAGTCTGGGAGTGATGGTAGCCATCAACCAGCGACTCGATGCCGAAACGATCAACATCGTGGCAGAGGAATATGGGTTCAAGACACAGTTTGTGAGTGCCGATGTGATCGAAGCCATCGCCGAGGAGGAGGATGCGCCCGAAGACCTGATGTCACGTCCTCCCATCGTCACGGTGATGGGACACGTGGACCACGGTAAGACATCGCTGCTTGACAGCATTCGCAACACCAACGTGATAGCCGGTGAAGCGGGTGGCATTACCCAACACATCGGTGCCTACAACGTGAAACTGGAAGATGGCCGCAAGATCACCTTCCTCGACACCCCGGGTCACGAGGCGTTCACCGCCATGCGTGCACGTGGTGCGAAGGCCACCGACGTGGCCATCATCATTGTGGCGGCCGACGACAACGTAATGCCACAGACGGTGGAGGCGATCAACCACGCCGGTGCGGCCGGTGTACCCATCGTCTTCGCCATCAACAAGATCGACAAGAACGGTGCGAACCCCGAGAAGATCAAGGAGCGTCTGGCCGAGATGAACTATCTGGTAGAGGACTGGGGTGGCAAGTACCAATCACAGGATATCTCCGCCAAGAACGGCATCGGCATCCGCGAATTGCTGGAGAAGGTGCTGCTGGAAGCAGACATGCTTGAGCTGAAGGCCAACCCCGACAAGAGAGCCTCCGGCTCCATCATCGAATCGGAGCTCGACAAGGGACGCGGTTACATCTCCACCGTACTGGTAGAAAATGGCACCCTGCACCAGGGTGACATCGTCATCGCCGGTGCCTATTTCGGGCGTGTAAAGGCAATGTTCAACGAACGCAATCAGCGCATCGACACAGCCGGACCGGCTGAACCGGCATTGATCCTCGGTTTGAACGGCGCACCCCAGGCGGGTGACACCTTCAACGTGATGGAGACAGAGCAGGAAGCACGTTCCATTGCCAACCGCCGCGAGCAGTTGCAGCGTGAACAATCGCTCCGCACACAGAAAATGCTTACCCTCGACGACATCGGCCGTCGCATTGCCATAGGCAACTTCCAACAGCTGAACATCATTGTCAAGGGCGACGTGGACGGCTCCGTAGAGGCACTCTCCGACTCACTGATACGGCTCTCCACCGAAGAGATACAGGTGAATGTGATCCACAAGGCTGTGGGCCAGATATCCGAATCGGATGTGACGCTGGCAGCCGCTTCCGATGCCATCATCATCGGCTTCCAGGTGCGTCCCTCACTGGGTGCACGCAAGGAAGCTGAGAAAGAGGGTGTGGACATCCGGCTCTACTCCATCATCTATTCTGCCATCGAGGAGGTGACAGCAGCCATGGAAGGGATGCTGGCTCCCGAGGTGAAAGAAGAGATTACCGGCAATGCCGAGGTACTCGATGTCTTCAAGATCACGAAGGTGGGTACTGTTGCGGGTAGCATGGTACGCGATGGCAAGATCAAGCGGTCGAGTCGCGTCCGACTGATACGCGATGGCATCGTGATCTTCACTGGCGATCTCGACTCACTGAAGCGTTTCAAGGAAGATGTGCGGGAAGTGAGCTCCGGCTACGAGTGCGGGATCACCATTCGCAACTTCAACGACATCAAGGTGGGTGACACCATTGAAGCCTACGAGGAGACAGAAGAAAAGAGAACATTGTAAGCAAGTCCCATTACAATCAGGAGGGTTCATCGAAAGAGGTGAAAACCCCGGGGCAGAAGTGTATAACCAGTTGACATTGTTATTTTAATTCCTACCCTGAAAGCGGCTGCATCTGTCTAATTCCGGCAGATGCGGCCGTAACACACAGGGTAGCTGAAAACGGATGATTATGACGAAGCATTATTTTATCACCCTTGCGGCATGTCTGATGCTGGCTGCCACCGCCACCCATGCGCAACAGACAATCAGCGTGGCCTACGTCAACAGCGATGAATTACTGGAAGCCTTTCCCGCAAAGCAGCAGGCTGTGGAGCATTTGACAATGCTCAGTGAGAACTACAAGAAAGAGCTGGAGTTGATGCAGAGCGAGTACAACAAGAAATATTCCGATTACATCACCTATCAGTCGTCGCTGGCAGAGAACATCAAGTTGCGCAGGATGCAGGAGCTGACCGAACTGGAGAACAGAATGCAACAGTTCATGGAGCTGGCACAAAAGGATATCGAACATCAGGAGAAAGAGTTGCTGGCGCCACTGCGGCAGCAGATAGGTGAAGCGATCCATGCGGTGGGTCTGGAACAGAAATACACCGTGATCTACGACAAGGCCGATAAGGCCATCCTCTTTGTTTCACCCGAGGCAGTCAATGCCAATCATCTGGTGAAGCAGAAGCTGGGTATCCAGTAACAACCCTATTTGTGAGTCGTGATGTTACCAACGGCGGCCGGTCCCATCGGCATCTTTGATTCGGGTTTCGGCGGACTGACGGTTCTGTCGGCTATCAAGACGTTGATGCCACAATACGACTACCTCTACCTGGGTGACAACGCCCGGGCACCTTACGGCAGTCGCTCGTTCGACATGGTCTACCGCTTCACACGCGAGGCGGTGGAGTGGTTCTTCAGCCGTGGCTGTCACTTGGTGATCCTGGCCTGTAACACTGCCTCAGCAAAGGCACTGCGCACCATCCAGCAACGTGATCTACCGGCTCTCGACCCGCAGCGCAGGGTGCTGGGTGTGATTCGTCCCACCACAGAACAGGTGGCGGGGCTCACCACCACCGGCCACATCGGTCTGTTGGGCACGGAGGGCACCATCCAGTCGCGCTCCTACGAGATTGAGATCAACAAGCTGCATCCGCAGCTCACCGTCACGGGTGAAGCCTGTCCCATGTGGGTGCCGTTGGTGGAAAACAGGGAACATGACAAACCCGGCGCCGATTATTTCGTGCAGCAACATCTGGAGCATCTCCTTGCCGGTGATCCATTGATCGACACCATCATCCTGGGATGCACCCACTACCCGTTGCTGCTTGACAAGATCAGACATTACCTGCCTGCCGGCATCGAAGTGCTCTCACAAGGCAGCTACGTGGCTGAGAGTCTGAAAGATTACCTGCTTCGTCATCCCGAAATGGATGCGAAATGTACCAGAGAAAACAGTGTGGCCTTCCACACCACCGATGCTCCCGACAAGTTTAACCGACTGGCATCGCTCTTCCTGCAGGAGGATGTTGATGCCATGCAAATCAATCTGGAAAAGCGATGACAAACTGGTTCGACGTAACAATTGGCATCCTGCTGCTGTTTGCCCTGATCGATGGGTACCGCAAGGGGCTGATCATGCAGCTGGTGGGACTGGCCACCCTGGTGTTGGCTGCCATATTTGGCGGTCGGGTGGCAGCGGTGATACTCCCCCATCTCACCGGATGGATCAACATCACCCCCGAGGTAGCACGGGTTCTCTCCTTTGCCCTTGCTTTTGCTGCCATTGCAATCCTACTCACACTGGTGGGCAGGATCCTGCAGAAATTCATCGACGTGGTGCTGCTCAGCTTCGTGAACAGGCTTGCCGGGATGGTGGTAGCTGTTGCCACCATGATGTTGTTCCTGAGCATCCTGCTCAACCTGTTGTTGCTGCTCGATCGCCACGAGAAGGTGATCAGCCCGCGCATCAGGCAGGAATCATTTTTCTATTCACGGGTGGAGGCAGTGCTTCCTGCCATTGTGCCCCACCTGGCCAGTCAGTTCTGGGAAGAGTATGTGCCAAAGAGCTATCGGGATGAGATCGAGAAAAAATCGGATTCTCTTTACCAATATATACCTGATAGTCAGCCTGTTGATTCCAGTTATCAGCGGCGTTACTTCGATGTAAATTAGTTGAAATGAAATTTGAAATTCACAAAGAGGGCAAGGCACCTCTGATTCGTATTTTTATCGTACTGACACTTATCAATGCCGCATCGTTCGCATTGTTTCCCGAGACCCTGTTCACAGTGCTGCTTCTGGGTAGTTCAATCGCCTTCTTCGCCACGGCGCTCAACTTTTACAAACAGCCGGAACGGACCTACAAGGGCGACCTGCATGGGCTGGTGAATGCCCCCACCGATGGCCGCATCGTAGCCATTGAGAAGGTGTATGAGAAAGAGTTCCTACAGGAGGAATGCATCCAGGTCTCCATCTTCATGTCGCTCTTCAACGCACACTCCAACTGGGTGCCTGTGAGTGGCAAGATCATCCACTTTTCGCATGTGAATGGCAATTTCTACCGTGCCTACCTGCCCAAGTCGAGCCACGAAAACGAACACAGCAACATCGTGATCGAGACACCCGAGCATGGCACCATCCTCACAAAACAGATTGCAGGAGCACTGGCACGCCGCATCGTCACCTATGTGAAGCAGGGTGATGAGCTGCACATCGGCTCACCACTCGGCTTCATCAAGCTGGGCTCCAGGATGGACATCTTTCTGCCCCTCGACAGCGAGATCCTGGTCACCATGGGTGAGGAGGTGCGTGCCAACATCACCTTCCTGGCACGTCTCAACAAACAATCCAAATAACCGGCCATGAGGAAGCAGATACCCAATCTCATCACGCTGCTCAACCTCCTCTCCGGTTGTATCGCCATTGTCATGGCCTTCGAGGGGAACTACACGGCCGTGGTGCTCTGGGTGGGAGCAGCAGCCCTCTTCGACTTTCTTGATGGCATGGCTGCCCGGCTGCTGAAAGCCTATTCCACCATTGGCCGGGAGCTGGACTCATTGGCCGATGTGGTGAGCTTTGGCGTCGCACCGGCATTCTCCGTGTTCCTGTTGTTGCGCGATCATCTTCCACCCACAACGGCACTCGGGAGTGCGATGCAATTGATTCCCTACCTGGCCTTTCTGATCCCCCTCTTCTCGGCTTACCGGCTGGCGAAGTTCAACCTCGATGAGCGGCAGACAAGTTCATTCCTGGGCCTCCCCACGCCGGCCAACGCGCTATTCTGGATCAGCTACAGCCATGGCATGGACCGTCTGACACCCGATGCGGGGATGTTGCTCATCCTTACGCCGCTACTGATCCTTCTGCTCTCGCTGTTGATGGTGAGTGAGCTTCCGATGAGCTCACTCAAGATCAAATCGTTGCAACTGAAAGAAAACAGGCAACAGTTCACGCTGTTGCTCTTCTCGGTGGCATTGATCGCCGTGTGGGGCATCTCCGGCATTGCCTTGTCGGTCGTTGCCTACATCGTGCTGTCGTTGCTGTCAGCCCTCATCCGAAGAGAATGGAAACGCTGACGTCTGGTCACATCGGGATGGCTCCTTCGCTTTCTCCTGCCGGAGGATCACAAACCGTTAAATATTACAAAGCGGGAGATGTGAACAGCCAAAATTCGTATCTTTACATCAAAGAGCAATTAATCTGCATTGTCATATGGGATTTCTAATCAAATTTCTCCTTTTTTTTGTGGCCGCCTATCTGCTGTTGAAAGGGTTTGTGGCTTTTCTTACGGGCAAACGTGCCGGTCAGGCATCCAACCAACGTCAAGCCTCACCCAACCAGTCGCGGCAACCCGAGACACAGGAAGAACGCATCATCGAGTATCAGAAGAAGACCTTCGAAAAGAGCGAAGCAGAAGATGTGGAGTTCATCGAAATCAAAGAACAGGAGGGTCATTCCTGATCACCCCCGATATCCCCTGACGGGTAAGCGTTATTTAGCAGCATCATTAACCGGAATCATATAAAAAAACATCCAACCTACATTGCATTATGACAGATATTTTTGAGAGACTGAAACGCGTCAGCGGTCCTTTGGAACAGTACCGACAGAAAGCTGACGGTTATTTCGCGTTCCCCGAACTGGAGGGAGAAATTGGACCCCACATGCGCTTTCAGGGCAGGGAGATGATCACATGGAGCCTGAACAACTACCTGGGGCTGGCCAACCATCCCGAGGTACGGAAGGCGGATGCGGAGGCTGCCGCAGCGTGGGGTATGGCCTACCCCATGGGTGCCCGCATGATGTCGGGACAGACCAGATACCACCGTGAGCTGGAAGAGAAGCTGGCCCGTTTCGAGAAAAAGGAAGCCGCCTACCTGCTCAATTACGGCTATCAGGGGATGGTCTCGATCATCGACTCGCTGGTGTCACGCAACGATGTGATCGTCTACGACTCCGAGTCGCATGCCTGCATCATGGATGGCATCTTCCTCCACAAGGCGAAGGGAGGCAAGAGCTTCGTCTTCCCGCACAATGACATGGAACGGTGCGGCAAGATGCTCGGCTTCGCCACTGCCAAGGCGGAAGAGAACGGTGGCGGCATCCTGGTGATCACCGAGGGGGTGTTCGGCATGTCGGGCGACCTGGGCAACCTGCCGGGCATCGTACAGCTGCGGGAGAAATACAACTTCCGACTGATGATCGACGATGCACACGGCTTCGGCACGATGGGTGAGACCGGTGCGGGTGCCAGCGAGCACTTCGGCTTGATGGACGAGGTAGACATCTACTTCGGCACCTTCGCCAAGTCGATGGCGGGCATCGGTGCCTTTGTCGCCTCCGAGAAGGCGATCATCGACTCGCTGAAATACAACATGCGGTCGCAGATCTTCGCCAAATCACTCCCCATGCCCATGGTGATGGGTGCCCTCAAACGCCTTGAGATCATCCAGTCGGAGCCACAGCTCCGCGAGAATCTCTGGAAGGTGGCCCGGGCGCTGCAGGAGGGACTGGTAGCCGAAGGATTCGACATCGGCAACACCGAGTCGCCGGTGACACCGGTCTACTTCAGCGGTTCCGTACCGGAGGGGACCAACATCGTGATCGACCTGCGTGAGAATCATGGCATCTTCTGCTCCATCGTGGTCTACCCGGTAGTACCCAAAGGGGTGCTGATGCTGCGTCTGATCCCTACGGCCTCACATACGCTGGCGGAGGTGGAACGCACCATCGAGGTATTCAAGGTGATCAAGCAGAACCTGGAGGAGGGCCGGTATCAGTCGGATGAGATGCGATCCATGTCGGTAAACGCGTAAGCCGCCCGACAGGAGGAAGCCTCATTCTTTCAAAAAAAAAGGAGATTCGATGCTTAGAGTCAAGATACAGCACAAGTATCACCTGAAGTGCACGCAGTGTGGTCATGTGACACCCAACTTCTGGACCTGGTTCGACCAGGGACAGCAATGCCCCGGCTGTGGCAGCAAACACTCCGAGGTATGGTACAACCGTCGCTACCAGCGGCTGGCACGCATCATGCACCGTAAGCCCGACAGCTTCTGGCACTACTTCCCCTTCCTGCCACTGTTGCGCCGGCGCCACATCATTTCACGCAACGAGGGTGCTGTGCCGGTAGAACGATGGAGCTTCCTCGAAGTTTTTGCCCGTGAGCAGTATGGCCTCGACATCAAGGTGCATGTCTACCGGAACGATCTGAACGGGGGCACCGGCACCTTTAAGGATCCGGCAGCCTCCATGGCGGCCAGCCTGTTCAACGAGCTGGGCATCAAGCAATACTGCATCGCCTCCACCGGTAATTCGGCAACAGCTTATGCCAAATACCTCTCCATGGCGAAGGTAAACTGCTCCGTCTTCATGCCGGAAGATGCCATCAAGACCTCCGAGGCGACAATCAGCTCGTTCGGACAACAGGTGTTCCGTGTGAAGGGCGACTATGCCCGTGCCAAGGAGATCGCCGCCGGTTATGCGAAGATCCACAACATTCCCATGTCGACGGGCAACATCGACCCCATCCGTGTGGAGGCGAAGAAGACCATGGTGTTCGAATGGCTGCGCCAGATGGATCAGTTCCCCGATGTCTACATCCAGGCAGTGAGTGGGGGTACCGGTCCCATTGCCATCGACAAGGGGATCAGGGAGATCAGCCACATCTACCCGCAACTGCGGAATCCCCGGTTCCTGCTGGTGCAAAGTGATGGCTGCGACCCGATGGTGCAAGCCTGGGAACAGGCGGAGGCCAACGGCTTCCCCACAGGGTTCGAGCAACAGTACCCGGTGATCGACAATCCCACCACAGAGATCCCCACGCTTGCAACAGGCAACCCGGCCAGCTACCCCCTCATCGCGAAGCTGGTGAAGCAGTCGGGTGGCGCCTTCCTCCGTATGAAGGAAGAGAAGCTGGTGGCGGTGGGCAAGCTTACCGCCTACGAACAGAAGGTGATTCCCGGCCCCGCCTCAGCGGTCTGTCTGGCCGGTTTTTTCGTCGCCCTGCGGAAAAACCTGATCAAGGATGGTGAGACGGTGCTGATCAACATTGGTGAGGGGCCCAACCGTGCTCCGCTCTTCCTGGAACAGATGATCTACACCTCACACAATGTGAGCCATGTGGATGAGTGCGCCCCCCACTCCATTGACGACTATCGCAGAGCGCTCTGGAACGAAGTACTGGAATAAGTTTGTATGTTATTCGGTTCATACGTTCGTACCTTGTGACAGGTCTCTTACAATAATAGCTGATAACTGACAACTGAATGCCGAGAGCTTAATAATATGTCGACCAAACCAGTCATATGGATCACCGGCGCCTCCTCCGGTATCGGAGAGGCAACGGCTTACCGCTTCGCCCGTGAGCAAGCCAGCCTGATTCTCACGGCCACCCGTGAAGAGCGGTTGGCGGAGGTACAACTGGCGTGCATCAACCTGGGTGCTCGCTGTGCGATCCTGCCCTGCGACCTCTCCCGGCTCGATCTGCTCGACGCGGTTACAGACCGGGCTGTCGCGCTCTTCGGAAGGATCGATGTGGTGTTTCTCAATGCCGGTATCAGCCAGCGGGGCAAGGTATTGGACAACAGTCCCGCGGTGGATCGCAAGATCATGGATCTCAACTTCTTTTCTCCAACAATGATCGCACGCCGTCTGTTGCCGTCGATGATCGCACAGGGAGGCGGCACCATTGCCGTCACCAGCAGCATCGCCGGTCGCTTCGGGTTCCCGTTGCGGTCGGCCTACGCTGCTTCAAAGTTCGCACTCTACGGCTTCTTCGAGACGTTACAGGCAGAGTATCATGACAACCGGATCCGGGTGGTGATGGTCTGTCCCGGCAGGGTGAAGACGGCAATCTCATTCAACGCACTGGAGGGTGATGGCTCGCAACATGGCAGGATGGATGAGGGTCAGCAGAAAGGGATCACGGCCGAGCAGGCAGCCCGCAAGATCGTGAAGGCGATCAAGAAACAGAAACCGGAGGTGCTGGTAGGCGGTCCCGAGCTGCTGATGGTCTACATCAAACGGTTCCTCCCTGCACTGTCACGCAGGCTGGTGCGGCGCATCAATGCCACCTGACATCTTTCGCTCCTGCTCTACAATACCAACCATCCCATGCGGACCAATCAAAAAAATATGAAACCTGACTACAACATTGCCGGCATCCAGCAAGTGGGCATCGGGGTTGAGAACCTCTACGAAGCCTGGAAGTATTACATCGACCTGTTCGGGATGGACATCCGTATCCTGGAAGACAACAAGGTGGCTGAACTGATGCTGCCCTACACCGGTGGCAATCCACAACGGCGCCATGCCGTCATCGCGGTCAACATGCAGGGGGGTGGCGGCTTCGAGGTGTGGCAGTACGCCGAACGCAAGCCACAACGGCTCGGTTTTGAGTTGCAGATGGGTGATCTGGGGGTACTGGTCTGCAAGATCAAGAGCAGGGATGTGGGCCGTGCCTTCGACACCTTCTCCCGCAATCCACAAGCGAAGCTTGTTGGTGGACTGAACGACACCATCGGCGGCGGGCAGACCTTCTTCCTGCAGGACCCCTACGGAAACCTGTTCCAAGTGGTGCAGGATGACTATCTCTTCAAGGATGAGGGGCGGCTCACCGGCGGAGTGGCAGGCGTCACCATCGGTGTAACCGACATGGAGCGGGCGATGACCGTCTACCGTGACATCCTGGGTTATGACACGGTTGTTGCCGATGAAACGGGCATCTTCGCCGACTTTGCAGCATTGCCTGGAGGAACAGGCCGTTTTCGCAGGCGCTTGTTGGGACACTCGCAACCCAGAAAAGGGAGCTTCAGCGAGCTGTTCGGTCCTTCCCGCATCGAGCTGGTGCAGGCGCTCGAGCGCACTCCCCGGAAACTCTACGAGGGCCGCTACTGGGGCGACCCCGGTTTCATACAGGTATGCTTCGACATCCGCAACATGGAAGCGCTGGGGAAACACTGCGCCTCATTGGGACATCCCTTCACGGTCGATACCACGCAACAGTTCAGGGAAGGCAGTTCGTTCGACATGGGCGATGCAGCCGGTCAGTTCGCCTACATCGAAGACCCCGACGGCACGTTGATTGAATTTGTGGAGACGCACAAGGTGCCGCTGGTGAAGAAGCTGGGACTGGCCATCAACCTGCAACAACGGGATCCCGAGAAGCCACTCCCCCGCTGGATGCTGAAGGCGCTGCGCCTGATGCGGGTGAATCCGGATCGCTTCTGACACAATATTTCCGCCCTTTTTCAGTTATAACCACAATGAAAAAAGGGCGGTTTCTTTTGCTGATGATCTGCTGTTGTGCCATTCCGCAGCTGCAGGCACAGTGGGATGCACCGGTGACCCGTTACTGGAAGGTAAAGGGACACTACAACCCCGCCTTTGCCGGGGAGGGCGGGATGAACGCTTTGTCACTGCTCTACCGCTACCAGTGGGCCGGCATCCAGCATGCCCCACAACGGGTGATCCTCAATGCCCATCTGCCAATCGACTTCCTGAACAGCCGACACAATGTGGGTGTGACCGGCTACAGCCTCACCGCCGGGAGGCTGCGCAACAGCCTGCTGGCGGCACAATACAACTACATACACCCCACCCGCAACGGGAACATACACCTCGGGGTGCAGGCAGGGATCCTCAACCTCTCCTTCGATGAGGGGAGTGCCCGTATCATTGGTGGGGATGGGGAAGATGCGCCCCCCTCATACCTCGCCGACGGGGTAAAGGGAGAGGTGGCTGACCTGGGTGTCGGCATCGCCTGGCAGCACCGTCGCGGCTACGCCGGCCTGTCGCTGCTTCATCTCAACGCGCCCGGCTTCCCGGTAATGATTGACTCACTCGACCTGCAAACCGACTCGTTGCAATCTTTCATTCCCCGCACCGTTCATTTGATGGCAGCATACAATATCCGGCTGTTTCATCCGTTAGCAATAGAACCGATGTTGTGGCTGCAGAGCGGCAACGGCACCACCCGGGTGCAGACAGCACTGCGGGCGGTGGTTGATGATCGGTTTTCGGGAGGTGTCTCATGGCGCTCCGGCGAGGGTGTGGCCTTCTTTGCAGGTTTCGAGATGGAAGGCATTGAAATTGGATATGGTTACGACCTGCACCGGCGAGGATTGGGGAAGGCCAGCCGTGGCAGCCATGAGCTGACGCTCCGCTACCGTTTCCCGGCCGGGCAGCTGCAGCCGAAACGTCATCCGCAGAAAAGCATCCGGCTGCTCTAAACGTTAACTGGTTCATGGTTTGAGGTTAACGGTTTAAAAACAAACTGACAACTGAGTAGTGACAGCTAATCGCAATAAAACAACATACATGAAGCGAAATTTCCTTTTTCTCTCACTTGCACTGCTGCTGGTTACCTCCTGCGGCCGGCCGGGAATAGGCAGTGTGGGCGGCGAGCTGACCGGGGTCACCGTGGGGAGGGTATGGGACGAACCCACCCCCTACAACATGGTGCTGGTCTCACGCGGCTCCATCACCATGGGACCCGGCGCAATCGACTCGCTCTGGGGCATCACCATCCCCACGCGGGGTATCTCGGTCGACAACTTCTGGATGGACGAAACCGAGATCACCAACTCGCAGTACAAGCAGTTTGTCTACTGGGTACGCGACTCCATCATCCGGGAGCGGATGGCCGACCCGCGTTATGCGGGTGACGACTTCTACAAGATCACCGAAGATGCCTACGGCGATCCCGTCACACCCCGCCTCAACTGGTCCATTCCCATTCCCTGGAGCCGCAACACCGAAGAGGAGGAGGCCGCCATCAACAGCCTCTACAAGATCCATCCCATCACTGGACAGAAGATGCTCGATGCCACCCAGCTCAACTACCGCTACGAGTGGTTCGATGCGGCGGAGGCGGCGCGCCGCCAACAAGAGCTCGACAGGGTGCAGGGTATCATCACTGCTGGTGACCAACAGGGAGCAGCTGAGAGGGTGATGATCTCGAAGGATACCGCATATGTGGCATTCGACGGACGGATCGTCAACGAGACCCTCACCCGCCCCCTGAGCAGCCTCTACGACTTCGTCCACACCCGCATCGTCAACATCCACCCCGACACCACCCGCTGGGTGACCGACTTCCCCAACGCCAACAACGAAGTCTATATGCGCAATTACTTTGCACACCCCGCCTACGCCCACCATCCGGTGGTGGGTGTCAGCTGGGAACAGGCCACCGCTTTCTGCGAGTGGCGCACGATGTTCCTGCGGCGCAGCATCCGGCGGGAAGGGGTGCAGATCGAAAAATACCGGCTGCCCACCGAGGCGGAGTGGGAGCTGGCGGCACGCAATGCCAACAGCGACAGCCGCTACCCCTGGGAGACGGGCAACGGGGAGAACGACCCCGACTGTTATCCGGCCAACTTCAACCCGGGTGAGGGAGCCTATGCGGCCGACAACCACCTGATTCCGGCAAGGGTGCGCAGCTTCCAGCCCAACCTGTTCGGACTTTACGACATGGCGGGCAATGTGGCGGAATGGACTTCCACCGCCTACAGCGGCTCCGGCCTCGAACAGATGAACGACATCAATCCGGAGTACCACTACAACGCACTGACAGACGATCCCGGCATCCTGAAGCGCAAGGTGGTGAAGGGAGGCTCCTGGAAAGACAACGCCACCTTCATCCGTTCCGATATGCGCGACGCGGAACTGCAGCACCAGGGGCGCTCCTGGATCGGTTTTCGCTGCGTGCGCACCCAGGTAGGCAGGGGAAAATAACACAACAAAGTCATACAACAGCAATCCAATGAATGCATACCACAGATACAAGAACAAGCTGGAACGCACCCTTCAATCCGAACAGGGCAAGCGCTCCATCCACTTCGCCTACAGCTTCGGCGCCGCCCTGGTGATCCTGGGCGCCATGTTCAAACTGCTCCACTTCCCCTTTGGCAATGAGATGCTCTTTATCGGGATGGTGACCGAGGTGTGTGTCTTTGTTCTCTCCGCCTTCGACACCCCCGTGCGCGATTATCCCTGGGAGCAGGTGTTTCCCGTGCTGGCGTCACAGAACCCGGAAGATCGTCCCGACTTCAACGGAGAGGCAATATCACGGCCCACATCGCTCAGAAACAATGAAGGCGGAGCAGCTGCAGGATTATTCTCCACACAGCCGGCAAAAGAAAACAGCGCCTGGTTCCCGCACGACCTCACGGGTCAGACCGAGAACTACAACCGCCAGATGGAGCAGCTGAACAGCACGCTCTCCGGACTCAACGCCCTCTACGAGCTCCAACTGAAGAGCATCAGTGGCCAGCTCGACACCATCGAGCAGATCAACAAGGGATTGCAGCGGTTGAAAAACAGTTACAGCGACACCCTGCCCGATGGCACGCTGATCGGACGCGAGACCGAGCGGATGGCATCACAACTGCGTGAACTGAACGACGCCTACGCCCGCATGTTACAGGCGATGACCCTCAACCGGGGAGGGCACAGCAACCCGTCACAACCCTAAACCACCCTCCGGCATGGCAGTAAACAGTCCCAACTCGCCCCGTCAGAAGATGATCAACCTGATGTACCTGGTGTTCATCGCGATGCTGGCCCTCAACGTCTCGGTGGAGGTGCTCGACGGCTTCGGCGTGGTGGATCAGCGACTCGGCGAATCATCCCAATCCATGGAAGAGAGGAACACCCTCCTGATGGAAGAGCTCTCCGCCTATCATACCTCCAACCCCGAGAAAGCGGGTGATTGGTACGACAAGGGAGCAGCGGTGCGCAGCCTGAGCGATTCGCTCACACGTTACATCGGTGACCTGAAACAACAGATGGTGCGGCAGGCGGATGGCAAGCGGGGTGACCTCGACCATATGCGACACAAGGACGACCTGGAGGCCGCCTCGGTGGTGATGCTCTCCCCCCTGCGGGGTGAGGGGAAGAAGCTGCGTGTCTCCATCGACAGCTACCGCAGTCAGCTTACGGGGTGGGTCGACGACCCGTCGCGGCGCGCCCTGATTGCCCGCTACCTCTCTACGGAGAGTGAGTCCGGTGGCCGAAGCTGGGAGGCATCGCTGTTCGAGCAGATGCCGCTGGCGGCCGCCATCACCCTGCTCACCAAGATCGAAAACGATGTCCGCCTCGCCGAAGGAGAGGCGCTGGCATCGCTGCTCCAAAGCGTTGATGCGGGCGACTACCGCCTCAACCGGCTCAATGCCTGGGTGATCCCCGAAGCGGAGACCGTCCTTCAGGGAGGGAACTACCGTGCCCGCGTGATCCTGGCGGCGGAAGACACCACCCAACGTCCCCGTATCGTAGTAGAGGGACAACCCCTGCAAACGGAAGAGGATGGTTTCTTCACACTGTCGGCAACCCGCAGCGGCACCTTCCCCGTGGAGGGCTACGTGGAGCTGACCGGCAGTGACGGCAGCATCAGCCGGCGTGACTTCAGCAGCAGCTACACCGTGATCGAGCCGATGGCCACTGTGGCCCCAACGCTGATGAACGTGCTCTATGCCGGCATCGACAACGAGGTAAGCATCTCCGTGCCGGGTGTCGCACCACAGGAGGTGAGCGCCGTGATGACCCACGGCACCCTCACACGCCGTGGCAACCTCTGGGTAGCCCGTCCCTCCTCTGCCGGCAGGGAGGCTGTGATCACCGTCTCCGCCCGCATGGCGGGGGGTGAGACCCGCAGAATGGCGACGCACTCCTTCCGGGTGCGCACCCTCCCCGACCCTACTCCTTTTATCGAGTACCGCGATGCCGGTGGCAACACCGTGACGCGCAGGGGAGGCAGCATCCCCAAGGCAGTCCTGCTGCAGAGCGACGGCCTCAGTGCCGCCATCGACGATGGCATCCTGAACGTGCCGTTCCGGGTGACCGGCTTCCGCACCATCTTCTTCGACACCATGGGCAACGCCATCCCCGAGGTATCGGATGGCAGCCGTTTCTCGGAGCGGCAGCGGGAGCAGATCCGGCGGCTCACCCGCGGAAGCTACTTCTACATCTCCGGTATTCGTGCTGCCGGTCCCGACGGCACAGAGCGCGAGATCGCAGTGATGGAGCTGAGAGTGAATTGATTAAGAAGTCGTAAGCTGTAAGCAGTAAGCTGTAAGTTGTAAGTTGTAAGTTATAAGTTGTAAGTTGTAAGTTGTAAGCTGTAAGCTGTAAGTTGTAAGTTGTAAGTTGTAAGTTATAAGCTATAAGTTGTAAGCTATTAGCTGTAAGATAAAAGATAAAGATATGACAAACCGAACAATATTCATCCTACTCCTTTTACTGGGGCAAGTGAACGCCCTCTACCCGCAGACTACCGCCCTGGAGCGGATGGCACAACGGCGACAACAGAATCAGTCCGCATCGACACTTTCGGAACGAACTGATAATCTACCCCACGCCAACTGGGAGGAACAGATCGCCCAAGCCCGCTGGTCGCGCATCATCTACCGATACATCGACCTGACAAAAGCGACCAACGCACCGCTCTACCAACCCATCACCCCCACAGCGGGACAGCAGAACCTGTTCACCCTCATATTCCGCCTGCTGCAGGAGGAGCGCATCCGTGCATACGAGTACCTCGACGGGCGTGAGGAGTTCACCGGGGAGTACCGTGTTCGCTTTCCCGAACTGGTTGACCGCTTCGCAATCTACCACGAAACAGCAAATGGCTCTATCACGGTGAACGATGCCGATGTACCCTCCAACGAGGTGCTGGGGTACTACCTGAAGGAGGCCTACTACTTCGACACCGCCACCTCCTCCTTCCGGGTGCAGCCTCTGGCCCTCTGCCCCATCCTCTTCCGGCAGGAGGATGAGACCTTCACCGGCACCCGTTATCCCCTCTTCTGGATTCAATATGGTGAGCTCGAGCCCCACACACGCCGGATGCCACTAATCGCATCCGGCATCAACAACAGCATCACCGAGTCGGTGGATGACTTCTTCCGGAAAAGGAGCTATGACGGGGAGATCTACAAAACCGGCAACCCCGGCAACAGGGCAATCTCACAATACACCACCACCCCGGAAGAGATGAAAGCAGAACAGGAGCGTATCGAACAGGAGCTGCTCGATGTAGAGCAGTTGATCCGCAAGGAAGGAGAGGTGATTGTCACCCCGCCCCGCGAGAAAAAGCGCCGCAGCAACAAATCCTCCGCATCCTCCGCCTCCACATCCCAAACCATGCGCGACCGGCGATACTAGACAAACACCCTGGACTGTTAGAGCATTCTCCCTTGAATGTGCTGAAGAACAGTGATAATCAGATAAAATTGACACAGAGAAATCATCGAAAAAAAACCAAAAAGAAAGAGGCGCAATCTACCGGTAACTCAAACCAACAAGAGTTAAGCAAGAAATACCATACACAATAGAAAGAAATGAATCGTCAAGATATACATGTTGTTTTTGGAAAGATTGCAAAAGGTCAATTGAAGCAAAGCAAATAAAATGTAGAAAAAGAGGAAACCTACTTCGATTCCTTCCTGTTATCATATTGCACTCACGAATTTCAACACCCAGCGAGAATCATTGGGCATACGCTTTGTGACACCGATTTTAATGTAGGTGATTCCTTTTTAAATTACAGGATGAAGTTATTGGCTCTTATGGACCAGGTAGAATTCCGTGGGGAATTGAAACAAATGCGGGATTATGAAGTAAGATTGCGTTAAGTAATCATGAACCCCATTATACAAATCATCCACTTCAGTTTTCGATTAAATATGGCAACAGCAACATATTCGATATGGCTTTCTCTTACATAATTTTAAACTTCCAAAAATCACTCTTTGCAATTCATAAATGCTATTTCTATTTTGCAAACTCCTCACGCGACAATCCAAGCGCTTTGCTCTTCGATCACACATATTCATTTACCGGTAGAATGTCCATATTCGATACCTTTTCGGGTACAAATACTATGACTACCTCCAGGATAATACCTTTTCGGGTATTATTTTCATAAATAATTGTATTTAATAACGAAAGGGTATCTATCTATTCAGGCCCTCATCCAGGAGTCCCATTCGATGGTCTGCGTGTAGGCATGGAGGTCCTATTTGTCGTCATAGCAAATCAATACTGTTGCTTCTGCTCATCAGTAATACCGGCCAACAGTTCGCTGCTTTTTTTAGCCACAATGGAATGCTTTCCATTCCGAAGGTGAGAGTTTAAGAAAAAAAAAGATAACTTTGTCTAAATGATGGTTTAATCGCTGAGTACACATCACCGGAATACCGAAAGTGCTGCATTGTTTTTACAAAAACCGCTGCACGCTTAATTGACCGAAAATGCTGTATGCTGAGTTACCGTTAGCAGCTCGATGGAAAAATAATGAACAACATCGTTTTCATTGATACCGAAATAGACTTTCAAAGCAAGAAAATACTTGATATGGGCGCCATATCAGGGGATGAATCTACGCTGCACACTACATCGGTTTCTGATCTTATGAGTTTTATTCGTCAGAAGGAATACATTTGCGGACATAACATTCTTAGACACGATTTATCTTATCTTGAAAAAGCAACAAATGGGTTCATTCACAATTTAATGCCCATTGATACATTATTCTTATCGCCTCTGCTATTTCCTTCCAAACCATATCATGCCCTCTTAAAAGATGATAAACTTCAAACTGAAGAATTAAATAATCCGTTAAACGATGCCATAAAGGCCAAAGACTTATTTTATGATGAAATAGCTGCTTTCCAAGAAATAAGTAGTGAGTTGAAACAGATTTATTTTGCACTATTGGGTGACAAGAAGGAATTTCAATGGTTTTTTGATTTTGTTCATTACCCCTTCTCAGATATTCAACTTGTCAGTCTTATACATGCCCAGTTTTCAGATAGTATATGTCAACAGGTCGAATTAGAAAGGTTAATTCATGAAACACCGATTGAATTAGCCTATTGTTTGGCTTTGATAAATGCGGAGAGTAGATACTCAATTACTCCACCCTGGGTGATCAAGAATTATCCGGAAGTTGAGAGGGTCATGTATATATTGAGAAACAATCCTTGTGTACATGGTTGTTCGTATTGCATGCAATCGCTGGATGCAAAAATCGGATTAAAGAAATACTTTGGATTTGATTCATATCGAAGCTTTGGTGGCAAGTCGTTACAAGAGGATGCGGTAAAAGCAGCGATTGACAATAAGTCTATCCTGGTAGTGTTTCCAACGGGAGGGGGCAAATCAATAACTTTTCAAGTGCCTGCCCTAATGAGTGGGGAAAATGTGAAGGGATTAACTGTTGTTATTTCACCCCTTCAATCTTTGATGAAAGACCAGGTAGATAATCTGGAAAATTTCAATATTACAGAAGCCGTTACAATAAATGGTTTACTTGACCCCATTGAAAGGGCTAAATCTTTTGAGAGAGTTGAAACAGGCTCTGCTTCTATTCTGTACATATCACCGGAGTCACTCAGGTCTAAATCCATTGAACGTTTACTTCTCGGGCGAAATGTGGTTCGCTTCGTTATTGATGAGGCTCACTGCTTTTCATCGTGGGGTCAGGATTTTAGAGTAGACTATCTTTATATTGGTGATTTTATTAAATCGTTGCAAGAAAAGAAAAACCTTGAGAACGGAATACCGGTTTCTTGTTTCACGGCTACGGCGAAACAAAATGTAATTCAGGATATAAAGGATTATTTTGAGGAAAAATTGTCTTTGAGATTGGAGATTTTCAGCTCAAACGCCTCACGTACCAATCTTAGCTATAAGGTGATCCCGAAAGAAACCGAGGAAGATAAATACGATGCTTTACGAAATCTTTTGGATGTAAAAAAATGCCCCACCATTATATATGTTTCAAGAACACGGAGGGCTTATCAAATTGCTGAAAGATTGTCGAATGACGGATATCTTGCAAAGCCTTATCATGGAAAAATGGATAAGCAGGAAAAGTCGGAAAACCAAGATGCATTTATACGGGGTGATGTGGACATCATGGTGGCAACCTCAGCTTTTGGCATGGGGGTGGATAAAAAAGATGTCGGAATGGTGATCCACTTTGAATTGTCCGACTCTCTCGAGAACTATGTCCAGGAAGCCGGAAGAGCTGGAAGGGATGAAAATATTACTGCGGACTGTTATGTTCTTTTCAATGAAGAAGATTTGAGCAAGCACTTTATTTTGCTCAATCAAACTAAGTTGAACATCAAAGAGATTCAGCAAATCTGGAAAGCAATAAAAGATATCACTCATTTCAGGACAAGTGTTTCAAATTCAGCATTGGAAATTGCCCGAAAAGCTGGCTGGGACGACAATGTCGTTGAGATAGAAACAAGGGTGACAACGGCCATATCTGCTTTGGAAGAAGCAGGATACCTAAAAAGAGGGCAAAATATGCCCCAGATCTTTGCCAATAGCATTTTATCTAAAAATGCGCAAGAAGCCATCGAGAAAATACATCGATCTGAGATTTTTAGTGAGAAACAAAAGCAACAGGCTGTAAGAATTATCAAAAAACTTTATTCAAGTAAAAGTAGAAAGCAGGCGACCGATGAAGCTGCAGAATCTAGAATAGACCATATATCGGATCATCTGGGAATTGTGAAGGAGGAGGTAATACAGGTTGTGAACTTATTGCGGGAAGAAAAGATATTAGCCGACACAAAAGACTTAACCGCTTTTATCAAGAGAGGTGAAAATAAGAACCGCTCACTGGGTATTTTGAACTCGATCAGTAAAATCGAAAAGTTTCTGTTGTCCCAATTTGAGGAACAGGAAAAAATATTCCACGTGAAGGAACTTAACCAACAAGCAGAGGAAATGGGTTGTGATGATGTGTCGCCGAATAAGATAAGAACCATCATCAACTTTTGGGTTATAAAGAACTGGATAAAACGAAAACAACACGATTCCTCAAAGAATCATTTGACCATTCTATCAAATTTTTCTGAAGCGGAGTTACAAGACAAACTTGAAAAACGACATGAATTGGCCCGTTTTATTGTTGATTTTCTCTACCTTAAAAGCACGCAAAATCTATCCCCTGAGGAGGTTGATAAAGAACAAGTGTTGGTCGAATTTTCCGTGCATCAGCTCAAAGATGAATATGAGAAACAAAATGCTCTGTTTAAGCTGAGTATCAAACCAGCAGATATTGAAGATGCATTGTTTTACTTGTCCAGAATTGAGGCAATCAAAATAGAAGGCGGATTCCTTGTGCTATATAATAAACTTACCATTGAACGACTTGAACAGGATAACAAGAAAAGATATAAAACTGAAGACTATAAGAAACTGAATCAGTTTTATGAAAATAAAATTCAGCAGATTCATATCGTAGGTGAATATGCCAAAAAAATGATCCGTGACTACAAAGAAGCATTACAGTTTGTGGAAGATTATTTTCAATTAAACTACGCTTCTTTTCTTAACAAGTATTTTAAAGGCAGCAGGCAGGATGAGATAAAAAGAAATATTACTCCTGCGAAATTCAGACAACTTTTCGGAGAATTATCCCCTTCTCAGCTTGGGATCATAAAAGATAATACCTCTCTTTATATGGCTGTAGCGGCAGGACCCGGAAGCGGAAAAACAAGGGTGCTGGTGCATAAACTGGCCTCTTTATTACTTATGGAAGATGTAAAACATGAACAATTGCTCATGGTCACATTTTCAAGAGCTGCAGCAACTGAATTTAAAAAACGATTGCTCGATTTAATTGGAAATGCGGCTAGTTTTATCGAAATAAAAACATTTCATGCGTATTGCTTCGATCTGTTAGGAAAGGTGGGGTCAATTGAAAAATCACAAACGATTATTGGTAAAACGGTGGAGAAGATCAGAAACAATGAGATTGAACCTAACCGCATCACAAAGACCGTTTTGGTGATTGATGAAGCTCAAGACATGGATAAAAACGAGTTTGAATTGATCAAAGCTTTGATGACACAAAATGAAGAGATGAGGGTAATTGCTGTGGGCGACGACGACCAGAATATTTACGAATTCAGAGGAGCCAGCTATATTTATCTGGAACAATTTATCACCGAACAAAAAGCTAAAAAAGTTGAACTCATTGTAAATTATCGAAGCAGGGCAAATCTGATAGAATTTACCAATCAGTTTGTTGAAAAAATTACCCATCGTCTGAAAGAAACACCTATTATTCCTCATTCAAGTGAGACCGGAGGATTAAAAATCATTAAGCATACCAGCTCTAATCTAATTGAACCTGTGATTAATAGCATATTATCTTCCGGGTTAAAAGGGACGACTTGTGTGTTGACTCATACAAACTCTGAGGCATTACAAATAGAAGGACTTTTATTAACCCACGGATTATCTGCAAGACTCATTCAAACCAACGATAGCTTCAGCTTATTCAATATATTGGAAGTAAGATACTTTATTAATCAATTGAACTTTTCTGACGACAAATATATGATTAGCGAAGAGAACTGGAAAAATGCAAAGAGATACCTTTGGACTAGATATAAAGAAAGTACGAAGATGGATGTTTGTATCAACCTGATTAAAGATTTTGAGCTAAGCAATCCGAACAAAAAGTATCAATCTGATTTTGTGATGTTCGTAAAGGAATCGAGACTGGAAGACTTTGTGAACGCGACCGGTGAAACAATCTTTGTTTCTACTATTCACAAGGCTAAAGGCAAGGAGTTTGATAATGTTTTTCTCATGCTCAACGGTTACAATCCGGACAATGATGAGAAAAAAAGAGGCCTTTATGTGGCAATGACCCGGGCTAAACGGAACCTCACAATTCACTATAATGGTCATTACCTTGACGATATTTCTTGTCAAGAAATGGAACGCATAAGCGACAATACTCCCTACAATCAATCTGTATTATTGGTAACCCATTTGACACATAAAGATATTTGGTTGGATTATTTCATTTCAAAACAGGACATTATAACCGACTACAAAAGCGGTGATGAATTAATTCCGAATAACGACGGCTGCTCCGACAAATATGGGAATTGTATCATTAAATTTTCAAATAGCTTCAAAGAGAAGATAATTGAATTTGAGAAAACGGGATATGCACTATCGGAATCGAGAATTAACTATATCGTCTATTGGCAGAAAGAAAAGCAGGAGGATGAGATTCTAATCGTTTTACCGGAATTAAAATTTAAAAAATGTCCAGATCTTCTTAGCATCCAGTAAACATATCAAATGAAACAATTTATCGATAATATTATTGGTTTTGCCCATTTAAATAAATAGGAGATAGAGTTTATCTTATACAAAGGGTATGAAATTGAGTTGAACAAAGTTGACTACTTTTGAGAAACAGGTAAAACAAATCACCGAGTTGGGTTTGTGACACTGTAGCCTTCCCCAATTTTTTGAAACATGAAATAGACGAATTAGAGGCATAGGGCAATAAACAACCGGGAGAGCTTGGATTTTACTGAAAACGTTATATCTTTGACAGCCTACCATGGCGCTCATTCCAGCCTATGAACCTGATCAACAACATGATAGAGATAAAATTTAAATGGTAAACTAATCATAGGAATAGAACCTAAAAGTAAACTTACACCAGTAAAATACTATTAATCCAAGTCAAGCTAAATCAGAAAAGTACAGCAAACCTAATTTAAAGAACCATGTTAAATTATTATTTTAAAGACTCAATTTCTTCGTTTTTAACAAAAAGTATTGATCAAGTAATAGGTGAAATTACAATATCGAATCAGTTTGACACAAATTTAAACCAGAATCATTCGTGGATAGCTGAAATTGATTGCCTTCAAAAAGCATTGCGAGGATTAGAAGGCACCATTTTCTTTGAATTTTCTATTCCTCGAATGGGGAAAAGAGTGGATGTGTTGATCATTATTGAGGGTGTGATTTTTGTTGTGGAGTTCAAAGTAGGTGAACATAAATACAACCAATCTAGTGTAGAGCAGGTTTGGGATTATGCACTGGATTTAAAAAACTTCCATGAGCCCAGTCATCAAGCACTTTTGGTCCCAATCTTAGTCGCAACAGAGGCAAAAAACATTTTCAGTGAGATTGTCACTACCTCTCATAACGACAATCTGATTCTTCCAATCAAAACCAATGGAGAGAGCCTGAAAATCATTATACATACTGTATTGGATTTCTATGATGAAGCCCAAACCGTTGAGTCTACTAGTTATGCTGCTGGAAGATACTCTCCTACCCCAACAATAATTGAAGCTGCAATCTCACTCTACAAGAACCACACCGTTGATGAGATTACCCGTAGTGACGCGGATGCAACCAATCTCTCCAAAACAACGGACACAATCTCTGAGATAATCACCCAAGCAAGAGAGAATCACAAAAAAATCATCTGTTTTGTCACAGGGGTCCCTGGTGCAGGTAAAACACTTGTGGGATTAAAAGTTGCAACTACTCATTTAGACAAGGAGAATGGTGAAGCAAGTGTGTATCTTTCGGGAAATGGCCCATTGGTAGCCATTCTCCAAGAAGCTTTGGCGCGCGATAAAATCAATAATGTAAAGGAGAAAGGGATCATATTGACAAAGAAGACAGCCAAATCGAGTGTCAAAGCATTTATACAAAACATCCATCACTATAGAGATAGTTATCTTGTAGATCCAACTGCACCGTACGATCATGTGGCTATTTTTGACGAAGCACAAAGGGCATGGAATATGGAGCAAACGGTCTCCTTTATGAAACGAAAAAAGAACAAACCTGATTTTAATCACTCGGAGCCTGAGTTTTTGATTTCCTGTCTCGATAGGCATGAAGATTGGGCCGTAATTGTTTGTCTGGTGGGTGGTGGCCAGGAAATCAACACGGGTGAAGCTGGTATCTCGGAATGGTTAGCAGCTATCAAGAATTGGTACCCATATTGGAGTGTCCATATATCTCCAAATTTAACGGATTCTGAGTATGCTGCAACTGAAGCTATTGAAGCTTTGGACAATATAACGGAAGTGCATCTAAATCCCGACTTGCATCTATCCGTATCTATGCGTTCATTTAGGGCAGAGAACCTTTCTCTTTTTGTAAAGAATCTTTTGGATATTCAAATTGAAAAAGCCGTTGAGTCATTCAATCAAATTAAAGAGAAGTATCCAATTGTATTGACAAGAGATTTGAAAAAAGCTAAACAATGGCTGAAAGAAAAGGCCAGAGGTAGTGAAAGATATGGCATGGTGGTTTCTTCCCAAGCACAGAGACTTAAACCCTACGCAATTGATGTGAAATCGCCGATGGATCCAATTCACTGGTTCTTAAATGGGAAAGATGATGTGCGTTCCTCCTACTTCTTGGAAGATGTAGCCACAGAATTTCATGTACAGGGATTGGAGTTGGACTGGGCCTGTATTGCTTGGGATGGTGATTTGCGATATTCGAACGAAGGGTGGAAAACCTACGGGTTCAAAGGAAGTAAATGGCAAAAAATCAACAAAGAAGAAAGAAAACAATATTTGATCAATGCCTATCGTGTATTACTGACCAGAGCAAGACAAGGTATGATCATCGTTGTTCCAAATGGTGATCCAGAAGATTTAACAAGAAAGACGGAGTATTATGATACTACATTTTTATATCTAAAAAGCTTAGGGATTGAAGTGATATGATCTACCAGGTTGTAAATTAATAAGATATTTGATCTTTGTAATACCTGTAACTAGGTTTTGCAGTTTCATTCACGACAAAAAAAGAGGCAATAAAAAAGTCATTTTTTTATAATGGTCATATAACAAGTGTAGGACTAACTTAGGAATAAGAAGAAATATTATCAGTCTGAATAGCTGTAACAAAAATATGTAATCATGACAATCAAAATAGATCAGGAGATTAAATTGACCCAGCTGGCGCTATCGGATGCAAAAGATATTTTTGAAACGATTGACAGTCAGAGAGACTACCTGGGAAAATGGTTGCCTTTTGTGGCATATACCCGGGAAATATCGGACAGTGAGCAATTTGTGAGCTCGGTGGTGAATGCTCCCGAGGAGCGGTTTGAGTATCTGTTCGCCATCAGAAAAAAGGAACAATTTGTCGGATTGATTGGCTTTAAAGACACCGACAGATTAAACAGTAAGACAGAAATTGGTTATTGGCTTTCAGAAAAATTCCAGAAACAGGGGATTGTCACCAGGTCAGTGGAGAAACTCTGTGAATTTGCCTTTCACCAGCTGGGGATAAACAGGATTCAGATCAAGTGTGCGGTGGGTAACACAAGGAGCAGTAACATACCGAAGCGACTGGGATTCAGGCTTGAAGGTGTGGAACGGCAGGGAGAATTGCTTTACAGTGGTGTATACACCGACCTGGAAATTTACAGCAAATTGAAGTCCGAACAATAACAGATCATCCCGGATTATCCATCTTCTTGTCACCTGTCCTGTTTAACACAATGCTGCAAACTAAAAAGAGGCATCATTTGTTATGTCTATAATCACAGCAATATTTCGTGTAATGCATTAACCCGGATAGAATGAATGTGACAGTCTGTGGCACTGACAAATTACACATCCATAAATTGAATGACGTATGATTTATCTTGCTCTTTTCAGGGGAATCAACGTGGGTGGTAACAACAAGGTGGAGATGAAAAAACTCAAAGCTACCTTCGAGTCCCTGGGATTGATCCATGTCTCCACCTTTATCAACTCCGGCAATGTGCTGTTTGAGGATTCGCTGAAAGGCAACGATGAGCTGAGACAGCTGATTGAAGAAGCTGTCAGAAAAGATTTTCAGCTGGAGATAAAAGTCATTGTGGTCAACAGTGATCAGTTGGATGCCATCTGCCGGGAGATTCCATCCACATGGGTCAAAAATGAACAGATGCGGACCGATGTGATGTTCCTGTGGGAGAAATATGACCGGCCGGAGGTGTTGGAGATGATCAGGATGAATCCTGTGGACAATGTGAAGTATGTACCTGGCGCCATATTGTGGAATGTGAAAGGGGAAGATTACAACCGGAGCGGAATGATGAAACTGATGGGCACCGATCTATACAGGCACATGACCATCCGAAACGTCAATACGGTGCGTAAACTGCACCAGATGATGACAGCATTGTAAAAGTGAAGATTGAAGCCATCGCGATTTCTCTTCCGACAGAATCACTTCAAACAAGATAGTATGCTCAATAATAGAATCACACAGGAACAGAGAGAGGCATTGTTTGATCTCCTGAAGAAGCGTTTTGAAAATAACATGGATCGCCATCCGAATCTTCAATGGTCTGACATACGCCAGAGGCTCGAAGACAATCAGGATAAACTATGGTCGCTGAATGAGATGGAAGAGAGCGGAGGCGAACCCGATGTAACCGGTCATGATGCCGAAACAGGGGAATACATCTTCTGTGACTGCTCGCCCGAAAGTCCTACAGGGCGCCGCAGCCTTTGTTATGATGAAGCTGCCTTGCAATCGCGCAAGCAGAACAAGCCCATAGGCAGTGCCTTGAGCATGGCCAAGGAGATGGGAATCGACGTGCTTGACGAAGCACAATATACATCCCTGCAGACAGTAGGGGTGTTCGACCAGAAAACATCCAGTTGGATTGTAGCGCCTTGGGAAATACGTGAACGTGGTGGAGCACTTTTCGGTGACTCACGCTATGGGCGCACCTTCATCTATCACAATGGGGCCGAGTCCTACTATGCAGCACGGGGATTCAGGGGTATGTTGAGGGTGTGAAATCCGTCCACTGCTCATTCACGATTTAAACAGGTAATTATGGGAAAGCTAATAGCAGCGCTTAATATGACCCTCGATGGCTATTGCGACCACGACGCTATAATGCCCGATGACAAAATACATCAGTATAGTTTTAGCACATTTATTTACCCGACTTCATGGCTTTCACCTTGACCACTCCGGAGTCTGAAATAAAATTGGCATATTCACTGGTCTCCATCCCATACAATGCAATTTTTCCGTCACTATTGCAGTGAATGCCATAACCATAGCTTTTGGTCAGGGGAGATGTTCGCAGGCAGGCCTGTCCTTTCGAAAAGAACTGTTCCCTCGCTTGTTTGTATTCCATCTCTTTCAGATCATTCCTATAAGCATACACCTGAAAAAGGATGTCGTCTGAACTGAATTTATAGGGATTTTTGCCTATTAGCTCATACTGTAACTGGGCAATTGTCTTATTCTCTTTCGACGGTGGTGGTGTACCACAGCTCACTTTTGTATCGGGAGCTACTTCAATGAACGTATCGAAGTAGTTGGTGGAATGTACTTTCATCATGATTGAAACGATTTGTGTGTATGGTTTATTTAACGCAATGTAAACATCTCAGAAGGCATAATGGTTTTATGTTATCTTTGCAGGAGAATGTTGAACCATGCAGCTTCGGATGCTGTTGACAGATGAATGAATACTGACAAAAAAAGGGTACAATGGAAATTCTGACTCACACTGTAAATGATACCAGGATCGCTGAGATCACATCCGACTCAACACTGATTCACTCGCCTGAGGAAGGATTGGATCTGTTGGGCAATATCTACTATCAGGGATTTGACAAAATGATCATCCATGAGAGGTGCATCACGCCTGCTTTTTTTGATCTGAAAAACGGTATTGCAGGCGAGATACTTCAAAAGTTTTCCAACTACAGGATGCCCCTGGCCATTGTGGGCGACTTCACCCGACATGAGAGCAACAGCATCAAAGATTTTATTCGTGAAAGCAACCAACGCAAACAGGTGATTTTTGTGGACTCCGTGGATGAAGCGATCAGGATTTTTTCCGGTAAATGAGAGTTTAAACACATCTTATCAACCAGTCTAAAGGAGAAACAGAATGAAGAATCAGGAGAAAATATACAAAATATCTTTTCCAGCCGTCTATCCCTATTACGTGGAGAAGGCTGAAAAGAAAGGCCGCAGCAAGGATGAAGTGGACGAAATCATCTGCTGGCTCACCGGTTACAGCAAAAAGGAGCTGCAGGAGATACTGGCCGGCGACATGAACTTTGAAACCTTCTTCAGGCAGGCACCACAGTTCAATCGCAATGCATCCAAGATCACCGGCGTAATCTGCGGTTACCGGGTGGAGGAGATAGAAGATGAAATTGTACAAAAAACGCGTTATCTCGACAAGCTGATCGACGAACTGGCCAAGGGAAAGTCAATGGAGAAGATTTTAAGAAAATGATTTAGGGAGTCAGCAAAAAGGGAATGATACATCAGTCGTTTGCTTGCACGCTGACCCCACTCTCAAATCGTTGCTCCATCTCTTTCATCTTCTCAACTTCAAGCTGACAATTAATTGCCGGACACCGTGGCAAGAGATAAAAAAAAATGTATCTTTATTTTTTTAATTACCTACAGTGGTGGTGGTCGCAACATGCGCACCCACGATCACTGTGCATGAAAAGAACAACACGAACGATAAAAATCTAAAAACATGGCACGACTGGTCACACTCTACTCTCTCCAGTGGGGGGACTTATCACTCGAAGAGGTATGCATCAAGGCAAGGGAATTTGGTTACGACGGACTGGAACTGGGGCTGCCGGATCATCTGGATGTACGGCAGACGGACCCGGCTTATTACGAGGGCATCAAAGCATTGTTAAAAAAATATGGACTGGAGCTGCGCACCATCTCCTCCCACCTGGTGGGACAGGCGGTGTGCGACCGGATTGACGGACGCCACAAAGGCATCCTACCGGCGCATGTGTGGGGCGATGGCGACCCGGAAGGTGTCAACCGGCGGGCGGCGGAGGAACTGATCCTCACCGCGAGGGCGGCCAGGATGCTGGGCCTCGACACGGTCGTGGGTTTCACCGGCAGTCCCATATGGCACCTGCTATACGCTTTTCCTCCCGTATCGGAACAGATGATTGAAGAGGGTTACCAGCTGTTTGCCCGTCACTTCCTGCCCATCCTGGACGAGTATGAAAAACTGGGGGTTCGATTTGCGCTCGAGGTGCATCCCACCGAGATTGCCTTCGACACCTTTTCGGCAGGCAGGGCGCTGGAAGCGCTGGGCCATCACCCCGCCTTCGGCTTCAACTATGACCCCAGCCACCTTGGCTACCAGGGGGTGGACTACGTGGATTTCATCTACCAGTTCCCCTCACGCATCTTCCATGTGCACATGAAAGATGTCTACTGGAGTGACACTCCCCGGCAGGTGGGCGTTTTCGGCGGACATGTGCCCTTCGGCGATCCCCGCAGGTTTTGGAACTTCAGGAGTGTGGGCCGCGGCAGGATCAACTTCGAGGAGATCATCCGCGCACTCAACGCCATCGGCTATCAGGGACCGCTCTCCATTGAGTGGGAGGACAGCGCCATGGATCGCGAGCATGGGGCTCGTGAATCGTGCGCCTTCACCAAAAGGCTCGACTTCCAGTTGTCCGGCCACGCGTTTGATGCATTTTTCAACAAGGATTAACCTATGACTTACCATACGATGAAGAGAAGGAAATTAAGAATGGGCATGGTGGGCGGTGGCACCACCGGATTTATCGGTGCCATACACCTGCGGGCGGCCATCATGGAAAACATGGCAGAGCTGGTATGCGGATGCTTCAGCTCCAACCCGGAGGTATCCAGGGAGTCGGGACAACATTACGGCCTCCCCGACGACCGTATCTACTCCACCTACCAGGAGATGTTCGAAAAAGAGATGGTCCTGCCGGAAACGGAACGGATGGAGTTTGTGGTGATCGTGACGCCCAACAAGCTTCATTTTGAACCGGCGATGATGGCCCTCGAGCGGGGCATCCACGTGGTGCTCGACAAGCCGATCACCTTCTCGCTGGAGGAGGCAAAAGCGCTGCAACAAAAGGTGGAGGAGACGGGACTGGTGCTGGCGTTGACGCACGTCTATACAGGCTACCCTGCCGTGAAGGAGATGAAGGCCAGGATCGCTGCCGGCGAACTGGGGAAGCTGCGCCGCATCTATGTGGAGTATCCGCAGGGATGGCTGTCAGAACGGATCGAAACGCAGAGCGGCAATAACGCCGGCTGGCGCACCGACCCGGCACAATCGGGCAAGGCTGGCTGCATGGGCGACATTGGCACACATGCCTGGCACCTCTGTGAGTATGTATCGGGACTGAAGGTGCAGGAGCTCTGTGCCGAGCTCAACACTTTCGTGCCGGGACGTGCGATCGACGATGACGGCACGGCGATGATGCGCCTGGAGCAGGGTGTGAAGGCACTGCTCTCCGCCAGCCAGATCGCTGTGGGTGAGGCCAACGGCGTCAACATACGAGTATATGGCGAGAAAGCCAGTATGCGGTGGGTACAGATGGACCCCAACCGGCTGATCATCAAGAGTGGCGGCAACAGGGAGGAGATCATCCACATCGGCGGAAACCAGCCCGACCTGGGCCAGGCGGCGCTCTGGAACATCCGCACCCCGGGAGGACACCCCGAAGGGTTTATCGAGGCGTTCGCCAACATCTACCGCAACTTCTGCCTTACCGTGATGGCCCTCCGGTCGGGTGAGACACCCACAGCCGAGATGCTCGACTTCCCCAACGTGCTGGATGGCGTGCGAGGCATGCAGTTCATCGAGACCATCGTAAAGGCAGGATGGAACGAGGAGCAGAAGTGGTTGAAATGGATCGAATAAATGAATCTTACAAACTACCAGAATAAATACCAATCATGAAACGCAGAAAATTTTTATCAAACAGTGCCATTTTGGGCACAGCCCTTCCGTTGGGAGTAGCAACTCCTGCAATCCTGTCATCCTGTTCAGGAAATTCGAAAAAGAGGTCCGCTGATACCTTTACGCCTGAAGATCTGGGCATGTACTCATTTGTGGAGATAGCTCCCGATGGAGCTCCACTGAAAGCGGCCCTGGTGGGATGTGGTGACCGGGGAACGGGAGCAGCTGTCAATTTCTTAAGCGCGGGACCTAACCTGGAGATCATCGCTCTGGCTGATCTCTTTCCTGACCGGATGGAACGCTGTCGCACCATCCTCGCCGAGAAAAACAACACCGTGGCTGACAGCAATTGCTTCATCGGCTTCGATGCCTATCAGAAAGTGATGGCCATGCCCGAGATTGAGCTGGTGCTGTTGTGTACCCCCACCCATTTCCGACCCGATCACTTCAAAGCCGCCATTGAAGCAGGTAAGCATGTGTTCATGGAGAAGCCCTGTGCCGTGGATCCGACGGGCATACGCAAGGTGATTGCCGCATCGAAGGTTGCGACGGCGAAAGGTCTGACCGTTGTCACCGGCAACCAGAGAAGACACCGGCGTGACTACTGGGAAGCCTTTCTGGAGGTGAAGAACGGCATCATCGGTGAGATCACCTCTGCCACCTCACACTGGAACCAGGGTGCCTGGTGGAACAAAAAGAAACAACCGGAATGGAGCGACATGGAGTATTGCATACGCAACTGGTTCAACATCAAATGGCTGAGTGGCGACCACATCCTTGATCAGGGTATTCACAACATCGACGTGGTCACCTGGTTCATGGGGGAGCAACCGATCAAAGCGGTGGGTTACGGTGGTTCGGCCCGTCGCCTGACAGGTGACATCTTCGACTTCTTCAGCGTGGATTACACCTACAACAACCACAAACGGATGCTGCATACCGCACGGCAGATTGACGGGTGCGACGGCAACATCTCAGAACAGATACTGGGCACGAAAGGGATCGCACTGCTGAATGATGCCGGCGAAATAAAGATCCTCGACTGGGAGGGCAATCTGTTGTGGGAATACGACTACGCTGGCAAACCGGTACAAAACCCCTACCAGCAGGAACACATTCATCTGGTGGAATCGATCCGCCTGAACAAGAAAATCAACCAGGCCGAAGAGCTGGCCTACTCCACCCAGATTGCAATCATGGGCAGGGAAGCGGCCTACACCGGCAAGGCTATCACCTGGGACGAGATAATGGCCTCCGGATTGCGATATGGCCCGGAGACCTATGAGATGGGGGCGTTGCCTGATTACCAGGAGAAAGTGACTCCCGTGCCGGGAAGAAATCCCTCCTAGGCCATCTCCTCAACGGCAAATCGATGCCGACGGACCCTGTTGTTGCGCTTTTTTTTCACAGGTAAAACCGTTACCTTTGCAGTCTCATTTTAAAAAACCAAGAGATATGCTGACAGCAGAGATACACACCGCCAAAGGGGTGATGAAAGTGAAGTTCTACGAGGAGGATGCCCCCAATACCGTGGCCAATTTTGTGAAACTGGCCGAAAAGGGTTTTTACGACGGGCTGACATTCCATCGCGTGATTCCCAACTTTGTGATCCAGGGCGGATGCCCCGACGGCACCGGCGCCGGTGGCCCGGGTTACACCATCAAATGTGAGCTTACAGGCAACAACCAGTACCACGACCGCGGTGTCCTGTCGATGGCCCATGCCGGACGCGACACCGGCGGCTCACAGTTTTTCATCTGCCACAGTCGCGACAACACCGCCCACCTCGACCGGCACCACACCTGTTTCGGGAAAGTGTACGAAGGGGTGGAGGTGATCGACCAGATCCGACCGGGCGATCTGATGGAGAAGATCCTGATCTTTGAAGACTGAACATTAAACCGAGGACTGAACATTAAACCGCGGATTGAACATCGAACCGACGATTTGAAAAAAGCAGGGTGATAACTCATCCTGCTTTTTTTATCTATCTTTGTTGAAAGAATCATCAAAACTGTTCCCATGAAAAGAGCTGGCGTCGTGTGCTCCATCCTGCTGACGGTCATCCTCCTGGCAGGGTTCGTTTATCTGAATCCGTTGATGCCGATCATCACCGGTTATGCGGCCAAGAACCTCGCGTCGGGTATCTTTGTGGCCAACCGCACACAGGAATCGATGGAGGCCACCGATCTCAATTTCTCCTTCATCCGCCTTGTACAAAACAGCGTCGACAGCACGCGCAAGAGCGTCAGAAGCCGCTTCCTCTGGCACACCTCGCAGACCACCTTCGTGAACGGCTTCGGCAGCATCCTGCTGAACGACTATCCGGTGGGTGACATCCAGGCACGCCCCTACCCCATTGTGCCGCTCCTTCCCGAGAACCCCGACACCATCGCCTGGCCCATGGGGGATCTGATTGTGGACACCATCCCTCCCGGTATCGACCTGCAACAGCTCACCCTCGCCGTGGATCAGGCTTTCGCCGACACCATTCCCTACAAGGGGACCTTCGCGGTGATGGTCACCTACAAGGGGCAGCCGGTTGTCGAGCGATATGCAGAGGGATTCGGACCGGAGAACCGCTTCTTGAGCTGGTCGATGGCAAAGAGCTTCACCAATGCGCTAACAGGCATCCTGGTGAAAGAGGGAAAGCTGGATATCGATGCACCGACCGATATTGAGGCATGGCAACAGGATGAACGGCGACACATCACCATCCGCCATCTGATGCAGATGAACAGTGGCCTGAAATGGAACGAAGATTACGGGAACAGCTCCGACGTGAACAACATGCTGCACAAGGAGGGTGATATGGCAAAGTTTGCCATATCGAAACAACTGGAGTAAACACCCGGTTCTGTTTTTGAATATGCATCGGGATCCACCAATATTGTCTCATCCTTGTTGCGAAAGGCAATTGGCAACGATGCCGACTATTTAGCCTTTCCGCGGGAGAAGCTCTTCAACAGGATCG
>JAEWQF010000044.1 GCA_023399295.1 Bacteroidota bacterium
TTCACCTGAGTAACCACGCAAGGACCTGCTTCGATAACAGTGCATGGAATGTTCTTTCCCTCGGCACTGAAAACGGATGTCATTCCGATTTTTTTTCCTAATAATCCTGGCATTTCTCTGTTGTTTATAATAATTATTCTTCGCTGTTAGCTGTTAGCTATAAGCTGTTATCACACTTTGATCTCTACTTCCACGCCGCTGGGCAGTTCAAGCTTCATCAGGGCATCTACGGTTTTCGCTGTGGAGCTGTAGATGTCGATCAGCCGTTTGAACGAAGCCAACTCGAACTGTTCGCGCGACTTCTTGTTCACGAAGGTGGAACGGTTCACGGTAAAGATGCGCTTGTGCGTAGGCAGGGGTATGGGACCGCTCACCACTGCACCCGTAGCTTTTACGGTTTTCACGATTTTCTCGGCAGATTTGTCTACGAGGCTGTAATCGTAAGATTTCAGTTTGATTCTGATTTTTTGGCTCATATCGTTTTTACGTATAATTATGTTTACTTGATCAAATCCACACGACCTTTCACCTCTGTCAATACCTGTCTTGCAATCGAGGAGGAGACCTCTTCGAAGTGAGAGAAGGCCATTGTCGATGTGGCGCGTCCCGATGTGATGGTACGCAACGAGGTGACGTAACCGAACATCTCCGACAGCGGGGTCTTGGCTTTCACCACCCGGGCTCCGGAACGGTTCGATTCCATTCCTTCAACCTGTCCGCGGCGTTTGTTCAGGTCGGAGATCACATCTCCCATGCTTTCCTCGGGGGTCACCACTTCTACCTTCATGATCGGTTCCTGCAATACGGGACCCGCTTTCTCCGAGGCGCTCTTGAAGGCCTGCATGGCGCAGATCTCAAACGAGAGCTGGTCGGAGTCGACCGCATGGTAAGAACCGTCGAGTACGGTCACCTTCAGCTTGTCGAGGGCATACCCTGCCAGCACACCGTTCTTCATGGCACGCTGGAATCCTTTCTGGATGGAGGGGATGTATTCCTTGGGGATGTTACCGCCCTTCACCTCGTCCACAAACTGCAGGCTGCCTTCAAAGTCGGCATCGGCCGGCTCAACACGCACAATCATGTCGGCGTACTTACCGCGTCCACCTGTCTGCTTCTTGTAGGTCTCACGCAACTCTACCGCCTTGGTGATCGCCTCCTTGTAAGATACCTGCGGGCGTCCCTGGTTGGCTTCCACCTTGAACTCGCGTTTCAGACGGTCAATGATGATCTCGAGGTGCAGCTCACCCATACCGGAGATCACAGTCTGACCGGTGTCCTCATCAGTCTTCACAGTGAAGGTGGGATCCTCTTCCGCGAGCTTGGCCAGACCGGTCGACAGCTTGTCGAGGTCCTTCTGCGTCTTGGGCTCCACGGCGATGCCAATCACCGGATCGGGGAAGTCGATCGCTTCGAGGATAATCGGGTGCTTCTCGTCACAGAGGGTATCACCTGTGCGGATATCCTTGAATCCAACGCCGGCACCAATGTCACCCGTACCAATGAACTCTTTCGGGTTCTGCTTGTTGGAGTGCATCTGGAACAGACGTGAGATGCGTTCTTTCTTTCCCGAACGGGGGTTGTACACATACGATCCCGCTTCGATCTCTCCCGAGTAGACACGGAAGAAACAGAGTCGTCCCACATAGGGGTCGGTGGCGATCTTGAATGCCAGCGCACTCATCGGCTCTTCGGGATTGGGATGACGCACCAGTTCCTTTTCCGAATTATCGGGATCGGTACCGGTAATCGCCTCGGTGTCGATCGGGCTGGGCAGGTAGGCACAAACCGCATCAAGCAGCGTCTGCACACCCTTGTTCTTGAACGATGATCCGCAGATCATCGGGTTGATCTGCATGGCGAGTGTGCCCTTGCGGATGGCCCTTCTGATCTCCTCTTCGGTGATGGTGTCTGGATCGTCGAAGAACTTCTCCATCAACGCGTCGTCGCACTCGGCAATGGTCTCGAGCATCTTCTCGCGCCACTCCTTGGCTTCTTCCAGCAGGTCGGCCGGAATTTCCACTACATCGTAATCGGCGCCCATGGTCTCATCGTGCCAGTAAAGCGCTTTCATCGTTACCAGATCGACAACACCCTTGAATGTTTCTTCTGCCCCGATGGGGATCTGGATGGGACATGCGTTGGCTCCCAACATCTCCTTCACCTGGCGAACCACGTCAAGGAAGTTGGCACCCGAACGGTCCATCTTGTTCACATACCCCACACGGGGTACCTTGTATTTGTCGGCCTGACGCCATACAGTCTCCGACTGCGGCTCCACACCACCTACAGCGCAAAACGCCGCTACCGCACCATCCAGCACGCGCAGCGAACGCTCCACCTCCACCGTGAAATCCACGTGTCCCGGGGTGTCAATCAGGTTGATCTTGTATGTTTGGTCGTCATATTTCCAGCTCGTAGTGGTGGCGGCAGAGGTGATGGTGATCCCTCGCTCCTGCTCCTGCTCCATCCAGTCCATTGTCGCAGCCCCGTCATGGACCTCCCCGATCTTGTGCGTGAGACCCGTGTAAAACAGGATACGCTCCGATGTAGTGGTCTTGCCGGCGTCGATGTGCGCCATGATACCGATGTTACGAGTGAATTTTAAAACTTCTTTTGAACCCTTAGCCATCTTTTTTACCTTCTATCTTATGTTAAAATCTAAAGTGGGCAAAAGCACGGTTCGCCTCTGCCATTCTGTGCATATCTTCCTTCCGCTTGAATGCACCACCCTGACCGTTGAATGCATCTACGATCTCGGCAGCCAGCTTGTCGGCCATCGTCTTACCACCTCTCTTGCGTGCATAGAGAATGAGGTTTTTCATTGAAACGGATTCTTTTCTGTCGGGTCTGATCTCGGTGGGTACCTGGAAAGTGGCTCCGCCTACACGGCGTGACTTCACTTCTACCTGAGGGGTAATATTATCGAGGGCAGCTTTCCAAATCTCGAGAGCAGATTTCTCTTCGTTGGGCAATTTTGCCTTTACATTGTTCAATGCGGAGTAAAAGATATCATAGGAGATACTTTTCTTGCCGTCATACATCAGGTGGTTAACAAACTTTGTTACCCTCACATCACCATAAACAGGATCCGGGAGGATCTGTCTTTTCTTAGGTTTTGCTTTTCTCATTGTTTAATAAGATTTTTGTGTTGTTTGGTTGCCTTTTATCGTCTTCAACAAACTCCTCCGAGTTCATTTACTCAACCTGTCATAAAGTAGCAATGTCCAAAAATTTCAACAGCGATTTTTACAATTTTTACTTCTTAAATGAACTGCGCACCAGTGGGCACAAGCTTACTTCTTGCCTCCCTTGGCAGGTGCAGCTGTTTTTGCTCCCGGTTTGGGACGCTTGGCTCCGTACTTGGAACGCCTTTGGGTACGACCATTCACACCGGCCGTATCGAGTGTGCCGCGCACGATGTGGTAACGTACACCCGGAAGGTCCTTTACACGACCACCGCGCACCAGCACGATAGAGTGCTCCTGCAGGTTGTGTCCTTCACCCGGAATGTATGCATTCACTTCCTTCGAGTTTGTCAAACGTACACGGGCAACCTTTCTCATCGCTGAGTTAGGCTTCTTCGGTGTGGTTGTGTAAACCCTCACACATACACCCCGGCGCTGCGGACAGGAGTCCAGCGCAGGTGATTTGCTCTTGTCCGTAAGAGTGGTACGTCCTTTTCTTACTAATTGTTGAATTGTAGGCATTTTCTGCTTTCTTTTTTTAACGTATTCTTGTTTTTTAAATCATTCCCCGTTAAGGAGTTCCCGCTCCACATGCATGGAATAATGACCTGATTATCATTCAATAACCATTCAGTTGGAGTGAAAAACGGCACAAAATTACAAAGAATCAACAAGATATGCAAGTGTTTGCTGATGTTTTTTCAAATAATCGGGTTGCACCTTATTGCATGAATCGGGTATTTGGTCAATAAGCTCGGGGGTCGTTCATCTGTTACTACGTGTTACTACGTAATCGGGTAATTTGGTTCAGGGTTCCTTGTGCGGCGTTTGGAGTTAAATGCTGAATAGCGAATGCTGGATGCTGATAACCGGCAGTCGAAAAAAATCTGCTTGATGCTGTAACATTTCCTTCCCTCACCCGTCATAAAGTAATGAACAATGATTCTTTTCACACCCTCATCCTGCCGCTCAGGGAAAAGTTGTTCCGTCATGCATATGGCATTGTCAGGGATCGTGCCGAGGCGGAGGATATCCTGCAGGATCTGCTCTTAAAGCTATGGAGCCGACCAAAGGAGTGGATCAGAATCGACAACCCGGAGGCATACTGCTACAGGGCAATCCGCAACATATCGCTCGATCGGCTGGCGGCGGCAGCAAACCGCAAGAGTGTAATGATCAACCCGGAAGAGGAGGAGCGCAGTTTCATCGAGAGCGAGTCTCCACACAGCAGACTGGTGAGAAAAGAACAGCAGGAACTGGTTGCCCAGTGCCTCTCACAGCTCCCGGAGCAACAGCGAGCGGTGTTTCAACTGCGCGAGATCGAGGAGATGAGCTATCGTCAGATCGCCGATGTACTCGCGATCAGCGACGATCAGGTGAAGGTAACACTTTTTCGCGCCCGGAAGAAGATAAAGGAGCTGCTCACCGGGCAGGAGACACCCCGGAGGAGCGAGATGGGCTTCCCCCCACTAAAGGAACGTGAATTGTAACAACGGCTCTCATACAGCCGGAAGAAATCATAAGAAGAGAGAGAGATGAACAGAGATCAAATCACCGCGTTGCTCAATAAATACTGGAGGTGCGAGACCACGGTCGCAGAGGAACAGGAGCTGCGTCGTTTCTTTGTTGAAGAAGAACTGCCGCAAGAGCTACTGCCATTCGCACCACTGTTCTCCTACCTGGCGGAAGAGCAACTCCCCCGGTTGAGTGCCGATTTCGACAGAAGGCTGGACGAGTCACTCCGGCACAGGGGCGCCAAGGGTCCCGGACAGCGGTTACCCCGACGAGCCTTGCTGATGCGCATTGCCGCCTCCTTCCTGCTGATCGTGGGCATGGGCGTCAGTCTCTTTTTCATCACCCGGCAACAGAACAACCCCCATTTCACTGAAAAAGGAGATGAGGAGACACAGGTGCTGGAGCAGGCTACCAACGCCCTTGAAAAGCTGGCCGATGCCCTGTTGATGAGCGAAGAGGCCTCACGTGAGACCCTGCAGCAGCTCAACGAAATGGAAATTGACTGGGAGATGATCGACTCGCTCAGCAACGAAACCACATTGGAAGCAGCAGAGGCCAGTACGGGGGCAGATGGTGCAGAGGAGGCTCATCCTGCCGGCGACCCCGCACAAATTGAGGAGAAAGCCACATACAACAAAATCAACAAGCAAGAGGAGAAGATATGAAGACAGCGATACTGATTATCTGGTTGATCGCACTGCCCACACTACTGTGCGCATCCGATTTTGTGACACTGTTTATGGAACGTTGCGCCGAGGAGAAACGACCGCTCAACAACGTCAACATCGGAGAGTCCATGCTGGAGCGGATGGCAGAGAACACCACCGACCAGGAGCTGAAAGAGACTTTCAACAAGTTGCAGAGCATCCGCATCATCAGCAGTGACAACAAACGCGACGCGCGTCATTATTTCCGGAAGGCGGATGAACTTGTCAAAGCGTCGTTTACCGATTACCGGGAGGTTGTATCGGTGCATGAGAAGGACATCCGTGTATCTGTATTGTTGAAGGAGGTGAGTGAGGCCGAGCAGCATCTGATTCTGCTTTCGCTCGATGAGGAGGGCAAGTTCACGGTGATCACAGTCACCGGCGAGATCGACTTCAACTCAATTGCCAAACTTTCCGGATCACTGAAAAATGAGCCTGGGTTGATGGAACAAAACAACGACACACAACGATAAAATAACACCAAATAACTTTTTTCTTTTTTATATTTAAACGATGAATAGGCAGCCGAACGTGAGTTTAGCTGCCTATTGCCATTATATGGATCTGCTTTGTGCGTTGGCTCAACCCTTCTTCTCCATCAAGACACGAAAACGATGTGCCAGCAAGATGGTGTTCTTCAAGTACTCAAACTCCAGTTCGAAACACTCAGAAAAAAGGCCACTGCCCATGTTGTCTTCGATCTGGGCTTCTGTCCAGAGCTTCCCTCCGCTGAGATGGAGGTTGTTGAAGAGCTCCTCGTCTTCGATGTCGGAGACATAGAGGAAAATAAGCCGTTTGGTGGTCTCATTCTCGAATGTGTACTTCAACAGGAACCGCAAGGGGATGTGCTTGTTGCCGCACTCGCGGCTGATGCTGTTGTGCACGCTCTCATTAATTTCGTGGTCATACTGCATGTACTTCTCAAAGGGGTAATCGAGCAACCCCGGATTAAGCACCCTCGATGTATCCCGCTCTTTCAGATAGATCTTTCCCTTGAAGATCAGGGCCACCCGCACCACGGGGTGCATGAAGCGGTTCTTCAGATCTTTGGTGATCGACTTGGCCACCTTGCCGGTCACATCACCGCTCTCGGTCACTACCGGCAGCCACTCCTCCTTGAAAAGCTTTCTGTTGAGATAATGGAGACGGATGCTCTCCAGGATGATCACCGCCAGCAACACCGCCTGTGCGGAGACAAGGATCCACAAGTGGTGCAGTCCCCCCGGTCCGGCAGCACCCAGCAACAGCAGTCCCATCACCAACAGGAGATGGATTGAGAGTCCGTATTGGGTCTGGAATGCCACACGTAACGTCTCCTTGAGGTAGTTGCGTGTCAGCACGTTTTCCTTCTTTGCCGAACGTGCCACAATGCGGCTGCGTGAGAGACGTGCCACGATCAGTGAGAGCAGGAAAGTGATTTCCACAATCACGAAGCTGTTTATCGGCGTCCGGGTATCGAGGATGAACGTGAGGAGTAAACCGATGAAAAAGGTGATCATCGATATCTGGTAAATGAGTTTCACCGGCTTTTTCACCCAGAGGTAACCCGCTAACGACAAGATCAGAGCGACACCCATTGCCACGGTTATCGCTGTGATGCTGGCAAGGATGGAAAACAGGAACATCGGTATCAGACCGAATGAGGGGTTCCTGCTTATTCTCTGGATGATGGACAAATCTCCCATATGGTTGGTAGACCACAGCATCTGAAGCGCTGTGGTGTCAGAACGACACGATCTTTTTTTTGTGAAACACCCCTTTATCAGAAATGCGATACCGGCGGTACCCATTTCGTTTATCATTTATCATAACAACAAAACCGGTTTTTTGTTTAGCCACAAAAAACCGATGCCGCCCGGTTCATTACCGGACGGCATCAGCCTCATTCATATTGGGGGGCGTGTCCCTACCCGCTCAAAGCTCATCCCGAAAAAAACGGATCACTTTCTCATAGAGGTATTCCCTGGCATTGCCTCCCACAATCGAGTGGTTGTAATCGGGAAAGTAAAACATATCAAAGTGCTTGTTGGCACGAATCAACGCGCGACTGTACTCGACGGAGTGCTGCAGGTGCACGTTGTCGTCGGCGGTGCCGTGAACAAGCAGCAGCTTCCCCTCCAGCTGCGGTGCCAGCGCCAGGGCTGATCCCTGTTCGTAACCGTCGTAGTTCTGCCCGGGGGTGCGCATGAAACGCTCGCTGTAGACCGTGTCATAATAACGCCAGTCGGTCACCGGTGCTATGGCCACACCCGCCTTGAAAGCTCCGTTGCCGCGGCTCATGCTCATCAGCACGTTGTAGCCGCCGTAGCTCCAGCCCCAGATGCCGATGCGGCTGCCATCCACATAGGAGAGGTTGCCTAGATAGCGGGCTGCCGCCACCTGGTCGTCCGACTCCAGGATGCCCAGCTTCAGGTAGGAAGCCTTACGGAAAGCCTCCCCGCGGGCGGCGGTGCCGCGGCCGTCCACCGCGGCCACCAGGATTCCCTCGCCCAGCAGGGCGTGGTACCAGGAGACATTGAACTTGTCCTGCACCTCCTGCGAATTGGGGCCGCTGTACTGCACCATCACCAGCGGGTACTGTTTCGCCGGGTTGAAGTCCGCCGGCTTCAGTATCCAGCCGTTGAGCTGTGTGGTCCCGTCCGCCGCCGGCAGGGTGATGAACTCGCGCTGCGGAATGTTGACAGAAGCCAGGGTGCTGCGCAGCGCGCCATTCTCCTCCAGTATCCGCAGTTGCTTCCCGGCGCCGTCGTGCAGCGTGATCACCGTGGGGCTGTTTGCATCGCTGTGCCGCAGCACGAAGTAGCGGCCATTCTTACTGAAGGAGGCCGTGTTGAATCCCGTCTTTGGGGAGAGCTTCTGCGGCTCCCCCTTGTTGATGTTGAGGCGATAGATGTTGCGGCGCAGGGGGCTCTCGTCCGCCGCCTGGTAGTAGACGGTCTGTGAGGCCTCATCCACGGCCAGCAGTTCGGTCACGTCGTAGCTGCCCCGCGTGAGCTGCTTCTGCAGCGTGCCGGTAAGCCCGTAAAGATAGATGTGGCTGTAGCCGTCCCGCTCCGAGACCCAGGTGAACTTGTCGCCGATGAAGTGGATGCTGCCGAGCCACTCCGAGTCGACATAGCTGTCGCTCTCCTCCCGGAGGATCAGTCTGGCGACCGTTGAGCGGGGGTTCACGAAATACATGTCGAACCGGTTCTGGTTCCTGTTGAGGGTCATCACCGCCAACTGCTCCGCGTTGGGCGTAAAGGTGATGCGCGGGATGTAGCCATCCGCGTCGGAGGGCAGCTCCATGGTGCGGGTGGTGCGGGCGGCGATGTCGAACACGCGGCACTCCACCGTGGCATTGGCCTCACCCGGCTTGGGGTACTTGAAGCGAAGGAATCCGGGGTAAAGCTCCCCGTTGTAGGTCTGGAAGGAGAACTCCTTCACGGCCGACTCGTCGGTGCGCACGAAGGCGAGCAGCTTGCTGTCGGGCGAGAACTCCATCAGCCGCTTCACGGCAAACTCCTCCTCGTAGACCCAGTCGGTGGCACCATTGATCACGCTGTTGAGCGCCCCGTCGACGGTCACCTGCGACTCGGTGTCGAAGTCGAACTTGGTGAGGAAGATGTTGTTCTCCACCACGTAGGCCACCATCCTGCTGTCGGGCGAGAAGACAGGCACCATCTGCTTTGCCGGCTGATCACTCAGCCGCCGCACCATGTTGCGCCGCACATCGTGGTAGTAGTAGTCCGCCCGAAAGGAGTGGCGGTAGATCTGCTCACGTTCGCGGTAAACCAGCACCCGGTTCTCATCGGGACTCACCAGAAATCCCTGAAACGTGTCGAAGGTGCAGTTACGCGCCGTGCGGGTGTCGAAGAGTGTGTCCACCGCCTCGCCGGTGGCGTAGGCATACTTCACCACCGCCTTGCGTTCCCCGTCGGCCTTGTAGTAATGGGTCCCGTCGTGCGACGAGGTGAAGGCGGCCACGCCACGCTCACTGAACTTGCCCCCCACAATGTCCTGCAGGGTGTAATCCTGAGCCTGCATCCTGCCATCCAGCAACTGAAACAAACACATTGCCGCTGCTGTCAGCAGGACGAAAAGAGATCTGCTTATCTTCATATTGTCGTAATTATCCTGATTGAATCCTTTCAAAAGCCGGGGCATCGCTTCCTACTGCCGGGAACTATCCCTGCACCTTCGTTCACGAACATCCCAAACCTGGCATTTTCACGCAAAGTTAACAAAAACAGCCTTCCATATCGGCTTTTTTTTGTATTTTCGGCAAAATTTGAAAACGTTAGCACGTTGATAGGTTAGTACGTTGATAAGTTAGTACGTTGATAGGTTAGTACGTTGATAGGTTAGTACGTTGATAGATTCATGGTTTAAAGTTCAATGTTCATGGTTCAAAGTTCAATGTTCGAAGTGATTACCTTAATACGTCAAACATCAAACGTCTAGCCCCGAACTTAAATTTACCTAACAGGCTGATAGCTAAAAGCTAAAAGTTAATAGCTGAAATTATTATGCAACCAAACGAAGAAGACAAGAAAGCAATGGAACTGCCCGGCAACGCATACAGCGAACTGCAGCCGGGAGAGGAGTACAAGCCGGTACTGCCGGAAGAGAAGCCGGTGAAGGAGGTCACCTCCTGGTCGGTGGGCATGGGACTGCTCATGGCGGTGATCTTCTCCGCCGCGGCCGCCTACTCGGGACTCAAGATCGGACAGGTGTTCGAGGCAGCCATCCCCATCTCCATCATCGCCGTGGGGGCCTCCGCCGCCTTCCGCCGCAAGAACGCACTGGGACAGAATGTCATCATCCAGTCCATCGGCGCCTCCTCGGGCGTCATCGTGGCGGGTGCCATCTTCACCATCCCGGGGCTCTACATCCTGCAGGCCAAATACCCCGAGATACAGATCAACTTCTGGCAGATCTTCTTCTCCTCCCTCTTTGGCGGCTTCCTGGGCATCCTCTTCCTGATCCCCTTCCGCAAGTACTTCGTCAAGGATATGCACGGAAAGCTCCCCTTCCCGGAGGCTACCGCCACCACCGAGATCCTGATGACCGGCGAGAAGGGGGGCAACCAGGCCCGACTGCTGATCACCAGCGGCCTCATCGGCGGGCTGTTCGACTTCTGCTTCTCCGCCTTCCGACTCTGGAGCGAGGAGATCACCACCCGCATCATCCCCGCCGGGGCGGTGCTGGCCGACAAGTTCAAGATGGTGCTCAAGTTCAACGTCAGCGCCCTCATCTTCAGCTTCGGATACCTGGTGGGACTTCGCTTCGCGGTGATCATCACCGTGGGGTCGCTCCTCTCCTGGCTGGTACTGATACCACTGGTGAATGAGATCGGCGCACTGGCAGCCGCCAATGGAGGCATGAATCCCTTTGCCGCCCTGTCGGCCGAAGAGATCTTCGCCACCTACGTGCGTCCCATCGGCATCGGCGCCATCGCCATGGCCGGCATCATCGGCATCATCAAATCCTCCGGGGTCATCGGCAGTGCCTTCAAGCTGGCCGTCAGCAAGAAAGGAGTGGCCGGGGGTGTCAAGGAACAAGGGAAACGGACACAGCGCGACCTGGCAATGTCGTTCGTGATGCTCTTCCTCTTCCTCACGCTCATCGCCGTCTTCATCTTCCTCCTCTTCGGCGTGGAGATCACACTGGTGCAGGCCATCGTGGCACTTCTCACCATCACCATCATCTCCTTCCTCTTCACCACGGTGGCAGCCAACGCCATCGCCATCGTCGGTTCCAACCCGGTGTCGGGCATGACGCTCATGACGTTGATCCTCTCCTCCGTGATCCTGGTGGCAGTAGGCCTCGAGGGATGGCAGGGAATGGTGAGCGGACTGATCATCGGCGGCATCGTCTGCACCGCTCTCTCCATGGCGGGAGGCTTCGTCACCGACCTCAAGATCGGTTACTGGATTGGCACCACACCCGCCAAGCAGGAATCCTGGAAGTTCCTCGGCACCCTGGTGTCGGCAGCCACCGTGGGAGCTGTCATCTTCATCCTGAACGAGGCCTATGGCTTCGTCGCCACCCCCGAGCACGCCAACCCAATGGTGGCCCCGCAGGCCAACGCCATGGCTGCCATCATCGAACCGCTCATGGCCGGTAGCGGTGTCAGCTGGATGCTCCTCGGCATCGGTGCCATCATCGCCATCCTTGTCAACTGGCTCGGCATCTCACCCCTCGCCTTCGCCCTGGGGATGTTCATCCCGCTGCCGCTCAACACACCCCTGGTGGTGGGGGGATTGCTCAACCACTGGATCAACAAGAGCAGCAAGGACAAACAACTGACAAACGCCCGTCACCAGCGCGCCATCCTCATCTCCTCCGGCTTCATCGCCGGGGCTGCCCTCTTCGGCGTACTGGGTGCCCTGATCATCTTCCTCACCGGCAACGGAGAGGTGCTCAACCTGAAGCTGTGGGAAGACCCACATGGCACTGGCGCACAGATCACCGCGCTTATCGCCTTTATCGGTCTCCTCGCCTACTTCGTCTGGGAATCAAAACGGGCGAAGAAGGAGGATTAATGCGATTGTGTGCATTTCGTCCAGCATTTGATTTACATTTGATCTAACCTATTTCAGGACGAGACATATCGGTTTAGTAACTCCTTTATGAGAATAATCCGCTTTACCAATATGATCTCAAATGAAGTAGTTGAACTTTGTTTTGATAAAGATTGGAATATGCTGACTGAGTCATCAACAAGAGGTTTAAAAGATTGGGGTAAAGGGACAGCAGAATGCCTTTCTGATGCATACTCAAACCACGGATGGTCTTCTGTTTTTGCCTTTGTTTCAACAGCTTTTGTACCACAAGTTGCTGCTGGTATAGGTATCGCATGTGCAATAAGAAACGCCAGTTTGTTATTGCTGTGATTATGAAACGAGTTTTATACATTTTAATCTTGTTTGTGGGCTTATCTGTCTCGTTGTTTCTTTTCAAAGCAGAGAACAACTTTGCAGGAACTATTGCATTAATTGTGTATGTACTCATCTATAAGCCACTGTGCGACATGATTTTTCTGCATTACCGATACAACTATCCTTTTAAGGATCTGATACGAAAGTACCCATTCTGGTCATACAAGATGATGAAAGAATTATACATCAATTAAACTACGAAAGGCCTGTTTTGAGGGTTTTGAAAGTCTGTTTCTCCCCCTATTTTGCTATTTTTGTGCTTGATTGATTTCTCACAAAAAAGCAACGCATGAAAGAAGCAGCAACCACCGCACCGCGATATCCCGATCTGTTTGGACACCCGAGGGGACTCTCCCTCCTGTTTTTAACCGAGATGTGGGAGCGCTTCTGCTACTTCGGCATGCGGGGACTGCTGGTACTCTACCTCACCAAGGCACTCTTCCAGGGCGACGACCAGGCTTTCGCCATCTATGGTGCCTACACCGCGCTGGTCTACATGGCTCCCGTGCTGGGGGGACGTCTGGCCGACAGCATCCTGGGTTACCGCATCGCGGTGATGCTGGGTGCCGTGATGATGGCCATCGGTGAGTTCCTGATACTGGGCGGCAGCCAGAGCTGGCTCTACGTGGGCATGGCGGCCATCATCGTGGGAAACGGTTACTTCAAGGCCAACATCTCCAGCCTGGTGGGCAAGCTCTACTCTGCCGACGACCCGCGTCGCGACTCCGGCTTCACCATCTTCTACATCGGTGTCAATGTGGGGGCATTGCTGGCCACGCTGGTCGTCGTCTGGGTAGGCGAGCACTTCGGATTCAAGTATGGCTTCGGACTGGCCGGCATCGGCATGCTGCTGGGACTGCTGATCTTCGCCGCGGGACAGAAGTACTTCAAGGAGGAGGGGCGTCCGCCACGACCGGAGAAGCTGCACTCAAAAGTGCTCGGGCCACTCACGCAGCTGCAGCTTACCGTGCTGCTCTCCTTCCTGGCCATCCCGCTGCTCTACCTCCTCGTCATCTACAACGGTGTCATGGGCATCCTGCTCATCCTCACCCTCCTCTACGTGGGATATACCCTCATGCGCGAGGGGATCCGCGGCGGCCGCATCCTGCGCGACCGGATGATCATCTTCATCATCCTCTGCCTCTTCAACATCCTCTTCTGGGCGCTCTTTGAACAGGCGGGTTCCTCGCTCACCCTGTTTGCCGACCGTAACGTGGACCGCAACGTTTTTGGCATCTTCGAGATGACTGCAGGGCAGACGCAGTTCTTCAACCCCTTCTTCATCATCGTCATGGGATCGCTCTTCTCGATGCTCTGGGTGAAGCTGTCGAAGCACAACCTCAACCCCAACATCCCCGCCAAGTTCGGCTACGGCATCATCCTGCTCGGCATCGGATATCTCATCACCCGCTTCGGGCTCTTCACCCACAACGAGGCCTACCTCGTGCCGCTCTGGATCATCATTGCCATCTACTTCTTCCACACCGTGGGCGAGCTCTTCATCTCACCTATCGGCCTCTCCATGGTGACAAAGCTGGCGCCCGAGAAGCTATCCGGCACGCTGATGGGTGCCTGGTTCCTCTCCTTCTCCGGCTCCAACTTCCTGGGAGGGCAGCTAGCAAAACTCACCCACAGTAGCGAAGTGGCAGTGGAAACAACAATAAGTGTGGAGACTGTTGAAGCAGGGAGAGAATTTGTTGCAGCGAATGCGCAAATAGTCGCGGCGAATGTGGAAACAGTCGTAAATACATCCACACCCGCCGCTTTGGAGTCCCTCACCCGCTATATCGATGTCTACACCAGCTTCGGCCTGATCGCCGTCGCCACCGGCCTCCTGGTACTGATCCTCTCATCCCGTCTCAACAAGCTGTTACACGGAATAAAATAGTGGTTAGCTATATGTTAAAAGCTATAAGCTATAAGCTATAAGTCATAAGTCAAAAGCTGTAAGCTATAAGTCATAAGCTATAAGCTAACAGCTAATATCTACCTCAAATACCACTCATACATCCGGCGTACTCCCTCGTCGATCTCGATCTGGTGCTGCCAGCCCAGGCTGTTCAGCTTGGAGGGATCGGTCAGCTTGCGCATGGTGCCGTCCGGTTTGGAGCTGTCGAAATTGACGATGCCCTTGTAGCCTACGGTGCCGGCAATCAGCATCGCCAGGTCGCGTATCGATATCTCGTGACCCGTACCGATGTTAATGTGACAGTTGCGCACCTCCTCTTTGCCTGATGCCAGGTCGGCGAAATCCACCCGCTCCATGATGTAAACGCAGGCATCCGCCATCTCCTCGCTCCAGAGGAACTCACGCAGCGGTCGTCCGCTGCCCCAGAGCATCACACCGTCGTGCGTCACACCGTACTTCGACAACAAATCAACGATCTGCCGGTCAGACACATTCTCAGGCCGATCGGTATCTGCAACACTTTCATTCGGGTTTACCTTAACCACCGGATCAACCAACTCGCTTTTTGTAATCCTCTGCAGCGGGCTTGTCTCTACAAGCGGACCCTTCACGCGGGCACCCACACCCTCCACCGGACGTCGGCGCAGATCCTCCCTTATCGCCGCCATATCGCCCGCCATGAGGCACTTCGCCAGGTGGATCTTGCGGATCATTGCCGGCAGCACGTGGCTCCGTTCCAGGTCGAAGTTGTCGTTCGGCCCATAGAGGTTTGTCGGCATCACCGCGATGAAGTTGGTGCCATATTGTATGTTGAAGCTCTCGCACATCTTCAGGCCCGCGATCTTGGCGATGGCGTAAGGTTCGTTGGTATATTCGAGAGGACCGGTCAACAGGGCTTCTTCGCTCATCGGTTGTGGTGCCTCCTTCGGATAGATGCAGGTGCTCCCCAGGAAGAGCAGCTTCTTCACACCGTTGCGCCAGCTGGCACCGATCACGTTGTTCTGTATCTGCAGGTTTCGGTAGATGAAATCGGCACGGTAGGTGTTGTTTGCCATGATGCCCCCCACGTGTGCCGCAGCAAGAAAAACATACTCCGGTTTTTCTTCCTCAAAGAAACGTTCTACAGCAGCAGCATCAGTCAAATCCAGCTCCCGCTGTCTGCGTCCCACAAGGTTATGATAGCCTTTCGCTTTCAGGTTCTCCCATATCGCCGATCCCACCAGTCCCCCGTGACCTGCCACATAAATCTTGGAATTCTTTTCCATGTATTTGTTTTTTAGCTTTAAGCTGTTAGCTTATAGCTTATCGCTTACTGCTTACTGCTTACTGCTTATTACTTACTGCTTTTCAAATCATGCCGCACCATCTGCCTCACCAGCTCCTCGAAGGTCGTCTGCCGGGGGTTCCATCCCAGTAGCGTGCGGGCCTTGGTAGGGTCACCAAGCAACTGCTCCACCTCGGCAGGACGGAAGTACTTCGCATCCACCTCCACCAGCACGCGTCCCGTGGCAATGTCGATCCCCTTCTCGTCGACGCCCGCACCCTCCCAGCGAAGGTTCATCCCCGCTTCGGCGAAGGCCAGCGTGCAGAACTCGCGCACCGTGTGCATCTCGCCCGTGGCAATTACAAAGTCCTCCGGCGTCTCATGCTGCAGCATCCGCCACATGCACTCCACATAGTCGCGTGCATGTCCCCAGTCGCGCCGGGCATCCAGGTTGCCCAGGTAAAGCTTGTCCTGCAGTCCGTGTGCGATGCGTGCCGCCGCCAGGGTGATCTTGCGGGTGACAAAGGTCTCGCCGCGACGTTCGCTCTCGTGGTTGAAGAGGATGCCGTTGACAGCGAACATGCCGTACGACTCGCGGTAGTTCTTGGTGATCCAGAAGCCGTAGAGCTTGGCCACGCCGTAGGGGCTGCGCGGGTAGAAGGGTGTCGTCTCCCGCTGTGGCACCTCCTGCACCAGTCCGAACAGTTCGGATGTCGATGCCTGGTAGATGCGTGTCTTCTTCTCCAGTCCCAGGATGCGCACCGCCTCCAGCAGTCGCAGCGTCCCCACCGCGTCGGTCTCGGCGGTATATTCCGGCACGTCGAAGCTCACCTTCACGTGGCTCTGTGCCGCCAGGTTGTAGATCTCATCCGGTTGGATAGTCTGGATGATGCGGATCAGCGAGCTGGAGTCGGTCATATCCGCATAATGGAGGTTGATGAGTCTTCGTTGTTTCATGTCGCGCACCCACTCGTCGAAGTAGAGGTGTTCGATCCGTCCCGTGTTGAAGGAGGAAGAGCGCCGCAGTGTGCCGTGCACGGTATAACCCTTCTCAAGCAGTAGCTCCGCGAGGTAGGAACCGTCCTGACCGGTAATCCCGGTGATGAGTGCCACTTTATTCATAATCCGATGTATTACATGTTGTAAAAGAATAGGATGCAGGAAGCGATTCAGCCCCACCAAATAGTCTGCAGAGACAAGTCCGGCATCACATAAAAAGAAAAGTTAAAGATAGCACAAAATGATTGCAATCAGGGTGCGTGCGACAGAAATAGTGCGACGGTCTTGTCACCACTTAGCAGTGTGAGCCTATTCTCCGATACCGAGAATTGGTCCACTGTTGCCATTGCTGCCAGGAAAACACTCTCCAGCTGCATATCGGGACAGCTCATCCTCGTGGTTGCCATCTCCCCGAAGGAGATCACCCCATTCTCTTGTGCCATGAAGGAGCCGTTCAGGATGTTGCAGCCGCTGAAGCCGTGGAGTGTTCCATCCTCCTTCATCTCAATGGTCGGCAGTTGTTCGGCCGACACCTCCTCGCCATTCAGTTCGTGCAGTTCCCATACCCCATAGAGACTCTCCGGTGATGTTGCACCGTTCTTCTTTCCCGATGCGCATCCAGCAAGGAGCAACAGCATCATTGTAAAAAATATTCCTTTCATTCGTTTGTAGATTAGATCGTTAGTACGTTAGTATGTTAGTGGATTCCTGACTGCTGATCCGCGCTCACATCCACCCGGCGGCTGTAGCTCATCATCTCATCGCGCAGCGACTGCAAACGGAGTGCGTTGTGCACCGTAATGATTCTGATTTACAAGTCAAATTTACAAAAAAATATTTCAACCATGATCCATCCCTGCCCAATCATTCCCCCATGTCGTGAGGATGGGAGGATTGGAGATTGTTCTTCAGCCATCGGCACAGGAGGAAAGCATGGCCACAACCGCCAGGGGATAAATAAAACTTGAATGAAGTGACACCTTATTCATGCAGTATTTCACTTATTCCCCAAAAGTAACAAATAAACTTAAATAACGGCAAAACGTCCGGATCTCTCCGGACGTTTCTAGGTTTCATATTTTTAAGCCGAATGCTGACAGCTGATTGCTTATTGCTTATTGCTTATTGCTTACTGCTTACTGCTTACTACTTACTACTTACTACTTACTGCTTACTGCTTATTGCTTATTGCTTATTGCTTATTGCAGATAGCTGATAGCTAAAATTTCAATTCGAATAATACGGCAGCGTGTTGAATGTATACTCATCATCCCAGCCGGCGTTCTGCTCCAGCACACCTTCAGAGAGGATGATCTGCGAGTCGGGTAACTTCCAGAAACCGCCGCCCGTGGCATTGTAGCGCTCCATGAAGTTAAACGAGCCAAAGGTATATTTCGATGCCACCCCGCGGTTGGTGATATTCACACCCTCCTGGTTGGCCACAATCTGCTGCACATCGCCCCAGCGGCGCAGGTCATTCCAGCGCAGCGCCTCGAAACAGAGCTCATAGCGCCGTTCTTTCTTGATGGCATTCAGTGAGTAGGCAACGGGGCCCAGGTTGGCTCGTTGGCGCACCTTGTTGAGGTAGGTGTTGGTCTCCGACAGCTCGGAATGCATCAGATAGACATCGGCCATACGGATCAGGATCATGTCGTTGTTCAGCCCACCCTGGCGGTTGTTCTGTCCACCATAGAAATAGCCGAAGGTCTGAATCAGGTTCGAACCCTCATAGGCACCCACACCCAGATATTTCTTTGCCCAGAGGCGTGTCTTTTCCACCTCCTTGCCTTTGTCTCCGGCATAGTTGGGAATCTCGTCCGCTTCGTTGCAGATGGAGCCCACGCGGCGGTAGTCCCCGGCATAGTCGGGATCATTTTGCCAGTCGTTCCAGAGGGTGGTGCTCACCGGCCCGTTGGAGTAACCCTGTGGTACGAAGGGGAAGCAGGTGGGACCTGAGAGGCGTGGATTATAAAACTCCACGATGCGGTTGAAGTAACCGTTGACGCCCGAGTTGGCGAACTTCATCGCAAAAATGGTCTCCTTGCAGTTGTCACCCTCCCACACAAGGCCATTCTCTTTCACATATTGATAGTCTTTACCGGTATGGATGTTGGTGTAGGGCCAGATGTTGCGTTGGTCGCTCACCAGCGAGTGACCGCTGTTGTTGATGCAATCTTCGAGGTAGCCGATCACCTTCTGTTTGGTGACCTCACCGCCACCCGCAACCGGAAGGGAATTCTTCTTGTAGAAGCCGGTATAGAAGAGGAATACACGAGCCATCAGCGCCTCTGCCGCCCATTTCGAGGCCTTACCGTTTCCATAGTTGGGAAAAGCATCCGAGGGGAACAGCTTGATGGCCTCCTCCAGGTCGTAACCGATCTGCGCATAAACCTCTTCTGCGGAGTTCTTGGGCAGGTTCTCCGGCAGGGTAGATAGCTTCAGGGGTGTCTCCCCGAATACCTGGATCAGGTCGAAATAGAAATAGGCACGCAGGAAGTAAGTCTCGGCAAGGAGCCTCGACTTCACTTTCTCATTGCTCCACGAGGTAATGTTATCGAGCGTCTCGATCGCATTGTTGGCACGGTAGATGCCCGCGTAGCGCGTCTCCCAAAAGGCTTCCAGCCAACTGATCTTGTTGTTCAACAGGCGATCCATCGACTGCGATCCCTTGTTACTGGTGCTCCCACCACCCAGACGGTCGTCGCTGGCAATATCGAATATCATGAAAGGGTGTGCTTCGGGATCTCTAATCAGATCATTCATCGTCAGATAGATACCGGTGATCATCGATTGAGCCTCCTCCTCCGTAGTGGGGAAGTTAGAGGTGTTCTTCTTGGTGAAACTTTCCGTGTCAAGGAAACTCTCACATCCAGCAAAAGAAAAGATCAGGAGCAGGGTCGCTATAAATGGTTTAATTTTGTATGTCATGGTTGTTCCTCCAGTTTAAAATGTAATGTTCAGACCTACCAGAAGGGTGCGTGAGCTTGGGTAATAACCACTGTCGATACCCGATGCCCAGTTGGTGTCGGCGCTGAAGCCGATCTCAGGATCCATCCCCGAGTAGCCTGTAAATGTGAATAGGTTCTGCGCTGTCAGATAAAGCCGCAGCTTCGAGAATGGCAGGCTCTTGAAACCCTTTGTGAAGTCGTAGCCGAGGGTGATGTTCGAGAGCTTCACGTAGTCGGCATCTTCCAGGTAGATATCCGAGATATCGAGGAAGTTGATGTTCTTGCCGTAGGCGAAAGCCGGGTATTTGTTGGTCGATCCCTCACCTGTCCAATACTTGGTAAGGTCCTTGTTGGTGTAATTGTCGTTGGGTGTATCGGAGTAGGAACGATACGATTTCAGGATCTGCATGCCAAATGCACCATAAGCCGTCAGTGAGAGGTCAAAGCCCTTGTATGCCGCATTGAAGCTGAAGCTGCCTGTGAAATCGGGATGAGGGTTGCCAATCATTGTCTTGTCATCGGCATTGATCTCGCCATCGTCGTTGTTATCATGGAAGATCAGGTCACCCGGCTTCGGATTATCCTGCCGCACCACATTGCCATCGGCAAGCCAGCTGTCAATCTGCGGTTGGTTCTGGAAGACACCGAGGGTCTTGTAACCCCAGAAGTAACCCATCGGGTAACCCACCTCCACGCGAAACGATTCGGTGGTGTTCTCGGCGATCACCGCCTCGGGACCGTGGATGATGCCCTCACTGTTTGCCAGCCGCAGCACCTCGTTGGCATTGTGTGCCATGTTGAGTGAGACACCATAGGTGAAATCTTTTCCTATCTTGTCGTTCCAGGTTAGTGCCAGCTCCACACCCTGGTTCTGCACGTCGCCACCGTTGATGTAGGGAGCTCCAGCACCATAGAGGAGCAAGGTGGGAGCCACCACGAGCCAGTCTTTGGTGGTTTTCTTGTACCAGTCGAAGTTGACACCCAATTTTGATTTCAGGAAGCGGGCATCGAAACCGAAGTCGAGCTGCTCCGAGGTCTCCCAGGTCACATCCTTGTTGGCCAGCAGGTCGGGATAGCCGCCAGTTGAGGGAGTGGCCTTGTCGTCGTAGTAATAGGCGTTGGTATTGAAAGCGATAGTAGCCAGGTACTGGAAGTTGTCGATGTTGCAGTTCCCATTCTGACCCCAGCTACCGCGCAGCTTGAAGAAGTTGAGCCACTTGTCGGTGCCCTTCATCCATTCCTCCGAGGTGATCACCCATCCGGCAGAGAGGGAGGGGAAGTAACCCCAGCGGTTCCCGCGTGAGAAGTTGGAGGAGCCGTCGGCACGCATCACCAACGATGCCAGGTAACGTTCCTGGTAGTTGTAGTTCACACGTCCAAAGAAGGAGGCGAGGCTGCCGTCAGCGTTGGGGCCTCCTCCCATCTCGGAGTTGGTGGTGTCGAGTCCCTGTGTATTGTCAATGTAGGCATGATCGAACGAGCCCGGAAAGAGTGAGTAGGAATTCTTGGCATCGAGACTCTCACCATATCCCCATTTCTCAACCGACTGGCCGATGAGGCTGTTGAAGTTGTGTTCGGAGAGAGAGAAGGTATAGTTCAACGTGTTCTCCAGTGTCCAGCGAGAGCTCCACGACTGCGACTGGCTCACATCATCCGTCGGGTTGGCTGTCTTGGCCGACAACGTATAGGCAGGCACATAACTGCGCGATGAGTTCTGGGAGAAGTGATACCCCACACTGCTACGGAAGGTGAGGTTCTCAATGGGAGCGATCTCGAGGTAAGCGTTCGATTGTAGCCGCCTGGAGATGGAGTTCCTGTTGTTGCGCGTATAGTCGAGTTGTGCCAATGGATTGTTCATCGCCTGGTCGAACATCCAACTGTTCTCCTGCATATCCTTGTAGATGTAATAGTCGCCATCCTTGTTGTAAGCAGGCAACAGTGGCGTCATCTTCAACAGGTTGCGAATGTTGTTGCTATACATGCTTCCAATCTGTACTCCTTTCTTGTCGTAGTTTGAATAGACCACATTCTCACCAAAGCTGATGATGTCGCGGCCATTCTTCTTCCAGAGGCTGTGCTGCGAATTGATGCGTGCCGTATAGCGGCTATACTCGGGAGTAGCGGGATAACCGATTGTTCCTGTCTGGTCGAGATAGGAGAAACCCATGGCAAAGCGGGAGTAATCCGATCCTCCGGTGATGTTCACCGAATGACTCTCTATGGGCGCATCTTTCACTGTCGATTCCTTCAGCCAGTTTGTACCGTTCCATGATCCGTTGTTGACGGCTGTCAGCAGCTCTGCCGGCAACTCCTCTTCCCATTTGTAAAGCAATCCACCCGATGGATCCTGTGTCATCAACGCCTGGTTGATCAGCGTCATGTACTCCTTCGCATTGGCAGGCCGCACCCCATTGGTGATGGCGTTCTGCACGCCGAAGTAAGCATCGTAGGAGACCTTTGTCTTCCCTGATTTCCCCTGTTTGGTTGTCACCAGCAACACCCCGTTGGCGGCACGTGCTCCATAGATGGCGGCAGAGGCGGCATCCTTCAGGATGTCGATCGATTCGATGTCGCTCGGGTTGAGCGCGTTGATCGATCCACCCGGCACCCCATCAATCACATACAATGGTTCATTGCTGGAGGCGGTACCCAGACCACGGATATTCACCTTGTAGTTCTCACCCACCTGTCCGGAGCTCTGGGTAATGTATACCCCGGGGGTCTGACTCTGCAGCGCGCCCAGCACGCTGGTGGTATTGAGCTTTTCAATGTCGTCGCCCTTCACCTGGATGGTGGCACCGGTCACCAGCTTCTTCTGCTGCACACCATATCCCACAACAACCACCTCGTTGAGCCATACATCATCTTCTACGAGTGTGATGTCATAGCGGTCTCTGCTGGCATCCACCCGCACCAACTGCGTGGTGAAACCGATAAACGAGACCTCAAGCACCGCATTTTCATTCACCTTAAGGTTAAACTGACCATCCACATCGGTCGATGTACCGTTCACAGTGCCTTTCTCAATCACTGATACACCCACAAGTGGTTCATTGCCGTCGGTGACTACACCTTTTACTGTCATGGTAGCCTGTGCAAACAGACCTGTAGCGTACAGGGTAAAAAGCAAACAAGCCAGAATCAATCTGCGAAATTTCACTCCCTTCATTTTTTAAGTTTTTTTGATATTAGTTTACTTAACGAAACACACAAAGAAACAGAATTGCGGTATAAGCTGATGAAACAATTCTTTTCGATTATGAAAAAATATTGGAAATATCGAATTAACAGTATATTTTTATTTGTTTACAATATTTTACGCCTCAACAATTGCTGAAATGTTGTAATTTTGACCCAATGCCATGACCACAATCATGAAACAAATACAATCCATTCTTCTTTCGCTTTTCCTCCTCTCTTCATCGGGCTTGTTGCAAGCCGGGTCGGGTGTCACCGCCTCGCGGGTGAACGGGAACCTTTCGCACAACTCGGTGTGGGTGATGATGCAAGACAGCAGGGGCGTGATGTGGATAGGTACCAAGGAGGGGCTGAACAGCTACAACGGATACAACAACAGCATCTACAAACATGACCTCAACGATTCACTTTCCATCGGCAACAGCTTTATTCGTGCACTCTATGAAGTAAACCCCGGAAAGGAGTTGTGGGTTGGCACCGACGAGGGGCTCTATCTCTGCGACATGCAACGGGGTCACTTCTCCCGCTTCACGAAATCAACAGCTGGAGGCAGAGAGATCAACGGTACCGTGAATGCGATTGTGCAACTTCGCGACGAGTTGTGGATCTCTGAAGTAAATGTAGGCATCTACCGGTACAACCTGACCAAAGGCACTATGAAGCTCTATCCTACGGAGAGGTACCACTGGAATTTGGCCATAGACCACCATGGCGGCATCTGGGCCACCTCGTTCGAAGGAGGCGTCTATCGCTACGATGAACAACAGGATAAATTTCTGATCACCGCAGTAAACAATGAAGGAATCAACAACGATGATTACGAAACCCGTTCCTTCTACAACGACATTCAAAATAACTGCATGTGGATCGGCACCCAGAACAAAGGGTTGATCCGATACGATTTCGAAACCAGAGAGTGGCGTGATTTTCAAATATCCGACGATCCGACGACACGATATGAGATCCTCGCCATCACGCAGTTTACACCCAACGAGCTGGCAGTAGGCACTGAGAACGGGTTCTTTTCTTTCAACACCATCTCACACAAATTCACGAAGGAGGCAGACATACAATCCATCTTCTCACTGGTGCAGGACCGTGAGGGAGGGATCTGGATGGGCACCTATTATGATGGGGTGCATTATCTGCGACCCGGCTACAAAGCGATCATCCAGCACCGTGTACCGGAATCACAGGGACGGGTGGTTTCTGCCTTTGTCAGCGACATGAGCGACCAGAACAAGATATGGATCAGCGCCAGAGATGGCCTCGGGGGGTTGTGCCGTTACAACAAACTCACCGGCATGTATGAGGAGTTCGATCATCTGGTTCCATACGACAACATCAGGGAGCTCGCTTCCTTCGATGATGCCCTCTGGGTGGGTTTCTACTCCCATGGTCTGATGCGGATCGACAAAAACGGCAAGAGCCGTCTTTATGTCCACGACGACCGTGATTCCACCTCCCTGTTTCATAACGCGGTCTACTCCATCATGAAGTCATCGCAGGGAACCATCTACGTGGGCACCATCCTCGGTCTCGACATCTTCGATCCGGTGAGTGAGACCTTTACCCGTGTGCCGGAGATCCAGAACACACGCGTCCACAGCATCTTGGAAGATCACCTGGGACTGATATGGATTGCCACTTATCATCAGGGACTATATTGCTATAACCCGGCTACAGACGCCTGGCGATCCTACCGCTATCACCGCGCTCCCGGCGCGCTGCCCAGTGACAAGTTGATCTGTCTCTATCAGGACAATCAGGAACGGTTGTTCATCGGCACCGAGGGGGCAGGCATGTGCCAGTACAGCTACCAGACACAACACTTTGTGCCGGTATCCGATCAGATCTCCATTTCCACTGGGATCATCTGCTCCATAGAGGCCGATCACCAGGGAAATCTGTGGATCGGCAAGAGCAACGCCATCCACAAGATCGATCTCGAAACAGGCATGGTGCAGGTACTTGAAGAGAGCGTGGGGATGATGGGGAACTATTACTCCTACAACAGTTCCTACGTCGACGAGGAGGGATTGCTCTACTTCGGGTATGCCGGAGGGTATGTAACAATCAACACCAAACTGCTAAATACCCACAAGGTTCCACCCCGTCTCATGATGACAAGCGTGAAGAATCATGAGAATCAGACGGAATATGACTTCCGTCATCCCATCACCATCGGCCCTCACAATCCCTCCATCAGCTTCAACTTTGTCGCTATCAGCTACAAGTTTCCGGCGCACAACAAATATGCCTACTACCTGGAAGGACATGAAGCGGAGTGGTTCCACACGGTGAACGACAGGTCGGCCTCCTACATCAACCTGCCACCGGGAAAATATCAGTTTCATCTCAAAGCAGCAAACAGTGATGGTGTCTGGGCCGATGAATCCGAATGGATCACCATCCCCCTCACCGTGAAACAGGTGCTTTGGCAACGCAGCTACATGATCGCACTATATGTGCTCATCCTGTTCACGATGATCTTCCTCCCTTTCTATCTCTCACGGAAGAAAGAGGAGAAGAAGCTGGAGAGCAAGATGGTGCTCTATCAGATGGAGAAGGACAACGAACTCTACGAACGTCAGATACAGTTCTTCACCAACATCATCCACGAGATACGTACACCGTTGAGTCTCATCAAGGCACCGCTTGAGAGCATCATGCAAACCATGCCGGTGAATCCCGAGTCGCATGAGAACCTGCAGGTAATGGAACGCAACGTGGAAAGAATGCATGCCCTGGCAGACCAACTGCTCGATTTCCGGAAAATCGAACAACACACCATCGTCTACAACTTCAAGCCGCACAACCTCACCCAGATCATCCGTCAGGTCAGCTACCGCTACAAGGCAGCGTGTCGCCTGCGCTCCATCGCGCTGGAGGTCTCGCTTCCCGATGAGCCGCTCATCTGCGAAGTCGACTCGGAAGCAATCACCAAGATCGTCAGCAACCTGCTCAGCAACGCGCTGAAGTACGCCGAAACGAAGATCAGGGTGCAACTCACCCAAAACGGGAAGGCGATCACCCTGGAGGTGATCAACGACGGGAACACGATACCGGAAAAATACTGGGACAAGATCTTCCAACCCTTCTTCCAGGTGAACGACGACAAGGAGCTGTTGCGCAAGGAGGGGAGCGGCATCGGACTGGCGCTGGTGAAGTCGCTTGTCGACAAGCACAACAGCCAGATCAAGGTATTCAGCGATACCGATCAGACCGTTTTCACGGTTACCATCCCCTACGTAAGTTCTGCATCCAATCCCTCCAGACTCGAGGATGACCTGCTCGACGGCAATCAGATCCATGCCGATGAAACGGAGAATGACGACAACTATCAGGAGGAGAAGAAGGAGTTTGCAAACACCCTGCTGATCGTGGAAGATAACCTGGAAATGCTCAATTTCCTTCAGAACAACTTCTCCCGTCACTACAACGTGATGACAGCCCGCAACGGGAACGAAGCATTGGCCCGCCTGGAAGAAAACACCATCATCGATGTCATCATCACCGATATCCTGATGCCCGAGATGGATGGCATTGCGCTCTGCAAGGCGATCCGCTCCATGACCATGTTCTGCCACATACCCATCATCCTGCTCACGGCACAGACCGACATACGTTCCAAGACCGAGGGGCTCGACTACGGTGCCGACGTGTTCATCGAGAAACCCTTCTCACTCGAGTTCCTGAAAGCACAGGTAGCCAGCATCATCAAGAACCGCACCCAGCTGAAAGAGATTTTTACCACCTCTCCCTTCATCCCGCCACAAAGCATCGCGCACAACACCTGCGACATCGAGTTTCTCACCAGGATCAACAAGATCATAATGCACAACCTCTCCGAATCGGGCAACCTGATCGAGACCCTGGCGCACGACATGGCATTGAGCCGCTCCAGCCTGCACAAGAAGATCAAATCGATCTCGGGGATGACTCCCAACGATTACATCCAACTCATACGGCTCAAGAAGGCGGCTGAACTGCTGAGCGGCAACGAGTACCAGATCAGTGAAATCGCTTACATCGTCGGGTTCAACAGCCCCTCCTATTTCGCCAAGTGCTTCAGCAACCAGTTTGGCATGCTCCCTCGCGACTTCGTCATCAAGACCAAAGAGAACCAACGAACAGACAACGAAGAACTGAATGCGATGCTCTGATTAACTGTTGGCTGTTAACTGAAATATCTCCTTTGCCCGCTCCAGCCTTTCGGGCGACAGCTCCGGTGTCCCCTCCAGGCGGTAGGGCAACCCCATCTGCTCGTACTTGTGGCTGCCCATGGTGTGGTAAGGCAGCAGCTCCACCTTCCCGATGCAGCGGTAGGGCTTTAGAAAGTCCGCCAGCTGCTGCAGTCGCCGGTCGTCATCTGTCCATCCCGGCACCACCACGTGGCGGATCCAGGCGGGAATCTGTTTCTCTTCCAGGTAATCGAGGCAGCGCAGCGTGTTGGTGATCTTCGCACCCGTCAGTTCCTTGTGCTGCTGTGGATCGATCGTCTTCACGTCGAGCAGCACCAGGTCCGCCGCATCCAGCGCCTCCCGCACTACAGGCGACCAGAGCGCTCCCGAGGTGTCCAGCGCTGTGTGGATCCCCTTCTGGCGGCAGAGCAGGAAGAAGTCGCGTACGAACTCAGCCTGCATCAGAGGCTCACCGCCCGTCACCGTAACGCCCCCCTTGGCGATGAAGCTCTTGTAACGCATCACCTCCTCCAACAGCTCCTGAGGTGTCATCTGGTAGCAACCACTCCCCTTCTCCCAAGTGTCCGGGTTGTGGCAGTAGAGGCAACGCAGCGGGCAGCCCTGCAGGAATACCACGAAGCGTATCCCGGGGCCGTCCACCGTACCAAAGCTCTCCAAAGAATGAATGTTTCCTACCATTTTCTTTTCATAACCGAGTCGCTGACAGGTCAGGGAATAAGTGCAGACAAGAAAACATTCCCTCTCTGAAAGCTAAAAGCCATAAGTCATAAGCCATAAGTCATAAGCCATAAGTCATAAGCTATAAGTTGAAAGTTGAAAGCTTAAAGCTAACAGCTAATAGCTTACAGCTTAAAACTTACAGCTTCTTATTAATCGTCCTCGAAATCACATCCAGCTGCTGCTCGCGTGTCAGCTTCACAAAGTTCACCGCATAGCCCGACACACGGATCGTCAGTTGCGGGTAGTTCTCCGGATGCGCCATCGCATCCAACAGCAGCTCCTTGTCGAAGACGTTCACATTCAGGTGCTGCCCGCCGTCGGCGGTGAAGTAGCCATCGAGGAGACCCACCAGGTTCGAGACCCTGTGCTCCTGCTCCTTGCCCAGCGATCCCGGCGAGACGGCAAAGGTGTAAGAGATGCCGTCGTGCGCATGCTGGAAGGGCAGCTTCGCCACCGAGGCCAGTGCCGCCACGGCACCCTTCTTGTCGCGGCCGTTCATCGGGTTGGCACCCGGAGCGAAGGGCTCGCCGGCAGGACGTCCGTCGGGTGTGGCACCCGTCTTCTTGCCATAGACCACGTTCGAGGTGATCGTCAGAATCGACTGTGTCGGCTTCGCGTTGCGATAGGTCTCGTGCTGACGGAGGTAACCCATGAACTTGCGGGTGATCTCCACCGCGATCTGGTCGGTGCGGTCGTCGTTGTTACCAAAGGGCACATACTCCCCTTCCCGCTCAAAGTCCACGGCGATGCCCCGTTCGTCGCGGATCACCTTCACCCGTGTGTCACGGATGGCCGCCAGCGAGTCCGCCACGATCGAGAGACCCGCAATGCCGGTCGCCCTGATCCGTTCCACGTCCCCATCGTGCAGCGCCATCTCGAATGCCTCATAGGCATACTTGTCGTGCATGTAATGGATCACCTTCAACGCGTTCACATAGACCTTCGCCAGCCAGCGCATCGAGAGATCGAACTTCTCCATCACCTCCTCATAGTGGAGGTACTCCGAGGTGATCGCCTCGTAGCGAGGAGCCACCTGTGCGCCCGACTTCTCGTCGCGACCGCCGTTGATGGCGTAGAGGAGGCACTTGGCCAGGTTGGCTCGTGCACCGAAGAGCTGCATCTGCTTGCCAATCTTCATCGGTGACACGCAGCAGGCGATGCCGTAGTCGTCACCATAGTCGGGACGCATCAGGTCGTCGTTCTCATACTGTATCGCTGAGGTGTCAACCGATACCTTCGCGCAGAAGCTTTTCCAACTCTCGGGGCTCTGCTGCGACCAGAGTACCGTCAGGTTGGGTTCTGGTGCGGGCCCCAGGTTGTAGAGCGTGTGCAGGTAACGGAAAGAGGTGCGTGTCACCAGCGTGCGGCCGTCCACGGTCTGTCCGCCCAGTGCCTCGGTCACCCACACCGGGTCGCCCGAGAAGAGCTCGTTGTAGTCGGGTGTGCGGAGGAAACGCACGATGCGCAGCTTGATGATCAGCTGATCCACCAGCTCCTGTGCTTCGCTCTCGGTGATCAGTCCCGCCTGTAGGTCCTTTTCGATGTAGATGTCGAGGAATGTTGACGTGCGACCGATCGACATGGCAGCGCCATCCTGATCCTTCACGGCAGCCAGGTAGGCGAAGTAGAGGAACTGTACCGCCTCGCGGCTGTCACGTGCAGGCTGGCTCACGTCGAAGTCGTAGCCGGTACACATCTTCTCGAACGCCTTGAGTGCCTTGATCTGCTCGCTCACCTCCTCGCGACTGCGGATGCTGTTCTCGGTGAACTCCTGGATGTCGAGTCGCTGCATGAAATCCTTGCGCTCCTCGATGAGTGCCGTGGTACCGTAGAGCGGCACACGACGGTAGTCGCCGATGATGCGTCCCCGACCGTAGGCATCCGGCAGACCGGTGATGATACCCGACTTGCGTGCTGCCAGCATCTCGTCGTTGTATGCCGAGAAGACCCCCTCGTTGTGGGTCTTGCGGTAGCGCGTGTAGATTTCTTTTGTCACCGGATCCAGCTGGAAGCCGTAGGCGTTGAGTGCATTCTCCACCATGCGGATGCCTCCCTTGGGAAAGATGCCACGCTTGAGCGGCGCATCGGTCTGCAGTCCTACTACCACCTCGTTCTCCCTGTCGATGTAACCCGGCCCGTAGCTGTCGATCTGCTGCGGCAGCTTCGTCTCCGCGTCATAGACTCCTTTGGCCTGTTCCTCCTTGAACATCTCCGTCAGCCTGTCCCACACCTTCTGAGTCCGCTCAGTAGAGGGCTGCAGGAAGGTGTCGTCCCCCTCGTAAGGCGTATAGTTGTTCATGATGAAGTCCCTCACGTTGATCTCTTTCTTCCAAAGCTCCCCGCGGAACCCTTCCCATGCGTTTTGATTCTTTACCATAATATCTATGTTAATATGTTGTTATGTTAGTATGTTAGTATGTTATACGTTTGTAAGTTTGATGTTCTTGGTTTGTGGTTTTTAGTTTGGGGTTCTTAGTTTGATGTTTGTGGTTCGTAGTTTGATGTTCGTAGCTTATAGCTTATAACTTATTACTTATCGCTTACTACTTATTGCTTATAACTTATAGCTTATTGCTTATTGCTAATTACTTACCGCTTACCGCTTAAAAACAAATACCCATACACCATTCCCACCAGTCCCATGCCACCGACGATGTTGCCCAGTGTGGCCGGGATCAGGTTCTGCAGGATGAAGGCGCCCCATGTGATCTCCGCACCGGTATAGACTGCCGCCGGGAGAAAGAACATGTTGGCGATCGAGTGTTCGTAGCCCAGCGTGACAAAGAGCATCACCGGAATCCATATTCCAATTGCCTTACCGGCGATATCCTTGCCCGCGAAGCCCATCAGCATGCCGAGACAGACCAGCCAGTTGGCGCCGATCCCCTTCACGAAGACCGGCCAGAACGCCTGGTTCACCTTCGCGTCGGCAAGATGATGAAGGTACGATTGCCAGGGCTCCTTGTCGAGCATTCCCACATGGGCGGAGAGCAGCCAGGCCACCAGTTGCGCACCGAAGAAGTTGAAGAGGTAGGAAATCAGCAGCAGGGCAGTTACACGTCCAATCTTCAGCTCCCTGCGCAACAGCGGGAAGCCAAAGCCGGCACAGTCGCTGGTGAAGAGATCAGCCCCTGTGACGGAGACCATGATCAACCCGATGGGGAAAAGTGCTCCCGCGGCGAACTTCACCAGGCCCGGGTTGGCTGCCGCCACACCCGGCATGCCGCCCGCCACCATCACCGTCAGCAATCCGCCGAAGGCGATGAAGGCCCCACCCAGCACCGCCATCAGGGCGAACTGCGGGAAAGGCCGCTTCTCTTTCTCAATGGCCGCCCGTCTGAACGCGTCGGCAGCCTCCGTAGGAGTCAAATAGTTCATGCTTGTAACAACCTAAAACAGAGCCGGGGAATAGCCTAAAACAAACCGATCCGAACCGGTGATCCGGACCCTCCACCGTGATCTTGTTAAACTGAATGCAAAGATACGAAACTCTACCCGATTAAGGAAATATTTCCATAATAATTCTCACACAAAAAAACGCCCGGATCACTCCGGACGTTTCAAGATCATCCTGTCAGCAGGACTTGGTTCCCTCAATTGGCTTATCGGAAGGTTGTACCCCTTCTTATTTCAACCTTCATCCAAACCGCTGCATCCGTTGAATCGGCGAAAGTCATTGTATACTTTGTCAACGCTTTCGTGGCCTTTCCTGTAAGCACTCCCCCCTTCTCACCTTCGGGTGTAAGTGTAAGTGTAGGCCAGGAGAAATTGTAACTGTACTGCGCCGTGGTATCCTTTTTGGCAACATAATCATATCCGGTAAACAAGCAATCAGATTTGTTAAAATCTATCCGCAGCGTATACTCATCCGAAACACCCTGCCAGATGGAGCCCGACAGGTTGTTCGTCTGTGGCAGCTCATCGCTGCCGTCGCCCGTGTAATTCGGCCTGGAAGCACCCAGCAACTCCTCCTCATCGCCCGTCTCATCATCTACTTTGTCGCAACCGCTCATCAGCAAGCCCCCCATCAACAGGAGCAGCATCAACCAAAACCATTTCTCATTTTTCATCGTAACTCAGATTATTGAAGAGCAGTTAAATCCCCAATATGTTAAACGGCAAAGATATATAAAACCAGATCACTTTACAATATGACATCGATTTATTATACAATTCGTTACTCCTGATACTGATAACTGATCTCCGACCCCTTACATCAACTTCTCCAACAACAGCTTAAACCCTTCGCGAGAACCTTTAATCGTTCCGAAGGATGCTTTCAGTAAGATTGTCTTGTCTGTTTTGTTTGAAATACCCTCAACAAAATGCAGGTTCACAATGGCATTGTTGTGCACACGCACGAAGTGGTCATGATCAGCAAGCTGTAAGTTAAAATAACCCAAATTTCTGGAGCTCTTTATCGTCATCTCGTTGGTCAGCGTAATCACCGTACGGGAATCGATGCTTTGTAGCGCAACAATATCATCAACGTCAATAAAATGAGTTGCATTTATCGTGTGCACAATCAATTTATTCTTGCGATAGTCCGAAGGAATAACACTCTGCTTTGTAACGGGTGTAATTGTAGATCGTTCCAACGCCTCCTTCAGTCTGAACTTGTCAATCGGCTTGGGCAGGAAGTGAACCGCCTCATATTGAAAAGCCATATCGTAATACTCCGATTCACAATGTGCGGAGAAAATGATAAGCCGGAAGAGAGGAGTATATGCATCCTTGTTCATTGAATCCTTTTCGCTTATTTGCACTCCATTCGATCGCATTTTCCCCCTGTACAGGTCAAGCAGATCGAAAGCTGTCTTCCTTTCCTGTGCGAACTGGATATCCAGCAGCACCACTTCCGGCTCATGCTCATCAATAGCTTTTTTTGTTTCAGCAAGCGAGGTACACCTGGCTACAATATCGGCATGAGGGCACACTTCTTCAACCAAAGAGCACACAAGTTCCAGTGTATCGGGAATGTCATCTGCAACCACCACTCTCATTGTGTTTGTTTGATTTCCTTTTTTCATGGTATTCAAGTCATCAGAATTCTATTGTTATCTTTGTGCCTGCGGAAGAAGACTCCGTTTTCACTTCAATGTGAAAGCCCAATTCGTTCAGCAATGTAATTCTTTTCATCGTCAGTTTTCTGCCACGCGAGGGATAACTCATTCTTGAGAGCCGTTGCGATGCTTCCGATCGTTCCAAGCCGATCCCATCATCCACCACATCAATCACCGTTTTCCCCGATTTCGCATCCTTTCTGATATCAATCTGTAACAGCCCAATGCTATTCCTGGGTATCAAGCCATGACTGATGGCGTTTTCCACAAACGGCTGCAACAGCATGGGCGGAATCTTCACAACCTTCAGATCCACCTCATTGCCCACTTTCAACAAATAGACAAACCTGTTTGGATAAAGCATCTGTTGAAAATCCACAAATTCCTGCAAGAGATTCAATTCCATTTCAAGGGTTACCAGATTCTGTTGCAATCTGCTTTTATCGATTCCCGGATTGTGTATATCCTTTTCGCTCGTCAGATGTGGTGTGATGGAATGCAGAAAACTGCGTGTCAGATGCGATAATTTCAACAACACCACCTCGGCATCTTCCATGCTTTTATTTCGGATGCGCGACTGCACGTTTGCCAAAACGTTGTAGACAAAATGCGGATTCATCTGCATCTGAATTGTTTCCACCTCGGCTATCGTGGCCTGTGTAAGTGCCTTCTGCATCTTTGAGTATGTTCGCCCTTGCACAATGACACCAATTATCAGCATCAACAACAACAGAAAAAAGACCAATGGAGTGAACCAGGGCTGATTGTAGAATGATCTTCTGACATTGAGTATCAATGTCTGTTCATTGTTGGCAACCAACCCGCCTAACCCAAGGAATGAAGCCCGTACATAAAGAGATGTCTTCCCATGTGGCAGGTCGGTAAAGGTGATGTAATTCTCTTTCTGCGGAGCACTCCAGTCGCCGGTCAACTCTGTCCTGTACTGATACACTACTGGGCGGGGCCGATTGTATGAGATCGCATCCAGCACCACAGTTGCCGATTTCTGATTCAAAGGCAAAGTGATTTCCTGTTGTCCGTACAATATTTGGATGTGATTGCAACGCGTAAAGAGCGGTTGAATGCTGAGCATCTCATTTTTTGGCAGAAACTCCGGATTCAATCGGCAGAGCAGTTCAGAACCGGGAATCCAGATATCTCCATTCGAATCCCTGAATGCACCCGCCTGTCCCGGCTCACCACCAAGATACCCGTTTGCCTCGTTGTATACAGAAAAGGCGTATTCACCACTCCGTTTAAATCTCTCAAGATCCAGCAGGTACAGCCCGTCGGGTTGGGACAGCAGCAAACGTCCTGAATCCACAGGAAAGACCATCAACACCCAGTCCTGCAATTCAGGCGCATCCACGTGAATCAGACTGTCCAGATCGCGATCGTGGTAATAAAGCCCTTTTTGTGTTCCAAACCAGGTAGTGCCGGTATGATCTGTAGCGATGTCAAAACAGTTGTGAATCTCGGCCGACGAAACGTATTGCTTCAGACTGTTTCTGTCCCAGTGATAGAAATAGATGTCGGGCGACCCAAACCAATAGTTCCCTGTGGAGTCCTGGGCGATGCAGTGCACATAACCGGAGAGTTCTTTATCAGCGACACGGCCAATCTCACGGATCAAATTGTCGTGATCGTCCCAGACAGCCACATTTCCCCTGAATGCACCCAGCAGGCAGTGTCGTTCGGTGTCGTAGTAGGTGTAGAAACAAACGGTGTGGTTGCTATTGGGGGAATAGGTGAGCATCGTCATGTCACCCCCACTCGATCGTTTCAGGATGCCATCCTGCAGAGCGAAATAGATGTCACCCTTCTCATTTGTTGCCGGATGAAAATAGTGGCGCTCAATTTCATCGCCCCTGTTCTGCACGTTCGATAGTTTCCCATCCTGCATCGATTTCAATCCAAACGAAAAAGATCCAAACCAGTATTTGCCTTTCGGTTGTTCGGAAACCGACCACACTTCGGGCAGAAAAGCAGTATTGTAGTTCGTGAATATACCCGATAAAACCCGCAACAAGCCGCGCTCAGCACCATACCAATACCTGTTCTCCCTGTCTTTGAGCATTGTGATGATAAGGTGCTCCGGGATGTTGATTTCATACATTTCACCCTCCTCCAGAAAGTAGTCTTCCGAGGCAATGAAATAAGAGATTTGCTTTTTGTAGTCCGAAGGCAACGGCTCCTTCCAGGATTTATCTTTTAAAACGCCAATCCGTTTAAAGTCTCCCTGATGCAATTTGTAGAATTGGGTTTCGGAATATTGAAACGCTGTGTACGTTAACAGCAACTCATCAGCAATTACGATCACATTGGTCAAATGGAAATCATCATCCATATCGGGTGAGTTGAGCTGCTTCAACACACCATTGTAGTAACAATAAACATCACGGATATCAGCGATATAAAGCTTCTTGCTCATTTCATCATATTCAAGATCGGCAAAACCCCGAAACAGCGGTTGATCCTTCTCGAAATCAAGGAAATGATAATCGCCATAAAGAAAATAACCCAGGCAATAGCGGTCATCCACTCTTCTTGTGGCAGACAACCACAACGTGTCGGAATCACCGGGGCTCATTCTGCCCAGCAGGTAGTCGGGACAGGGGTATGCCACGATACTGTCTCCGCTGATGCAGGCAATGCCATGACGGCACACAGCCCATACACGGCTCTCCCTGTCTTCGTAAAAGCTATTGACATAGCTAAACGGGAATCCGTTCTTCGCGGTAAAGGGAGAGAACCTGTCACCATTGAAACGAGCAATGCCATTGTTGGTGCCTGCCCATATGTACCCCCTGCTATCCTGGAACAATGCAGTCATTTGTATTTGTGGCAGCCCATCTTTAAACCCGTAAAGATGATAGGGGGGCAAGGTATACTCCTGCGCGAAAACTGATGCAATGCAACAGGTCATCAAGATAAAAAAACCCATATGAATGAAAAGTCCTTTCATTCTGATTCAAGTTCTATTACAAATTCTTATGTTAAACCAATGTGATCTGAAGTTGTGTCTACTTTCATGGGTATCCAAAATGTGTCTGCATCAAAAATAAACAATATATCATTAATTACCAAGCAAAAACATCATTTATGAACTAATAAAGTATTATAAAAATTAGATTGATCTATTTAAATAAAGTGTCTGGATCTATTCTCAGTCCATCTTAAAATTAATCCAGTTAATTGGTGGTTCAAACCACGAAATAATTGATATTCCAAGGGCTTTTGTAAAATATATAGATGAGTGCAACAAGCATTATTAATACTAGCTGTAAATGTGAGAATAAATGACATGATTCTTGCTATGATGACATACATCCCCGAAACGCCTAACATGCCATGGACATCGTAATGCAGTTAGATAAGCGGTCTTGCATAACCCATGTCTATGAAATTGATGTATTACATATGCATTGATATTAGTTAGTAACTTTTCATAAAAATAGATCTCTGTTCCTTGTTGCCACTTTTGGCACTTCTTGTCATATTCCATGAAACACGTGGTGAATAATAATCACTGTCATAAGCAATCCTACCTTCACCTTCATCAATAAAAACATCTTGTGCAGTTTGATTATATACACAAATTAGACCTCTAGTATAATATGCAATAGATCCATCATCGTTCAATTTGCCCGAATGAATTTCTGCAAAATGAGCAATCTTATTTGGATTGGCTGAATCATAAGATATTAATAACCCATATACCGTAAAGTACCTCCCATTGCCCGAAATAGCTGTTTGAATTGAGGAAGAATAAGATTCTTGATTGCCTTGTATACCCTTCTCCTCTACATCTATATCAAAAGTATTGTTATTTTGATTACTGTAATGTACAATTTCATCAGAAAAAATGTAACCAGGTTCAACTCCATCATATGGAATATTTGTCGCCGCACAAACAATTGGTGAGATATAGTATGCACCATTTACATTTGGAGGTGTTGTTCCTTCATATATGGGCATACCCAACCTTATTAATTCATTTAAATAAGAAACAGGAATAATATCAGAAATTTTCCGCTGTTGTTTGGTTTGGACTGTTACAACAACAGATGCTTCTTGCAGAGTTTTTGTATCGGTTACTGTAAGAACCGCTGTTCCTGAATTAATCGCTGTAACTTCACATCTATTGTCCGATAATATTTTAGCCGTAGCGACTCCAT
>JAEWQF010000047.1 GCA_023399295.1 Bacteroidota bacterium
TCTCGAAACAGATACCATCTTCCAGCTGGATATCCATGAAGATCAGGTCCGGTTTCGGATGATTCAGAAACCAGTTGATCGATTGTTCCACGGACTGCAGCACATCAATAATCTCAATGTCAGGGTCGGTTTCTCCCAGTAATCGCTTCAGCTTTTGCGAAGCAGTCCGTTCGTCCTCAATAATCAGTACTTTCATTTTCAAATTCGATCAGTGGTAATTTTACCAGGAAATGGTTGTTTTGTTTGGATATGATCAGCTCCTTGTTCATGATTAGTTTCACTCTCTCCTTCAGATTGGATAATCCTGTTTGAGTAGAGCTTTCAATAATATTTTTCTTCTGAATCACATTGGAGACCACCACATACCCGTTTTCATCATATATCCGTACGATCAACGGGTTCTCCTGCGACATCACGTTGTGCTTTAAGACATTCTCAACCAGTATCTGTAAAGATACAGGAATAACTTTGAATTTGCCGGCATGCTGCAGATCAATTTCCAGTGATATTTTATCGTTATCGCGTTCTTTTTGCAGGCTGAAGTATTGTCTCACAAATGCTATCTCTTTATCCAGCGGTATCAGGTCGGTCTCCTCATTTTCGAGAATGTACCTGTATATCCCGGATAGTTTCCGGATGTAATTGTCTGCCTTCTCCGCATCTTCATATACAATCTCAGAAAGGGTGTTGAGGCTGTTGAAGAGGAAATGGGGATTGACCTGCGACTTGAGATTCTGGTATCTCTGTTTCAGGTTTTCTTCCCGCAGTTTTTGTTCTTTTGTGACGGATTTACGCCAGAGTGTGTAGAAAAATGCGATGGTAAAAAACATCAGCCATACAAAGAACTGTCCACTGGTAAAATTCAGCTCATACCTGAAAAGGTGGTGCCAGAATTCCGATAGATCCCTGCCTATATAGACAAACCATCCAAAAACACCGATTGTGATTGCGATGTTGGCAATCAGGTAAGCCGAGACATAAAACAGCAGCAACGCCGGCAGGATCATTTTATTTATCCGGGTCTGATTGTACCTGCTTGCCTTGTTTACCATGAAAATAGCCATGTACCCGATACCGGCAGACATCAGGAATATGGTAATAAATGCAACCATAGCCGTTGGAGAATGCCAATCCCCGGTTTGTTGATATTTCATCAGAAACGAGGCAACGAAGCTGAAGATCAACAGGCCCACATGGTAAAGCACCCAGAAACTTGTTTTTGAAATTTTCTTTTTCATACCACTCTCTTATTTCGTTCGTGACAAGGTGATTAACCTCACTACATATCCTTTGAATCCCGGTTGGCCGTTTACTGAAAGGTCGGTGATGACATCTTCGGTAAGGGTTGCAAATTCAACATGCTTATCGGTAAGCGACACATATACTTCGCCCCAGTAATGGCTTCTACCCTTCATTGAGAGGTTTTCCATCTCAATATTGACTTTGTTGTTCATGGTAGAATATTTGATAATCGCATACACATCATCATTCATTCTTGTCGTGCCAAGCCATTTCAATTGAAAGTTATTGTTCTCAAATGACCCGTTTCCGGCAAGATCAACTGAGGCATTTAAATCACTTGCGTCGAAATCCCGGTTCAGTCTCAAAGAATCCCAGTACCAATATGCGATGTCCTGTAACATGAACATATCCCAGATAAGATTTTTCATACGAAACCCTTCATCTTCCGGCATGTTTTGAAAAAAACTGGGGCTCACAATTTCCGATGTAGGAAGGTATGAAAAGTTTTCAAGAAAATCCTTTTTCTCACTGAATGGTTGTCCCACCTCATTTGTTGAAGTAACAAATACATTGTTCCACCGTACGGAATCTCCTTCCAGACCCGTGGTATAGTCACCTTCAATAGTCGTTTTTCTGAGAAAACTACCCATGAGGTCATAATCCATATAATCAGTTATGATATGATAGGACCGACTGATTGAACGATCGAGCATTAAGTCCCCGGGCAACTGATCAGGGTATTCAATCGTGTGGTTGCTTTGGGCATAAGCTGCATTGATTGCAACAGAAAATACCAGTGTAAAACAGATAAACATTGTTCTCATCCTTTCAATTTTTAATGATTAATAATGCTCAAAGTAAATCGATGAGAAGCAGATTGATAAATTTTTGTTGCCGAGCCGCACTATTGTCATTCCAAGTTGTTCATAATTCGGTTCAAATCGTGCCAAGGAGATAAAACCGGTGAAAGCCTGAATTTTGAGAGCTGTGAAATACCGTCCCAGAGCTGGATCATCTAAAAAAGTAAATCTTTCCCCGATAATTTCAGACCCTCTCAGCGAAAATTGAGTGCTCCTGAATATTGTGGTTGCATCAACTCAAAATGCCGATAGCTCTGTTTTTGGAAATCGCAATTCAACCCATGCACCCCCTTCCCGTCTGTTTGAGATCTGGATGCCGGCCTTATGAAAATCAGCGATAAGCTTCACGATGTAGAGCCCCAGGCCTCTGTTGTTGTCGATGTGCTCCTCGCTGGTCGTGAAGGGTTGAAACAGGGTGTTGAAAGTCTTTTCGGAGAAGCCGGGTCCGTTGTCCTCGAACGACAGGATCAGGTCACTCTCACTATCTTCACATGTTACTGTGATGGGCTGACCGGCAGGTGAATGTTGAATGGCATTCCTGAAGAGGTGCGTCATGCAGATACCCATCAACTCATGGTTACCGTAGATCATCGAATCGGCAGCGTTCCAGTGTAGTGCCACGCGGATCCGCTTTTTCTCTCCCAGATCGCAGATGCTGGTCAGCAGATCGTCCAGCAATCCCTTGAGGTCGATTCTCGTCTTGCCGTACTTATCGGGCGTGGTGTGCATCCGTGTGATGATCAGGCTCGACTGGGCAAAATCGTTCAACCGGTGGGCCGATTCGCTCAGCTTCTCGATCAGGATAAAATATTCGCTCGAAAACAATTGCTCTTTTAAAAAATCGGCGAAGCCAATCACCCCGTTCAGGGGGGTGTTGATCTCGTGGCTGATCAGACGGAGGAACACCGCTTTCGATTCATCCAGTTTTTGGAGCTCACGGTAAGCTGACTCCAGTTTTTGGTTTGACTCTTCCAGCTCCTGCGTGCGCTCCCTCACCTTTTCATTCAGATGCTCGTTCATCTGCTTCAACAGCGCTCTCTTTTCCCTTAGCTCAAGGTGCGTACTGATTCTCGCCAGCAACTCGTCCGCCTGAAAGGGCTTTGTCACGTAATCCTGTCCCCCGCTACTGAATCCCTCCACAATTTGGGCCGTCTCCGTGTTGGCAGTGAGAAATATCACCGGGAGTTCGTCGAACCGATCCATACGGCGAATTTCACGGCACACTTCGAAGCCGTTCATCCCCGGCATATTCACATCAAGCAACATCAGGTCAAACTCCTCTACGCTTCCTTTCAGGATCTCCAGAGCCTGTTGTCCATCCATTGCAAATCCGGCATTGTAACCCTGTTGACGCAGGATACTGCCGATCACCCGGATGTTTTCGGTGTTGTCATCCACAACCAGAATCCTTTTCTTAATCTCCTGAGTGGTTGTCATGGCTTTTTTCCTTTAAAGTTCATGGTTTAGTATAAGCTCAAAATCTTTCAGTAGTTTGGTTAACTTCCTCACTTCAAACTGGTCGGCATAATCCACGATCCTGTTGCCGGTGTTGATCAGTTTTTTGTTGTCAAAGCGCCGTCCCGCCTCCGCCAGCCTCCTGCCAAAATCTTCCATTTCGTCCATCAGTTGCGTGGCCATCACGCGGCGGTAGAGGGGAGCAAGCTCTTCCCGGGCGTGTTGCCGCAAGTCATCCGACCAATGCTGCTCTGCTACGGGTAACGTTTCACTCTTCTCAAGAGTCGATGCCGGAGACTGTTGGGTCTTCTTCAGATATTTGATCAAAAACTCAAAAAGCTTCTCGTACGAGATCGGTTTCAGGATATTCTCATCGAACAGTTGGTGGGATGCGCTCTCCTCATTGCCGATCCGTATGGTTGCCGACACCCCGATGCAGATGATGTTTGCTGTCACGGGGTTCTCTTTCAATAATTTACAGGCCTTCTTGCCATTCATCACTGGCATGCGTTTGTCCATCAGGATCAGGTCAGGCATCTCCTTTATGGCTGTCTCCACAGCCTGCAAACCATTTTCGGCTTCAAGCAGGCGTGCTCCGGTATGTTCCAACGCATCCATCAACAATCTTCTGTTGTCTTCAATGTCATCCACAATCAGGATGGTGCTCTCTTCGAACCGAGTCTCCAGGTAATCATGGAAACTCTTTTCAATCTTTTCCGGTATGTAATCTGCTTTAGCTATGTCTCTGAAACAGAGAGTGAACACCGATCCTTCGTTCAGCTTGCTCTTCACGGAGATCTCCCCGTTCATTGCCTCCGCCATCCTTCGGCTGATTGTAAGCCCCAGTCCGGTTCCGCCATAGTACTTATGCCCTTGTCCCTTTTGTTGTATAAAAGGTTCGAAGATCGCCTCCAGCTGGTCATCAGAGATGCCCATACCGGTATCCGAGATTTGAATTTTCAGATCCACCAGGTTGTTCTCCTTCTCTTCGTGCCTGATATCAACGGTTACACCGCCTTCAGCAGTGAATTTGATTGCATTCCCCACCAGGTTGAAGAGGATCTGCCGCAAGCGTGTTTCATCCATCAGCAGGGGGAGGGCTGAGTCGATGTCAGACTCAATGGTGAGGAGCAATTTTTTCTCTGTGATGTTGCTCTCGAACATGCTGCAGACATCCCCAACCACCCGGATCAGGTTCATCGGTTCCTGTTCGATCACAATCTTGCCCGCTTCCACCTTCGAGAGATCCAGGATGTCGTTGATGATTCTCAGCAGACTGCGTCCGCTGTTGCGAATGGAAGCAATCTGCGAACGTCTTTTCTCATCCTCTATCGTGTTGTAAAGGATCTCCGAGAATCCGTTGATCGCATTCAGGGGGGTACGGATCTCATGGCTCATGTTGGCCAGGAAGATGCTTTTCGCCTTGTTGGCCTCCTCCGCCTCATGTACCGCCTTTTCGAGCTGCAGCTCTCTCTCCTTCTCAGTTGTGATATCCAGTAGGGTTCCCATAAAATGGGAGGCTTCATCGTTGATCACCCCTTTGATGTAATATTTCACCCATTTCAGGTTCCCTTTTTCGGTATAATGACGTTGCACAAAGGTGAGGATGTTTTCTCCCAGGCTCATTTTGTAGGCATAGGCTGCAAATTGATCCCGATCCTCGGGGATGATGCTGTCCATAAGCTCCTGGAACGAATATGGCTCTTTCTCAGGTGAACGCTCAAATATTTGATAGGTCTCCTCCGACCAGCTCACCTCCCCGGTATGTGTATTGAATTCCCAGATACCCATCTGTGAGATCTTTTGGCTGAGCATCAGCTTGTCCCGGTTCTCCTGCAGTTCAGCTGTGCGTTCTGCGATCTTACGCTCAAGACTGCTGTTGAGTTCCCGAATCTGCCGTTCATCCTGCTTGCTTTTGGTGATGTCACGCACAAAACGAATGGCCAGATTCTCCATAAAGGGTACGATGCGAACCTCGAAAGTGGAGTGGGTACCCTTGTAATCGGTCGAGAACTCATGAGATAACGGTTCCCTTTTTTGCATACATTCCTGGAGATAACGATGGTTGAGGTCTGCAACGTCATGTGGAAACACGTCGTAGAGGTTTTTTCCCAGGAATTGTTCTCTGGGTACGATGTAGCCGTCGGGGTTGGTGGTGTATGCCTCGAGGAAAGTACCATCGGCATCATGGATGAAAAGCTTGTCAGGTAGTGAATAAAGGATGGCATTGATTTTTTCATTCTGCTGCCTGATCTTCTCTTCCTGGATTTTCTTTTCGGTCATGTCTATGATATTCAGCAGGATGCATGCTTCGTCATAGTACTCGATGAGCTCTCCCCACATCAATACATGCCGTTGTTCACCCGACTTGAGGATCACAGAGGTCTCCATTTCAGTCACGCTGTGCTGGGTAAGAATCTTTTCAATAAATCTCCCGCGTGTTTCCGCATCCTGCCAGAATTGCATCTCAATCGTGGTGCTGCCGATCAGTTCCTCCCTGGTTAATCCGAAGAATTTGGTCACCGCCGGGTTCACAAGGATGATTTCCCCGCCTACCAGCTTAGTGATGGCGATCGGTACGGGGCTGTTGTGGAAGATGTTTGAAAAGCGCTTTTCACTTTCAAACAGTTTTTTCTCTGATAACTTGCGTTCTGTAATATCGCTATAGGCAATTACCACTCCATGACCCTCTAACGGGATGGGAGCCGCCGTTGCATTGATCCAGGTGATGCTGTTGTCCTGCTTCAGGATCCCCATCTCCACGTTTTCCACCTTTTTATTTTCAGTGATGGCCTTTACGCTTGCCAATTCTTCAGGCAGCATGGACGTTCCGTCGGTATGGATGATCTGCCACTCCCCACCTTCTATTTGTCGCTTTTTTTGTTCTTCGTCCGGTAAACCAAGCAATTCTTCTGCGAAGGAATTGGTTTCGATGATTCTACCCTGTTCATCTGTAACGGTGATCCCCATCGGAAAGCTGTCGAAGAGCGTCTTGTATTTTGTAAGTGCAATGCTGATTTTCTCTTCATCCGCTTTTCTGGCTGTGATATCTTCCGTTACAAGGATGATTCCTCCCACTTCCTTTAGTGCATTGAACCAGGGTATTACTTCCCATTTCAGGTATTGTATCGAACCATCCTCCCTTACAAACTTGTCATCATCTTTCTTCAGAGACTCACCATTCAATCCCCTGCGGTGAATCTTCTTCCACTCTTCCGGTATATCAGGTACGACATCATAGTGCACAGCACCGATAATTTCTTCCAGTGAGACTTTGTTGTCATCCAGCCACCGTTTGCTTGCGGCGATGTATCTCATCTCGCGATCGAACATGGCCAGTGCAGCCGGTGCGTGTTCAATGAAGAGGCTCAGCTTCTCCTCGCTTTCACGCAGCCGGTGGAAGCTTCTCTGCTGAGCTGTGATGTCGCTGAAAGAAATGATCGCGTAGCACTGCTCCTCACCGGGGAAGCAGACCGGTCCCCCGCTGACCTGGATGAAGAGGTTGAGGTCCTTGTCCGCGTTGTGTTTGATATTCAATTGCTCCTGGAAGATTTTCTCACCTTTCAGGATCCTGGCGAAGGGCCACTGTTCGGGGGGGAGAAGCTGCCCATTCAGGGTGTAGGCATTGAAATCTCTGCTCATTGAGTCGAACGTCCAATCCATGATGTCGCCAACCAAAGGTTTAAAGATACGATCAAACCCGTGATTGGTGCACAATACCTTGCCTGTCGGGTCTGCGACCAGGATGGCGTCGTTCAGGTTGTCGAGGGTGGTTAACAGAAAATCAAGGTGGGTATTGGAATGAGTGTCCATAATCGGGCGAAGCTATGCATTTAGGGAAAAAAGAAGAAACCCCAACAACGAAGCTTGGGCTAATTGTTTATAATCGGTGCTGTAAATATAAAAAAAAATTGACTAAAGCACACCTCATTACTGAAAAATATCTTTCGCCTATTCCCGATCAACCTGTTTGATTTTTCTTTTCATAGTTATCAATTGTCACTCCAATTTTTTTTTTGCGGGATCTTCTGCGAACAGCCAAAAACTTAGAGCCTGCGGTGACACAGGCTCTAAGTTTGAATCAAATCGGTTTTACAGGGATGCAGATATCAACGATGAAATTCCCGTTTTCTGGTTCCTCAGGATACATTTCAAAGCAGGGCTTGTCGTCAGGCTGATAACCGCTGGAGGGGAACCACTCTCCGTACACCCAGTTCCATGCCTGCTGAAAGTCCTGAGCGGTGAGCTCGAAGCGAGCGATCACATATTTAGCCGCCTCGATCTCCATCTTCCCCACCTCTCCATCCACTTTGGTTTCCGTTGGGACGGTGATGCAGACACTCATTCGAAGCTTGTCTTCGATGGTAACATCCGGGTCGTCGTGATAGACGATCAACGACTTGAAATCCTTGCCACCAATTAGACCCCTTGGTCCTGCCCAGGCAAACAATTTGTTCCAGATATTTTCAAACAGCTTTTCATTGCCCTTGTAGGGGCCGATGTGACGGATGTAGGCAACCGTCATCTTCGGAAGGTCTTTCACTTCCACGCTTTTGTTCAGTTTCATATTTGTCCTCCATTTAATTGTTTTTAATACAGGACAAAAATATTGAATCGGCTTCTCATCGCCTTGATGACTGTTGCTATCCTGTTTACTAAAATTGCTTTTGTTCGAGTTCTCCGCTCTGTATTGAGTGGCAGATACCCTGAAATAACTCTTGAAATTTCTGGAGAAGATCGAGACGTCAGAGAAACCGCATTTGTACGCGATCCCGGAAACAGGTTCATGTCTGTTGTAGAGAAGCATCATTGCTGCCTTTTCAAGCCTGACACGCTGGATGAAGTGAAACGGTGTTTCGCCTACCATTGATTGAAAGATCCTGCTGAAATGATACTTGGAGAAGTTGGCCACAGATGCTAGTTCCACCAACGTCATCGGTTTCCCTATATTTGCTTCGATGTAATCAAATGTCCGGTTGATCCGTGACAGATACTCAGCATGCAAGTTCTTGTCTTCGCTCATGTTAATGTCTGGATGGTTGGTATCCCTGAAAATCATCCACCAATCGGTTGCCTAGGAGGGATTCAATATGCAAATGTAATTTTTTGGAACGTTAAGCAGAAATATTCACATTGAAAATTGGAGGAATAAATGTAATAAAGTCCAACCATCACGACTAATGATATTTGAGAATTGAAACTACATGTAATTCTTGCCTATTTGTTTCTGTTTTCTTGCTTTCCAGCATGCAAGAATTGAACAAGAATGACATCAGATATTTTTGTTCCAGGTTGTTAGCGTGGTTTGATTCCAACAAGAGTGATTTCCCTTGGCGCAATGAAGGGGTGTCCAATTATGAACTGATCTTTAGTGAAATCTTGCTACCTTACCAGACCAGGCATTAAATTCATTTTTTATGGGTGTATACTATTCTTCAATCTTTCTATAAATATAACACCCCGCTTCT
>JAEWQF010000051.1 GCA_023399295.1 Bacteroidota bacterium
TGCGGATTAATAGTAGTTGATATTGTTTTATTTCGACACCTTCATTAAGTACTTGCGCATCTGCCTGATATTCATGTACCGACTGTATCTCACGGCGCAATAACCAGGAAAAGGGGTTGAACCAGAACAATGAGGTGAACAGGTCGAAAAGAATCATATCGAACGAGTGGTGCAAACGAACATGTGCCTGTTCATGCCGGATCACAACCCGATGCTGCTCCGGGATATCTTTACCGTTCAGCACAACATAGTTCATCCAGCTGAATGGTGCAATCTCTTTGGCACTCATACAGAGCGTCGTGCCATCAGGCAGTTTCTCCTGATGCGATTCACGGATAAGGGCGATAAGCTGAAACAGTCCAATCAGGTATCGCCCCAGAGCAAACAGAAAACCAACCGCAAAGAGTACAAGAAACAACTTGCTCCAGGGGAACACCGGTTCTGTTGCCGTCATACTTGAAAAATCTGAAACAGGAATGTGTGTCAACTCCCACGATGGATGATCAGAAACTGTCATGCTCTGCATCACCGGGATTACATTGAATCGAAACAACGGAAGGAAGAGTGTCAGCACTGCGATGGCAATCAACACGAAACGATTGATAGCGTGAAACGTATTTTTGCCTAAAAAAAGCTTGTAGAAGCCGTAAAAAAGGGCCATCGACAGCGATGCGCGCAGCAGATAATAAAGCAGGTATTCCATGGCATTCACTTTTTATCATGCATCCTCTCCACTTCATCCAGCAGCTTACGGATCTCTGTCACGGTGAGATCCTGCTCCCTGATCAGTGATGAGACAACACTCAGGTAGGAGTTGTTGAAATATTTTTCCACCACATTCTTCAGCGTATCATTGCGGTACTCCTCTTCACTGATCACACTGTGGTAACGATAGGTTGAACCAAACGACTCATGCGACAAGAAACCCTTCTCCTCGAGCGAACGCACGTAGGTGGATAGTGTGTTGAAATGCGGTTTGGGATCGGGATAAAACGCCAACAGCTGTTTCACGAACAACGCCCCCTTGTCCCAAAAATAGCGCATCACCTCTTCCTCTTTTGCTGTCAATTCTTTCATTTTGCTCCACTGTTATAAATCAATGCTGCAAATATAACTAACATTTTTAGTTATCCAACTAGTATATCTAGTTATTTAACGAGATCGTATAGTTAAATAATGCAAAAGACCGGCTGATTCGGAGCCGGTCTTGTATACCATTCATTGCAATCACAAATTTCAATCTTGTTCCACTACTTCAGGCGCCCGCTTTTTTTGAGTGCCTGATCCAGAACCCACTGAATCTGACCGTTCACGCTGCGGAACTCATCGGCAGCCCATTTCTCAAGGGCTGACATGGTATCCGCGTCGAGTCGCAGTGCAAAACTCTTAGTTGTCTTCTCCTTCTTAGGCATTCATCTGTTGTTTGATATCTTACCCGATCGTGTGCAGGAAAGAGTTATCACAGCGCGGGAGTATGATATGTTGTCTTTAGCATCCAATTGAAAAAGTCATTCCATTATTGATACAGTGATCCGGTGTTCAGCACCGGCTGTGCAGCCTCATCGGCACAAAGTACCACCAGCAGGTTGCTCACCATTGCCGCTTTCTTGTCACTGTCGAGCGCCACGATGTTTTCATCTTCTATCCGGTCGAGCGCCATCTTTACCATGGTCACCGCACCTTCAACAATCTTCTCCCGTGCCGAGATAATTGCTTCCGCCTGCTGACGCCGCAGCATCACAGCCGCGATCTCGGGCGCATAGGCCAGGTAGTTGATCCGCGCCTCCACGATCTCTATTCCGGCCATTTCAAGGCGAATGTTCAGCTCCTTCAGCAGATCCTCGTTGATCTCCTCACCACCGGAGCGAAGCGTGAGTTCGCTGTCGGACACCACGTTGTTGTCGTAGGCATACTGGCCCGCCACCTGCCTCAGTGCCGCATCGCTCTGCACCGAGACGAAGTTCTCGAACGCATCCATCTGCTTGCTCACCAAAGAGGTTGTAATCCCATCCTTACCAGGCTTGGAGGATGCCATTGTCTGCGCATCGATCTCGAACATCGCCTTGTAGGTATCCTTCAGCTTCCAGACGAGCACAAGACCGATCAGCACCGGATTACCCACCTTGTCGTTCACCTTGATCGGATTCACGTTCAGGTTGCGCGCCCGCATTGAGAGTTTCTTCTTGGTCATAAAGGGATGCACCCAGAAAAAGCCGGTATCTTTCAACACACCCTTGTAATTGCCAAAGAAGATCATGACAATTGCCTCATTCGGCTCCAGTTTGGCAAATCCGGCCAGCAGGATGAGCCAGACTAACGACAAAACAATACCGGTCACGATTCCCCAGAGCGGCTGTGTGTACAACCAGGTATTCAGACCAAGCAACAACAACAGGATGAACAGCATCAGAAAACCGTTCAGTTTGGCACCTCTAAAATTGAACTCTTTTGTCTCCATAATTAAATTTATAATGATATTATATTGATATCACAAAGATAGGTTATACAATTGTTGTTTCCAAAGAAATATTGATTTTTTTTTGCATGCACATTTTGATTTCCGATCAGCTGTTTCAAATGCAAACGTGGTTTGAAACCACTGCCTGATTTCGTGTCGATTATGACTCCATCAATCAGAAAAATGAGTATCTTTGCAAACAATAACCAGAAACAACCTATAAGAAAACAATGGAATAATCGTATGAAAAAAGCATTCTTAATCACATCTGCATGTATGACATTACTGGCATGTAACAACCAGGAGAAAGCGACCGAGAAGGGCGCCATCTTCCTGAGCGAGTTTGACACACCCTATGGTGCACCCCCATTCGACAAGATCACAATCGAGGACTATGTCCCTGCTTTTGAAGCCGGCATGGCACAAGAAGCCGAGGAGATCGATGCCATCGTGAACAACCCGGAGGCACCCACCTTCGAGAACACCATCCTGGCGCTTGATAACAGTGGTGCTGTCCTGGACAGGGTCTCATCGGTCTTCTACGGACTGGAAGGCACCGACACCAACGAGGAGATGCAACAGATAAAAGCTGATATGTCGCCCAAACTGACAGCACATGAGGATGACATCAACCTGAATGAGAAGCTGTTCGAACGAATCAGGACTTTGTATGACAACGCGGATGCACTGGGACTCACCCCCGAGCAGTTCCGTTTGCTGGAACAGAACTACAAGAGCTTTGTGCGCTCAGGTATCATGCTCGACGATGCAGGCAAGGAACGGCTGCGGGAAATCAACAAGCAGCTCGCAGCCCTCACCATTCAGTTCAACAACAATGTACTGGCCGAGACCAACAACTACAAGCTGGTGATCGACAACGAAACGGATCTGGCCGGACTGCCCCAGAGTGTTGTCAGCGCTGCCGCCGAAGCGGCTGCAGCAGCCGGTGAGGAAGGCAAATGGGTCTTCACGCTGCACAAACCCAGCTGGATCCCCTTCCTGCAGTATGCCGACAACCGCGACCTGCGCGAAAAACTCTACAAGGCAATGTACCTGCGTGCCAACAACGACAACGAGTTCGACAACAAGAAGCTGATCAGTGAGATCGTGAACCTGCGACTGGAACGTTCCAACCTCCTTGGTTACGACAATTTTGCTGCCTATGCACTGGAAGAGCGGATGGCAAAAAATGAAGAGAATGTCTACAAGCTGCTGAACGACGTATGGGCCTATGCACTGCCCCAGGCCAGAAAAGAGGCGGCTGAGCTGCAAGCCATCGCCGACCGCGAAGGCGCCGGTATCGAGTTGGCATCGTGGGACTGGTGGTACTACACCGAGAAGCTACGCCAGGAGAAGTACAACCTCAACGAAGAAGAGTTGCGTCCCTACTTCAAGATGGAGCACGTGCGCGAAGGTGTCTTCATGGTCGCCAACAAGCTGTGGGGTCTCAACTTCAAGAAGCTGGACAACATCCCCGTGTACAACCCCGAGGTGGAGACCTATGAGGTAACGGATGCCGACGGCTCCCACATTGCCCTCTTTTATACCGATTATTTCCCGCGTGGCAGCAAACGTGCAGGTGCCTGGATGAGTAGCTTCCGCAAGCAGACTACCCTCGATGGAAAGGACGTCCGTCCCATCATCTACAACGTGGGCAACTTCACCAAGCCTTTGGCCGACACCCCCTCACTCCTGTCACTCGACGATGTGGAGACCCTCTTCCACGAGTTTGGCCATGCCCTCCATGGCATGCTCTCGAAGGTGACCTACAAGGGACTGTCGGGTACCAGTGTGCCTCGCGATTTCGTGGAACTCCCTTCACAGATCATGGAACACTGGGCCTTCAAGCCGGAGGTGTTGAAGATGTATGCGAAACATTATGAAACCGGGGAGGTCATCCCCGACGAGCTGATTGAAAAGATTGAAGCTGCAGGCAAGTTCAACATGGGCTTCACGACCACCGAGTTTGTAGCGGCGGCGCTGCTCGACATGGACTACCACACCAGAAAAGAGCAGCAAGCGTATGATGTCAACAGTTTTGAAAAAGCATCGATGGAGCAGATCGGCCTGATCGACCAGATCATTCCCCGCTACAAGAGCACCTACTACTCACACATCTTCAGCAGTCCGGAAGGATATGCCTCAGGCTACTACAGCTACCTCTGGTCGGAAGTACTGGATGCCGATGCCTTCCAGGCCTTCGCCGAAAAGGGGATCTTCGACAGTGAAACAGCCCGTCTCTTCCGGGAGCATGTGCTCTCAAAAGGGAACTCGGCAGACCCGATGGAACTCTACAAGATGTTCCGGGGTGCGGAACCCGATCCCATCTATCTGTTAAAGAACAGAGGGTTTATTGAATAAGCAATCCAGTTTATTCAACCCAACAGATCGCCGGATTAGCTCTCAGAAAATAATCCGGCGATATTATTTTTAAAAAAGATAAAAAAAACGTATATTTGCACGCTAAAATTGAAGGGGCATGCGATCTGCCCGGATCTTAACTCGCAGACATCGGTTAACAACCTACACGCAAACAAATTGTAAACATAAAGTAATATTGAAATGCAAAACAAAGGATTCATTAAAGTCTTCAGTTTGATCCTGACGGCGATCTGTTTGTTCTATCTCTCCTTCACCGTGGTGGGAAGACAGTTCAACAAGAAAGCGGATCAATACGCAAATGGAGACCTGGCACTGAAAAATCATTATCTTGATTCATTGTCAACCGAAAAGGTATACCTGAACTACACACTCAAACAGATCAGGGAGAAGGAGATCGGACTCGGTCTTGACCTCAAGGGGGGGATGAACGTGGTGCTTGAGATCAACGCCGCACAGGTGCTCAGCTCACTGGCCAACACCGACGACCCGCAATTCAACCAGGCACTCAGCGAGACCATCAAGGAGAACCGTCGCGGCAGCTCCTCCGACTTCATCTCGCTTTTCCAGCAGAACTACGAGCGGATCAACCCCGAGGGCAAGCTGGCCAACATCTACAGTGTGACCATGAGCGATCAGGTGAGTCCCACCGCCAGCAACAGCGATGTCATTGCGGTGTTGCGTACCCAGTTTGCCAGTGTCGCCGACAACTCATTTAACGTGCTGGCTACCCGCATCGACCGTTTTGGTGTGGTGGCACCCAACATACAACGTCTCGACCGTGCCGAACGCATCCTAGTGGAGCTCCCCGGCATCACCGAGCCGGAACGTGTGCGCAACCTCTTGCAGGGAAGTGCCAACCTGGAGTTCTGGAAGACCTACAACGTGAATGAACTGGGTGCCTTCTTCAATGAGATGAACGCCCGCTCGGCTGAGTATGCCGCGGCAAAGCGTTCCGTGGTGACCGACAGCACGGCTGCCATCACTGCCGACTCGGCTGCAGTTGTCGAGACTGAGACAACGGTGCTTGCCGAAGTTACCGCAGAGGAAGAGGATATCGAGATCACCAGAAGCTTCGTGGAGTACTTCAACGAACCCTACTTCGCCATGAGCGGTGTGGGTGGCCCCATGGTGGGTACCGTATCCAAGCTCGACACCGCGGCGGTGAACTTCCTGCTGCAACGCTACAAGGATCTCTTCCCTGCCGACGTGCGCTTCAAGTGGGGTTTCAAGCCGGTAGATACCCGGGAGACCTATTTCCAGCTCTTTGCCCTCAAGGGTGATGGCAGCAAAAGAGGTCCCGCTCTCGAAGGAGATGTGGTGACCAACGCACGTGCCGACCAGGGACAACAGGGATCGGCATGGGAGGTCACCATGACAATGAACGCCGCCGGTGCCAGCCGCTGGTCCACCATCACCGGTGCCGAGGTTGGCAAATCGATAGCGATCCTCCTCGATGGATTCGTATACTCCGCGCCTACTGTGAACGACCGCATCGATGGAGGTCGTTCCTCCATCACCGGCAACTTCACCCCCCAGGAAGCACAGGACCTTGAGAACGTGCTCAAGTCGGGTAAGATGCAGGCAGGCGTGCGCATCGTTCAGGAAGATGTGGTGGGACCCTCATTGGGACAGGAAGCCATCAATGACGGGTTTATCTCCTTCATCATCGCCCTGATCGTGCTCTTCATCTTCACCATCATGCTCTACGGATTCATTCCCGGCATGGTGATCAACGGGGCACTACTGCTCAACTTCTTCTTCACACTGGGTGCGCTGGCAGCCTTCCAGGCGGTGCTCACGCTGCCCGGTATCGCCGGTATGATCCTCTCACTGGCCATGGCTGTCGATGCCAACGTACTGATCAATGAACGCATCAAGGAGGAGCTGGCCGCAGGCAAGACACTGCGCCGCGCCTTGGAGGATGGATACAAGAATGCCTTCTCTGCGATCCTCGACTCCAACCTCACCACCATCATCACCGGTATCATCCTGGCCCTCTTCGGCGCGGGTGCCATCCGTGGTTTTGCCATCACGCTCATCATCGGTATTGCCGCCTCCTTTATCACCGCGGTCTTTATCACGCGACTGGTATATGAAAACCGTTTCGCCAAAGGAAAATGGCAGAACCTCACCTTCAACACCGGTTTCTCGAAGGCAATCTTCAAAGAATACAGCTACGACTTCATCGGCAACAGCAAGAAGATACTGATGGTGTTCGCCGCCTTTGTGGTGATCAGCCTCATCTCACTCTTCTCCCTCGGCATGAACGTGGGGATTGACTTTACCGGTGGACGCAACTACATCGTGCGCTTTGACCAGCCGGTACGTACCGGTGAGGTACGGGATGCCCTCACCCCCCATTTCGGAGAATCGGTGCGGGTCATCACAATCGGATCCAGCAACCAGGTACGCATCTCCACCAACCACATGATCGATGTGGAAGGTGACAATGTGGAAGAGGAGTTGCGCGATCTGCTGGGTGAAGGACTCCAGGAGTTCATCACACCGGGGCAAACAATCGACGACCACATTCAAAGTTCACAGAAGGTGGGCCCGAGCATTGCCGAGGACATGTTGCGCAACGCCTTCCTGGCACTCACCATCGCCCTCATCTGTATGGGTCTCTACATCCTGTCACGCTTCCGCAACTGGTCCTTCTCCCTGGGTACCGTGGCTGCTTTGGCAATTGATACCTTCGCCGTGATTGGCCTCTACTCCCTCCTTTGGAAGGTGATGCCCTTCTCCATGGAGATCGACCAGACCTTCGTGGCGGCGATACTCACCATCGTGGGGTACTCCATCAACGACAAGGTGGTGGTGTTCGACCGCGTGCGCGAGTACATGCATCTCTATCCGAAGCGCGGCCTGCGCGAGCTGTTCAACGATTCGATGAACGCCACACTGGCCCGTACCATCAACACCGGTCTCAGCACCATCCTGGTGATCATCTGTATCATCTTCTTCGGTGGTGATGCGGTAAGGAGCTTTGTCTTCGCCATGCTGGTGGGTGTGGTAGTGGGTACCGTTACCAGCTTGTTTGTTGCCTCACCGGTAGCCTATACCATCATGCGCAACCAACGGCAGAAAAAAGAGTTGAGTGCAACCAAATAAAGAGGCACATCATCTAATGTAAACGGGCGGCAGCAATGCTGCCCGTTTTCGTTGCACAAAATAGTGGAACCGGTTGGCAGATCGCATATTTTTTTTTACTTTTGCAGTCGCATTGAACGCCACAATAGCTCAGATGGTAGAGTAACGCATTCGTAACGCGTAGGTCGCGAGTTCGATCCTCGCTTGTGGCTCAAATACACTATAGATAACCTAGGTCCTGCTCTTTCCGGAGAGACAGGACTTTTTTTTGTATTTCATTTTTTCATTCTCCTATTTTTGTATCTTTGCATGAGACCGGCAAAAGATTGAGGCTGGTCGTTCATATTTTTTAACGCTATGTCAAAACTGATTGGACGCATTTCACAGATCATCGGTCCTGTGGTGGATGTGCGCTTTGAATTCTCCGATTCATTCGAAGCCAGACTTCCCTCCATTCATGATGCACTTTATGTCACACACAAAGAGGGACAGGAGATCTTCCTGGAAGTGCAACAGCATATCGGGGAGAACATTGTCCGAACGGTGGCCATGGCCAGTACCGACGGATTGCGCCGCGGCTTATCCGTGAAAGCACTCGGTCGCCCCATCAGTGTTCCGGTAGGAGAACAGATCAAGGGAAGACTCCTCAACGTAGTGGGGCGCCCCATTGATGGCCTGCAGAAGCTGAGTCGCGAACAGCAGTACCCCATTCACCGCGAAGCCCCCAAGTTTGAAGAGCTGACAACCTCCGAAGAGGTCCTCTTCACCGGCATCAAGGTGATCGACCTGTTGCAGCCCTACCTGAAGGGTGGCAAGATCGGTCTTTTCGGCGGTGCCGGTGTGGGGAAGACGGTGATCATCATGGAGTTGATCAACAACATTGCCAAAGGTCACAATGGCTACTCGGTCTTTGCCGGTGTAGGTGAACGCACCCGCGAGGGAAACGACCTGCTGCGAGAGATGATCGAATCGGGTGTGATCAAATATGGGAAGCAGTTCAAGCAAGGGATGGATGAGGGAAAATGGGACCTGAGCACGATCGATTACGAGAAGCTCAAGTCGTCACAAACCACACTGGTGTTTGGACAGATGAACGAGCCACCGGGAGCCCGTGCATCCGTTGCTCTCACCGGGCTGGCCGTTGCCGAATCGTTCCGCGATGCGGGTGGTGAGGGTAGTGACACACTGCTCTTCATCGACAACATCTTCCGTTTCGTACAGGCCGGCTCTGAGGTATCGGCACTGCTGGGGCGCATGCCCTCGGCTGTAGGATACCAACCTACCCTCGCCTCCGAGATGGGGACCCTGCAGGAGCGGATCGCCTCCACCATTCACGGCTCCATCACCTCGGTACAGGCAGTCTACGTGCCGGCAGATGACCTTACCGACCCGGCACCCGCAACCACTTTCAGCTACCTCGACGCCTCCACGGTGCTCAGCAGAAAGATCGCCTCCCTGGGCATCTACCCGGCGGTGGATCCGCTGGAGTCATCCTCCCGCATCCTCGATCCCGCCATCGTGGGGGAAGAACATTACAATACAGCCATGGAGGTGAAACAGATTCTGCAGCGTTACAAGGAGCTACAGGATATCATCTCCATCCTGGGGATGGATGAGCTCTCCGACGAGGACCGCCTCACGGTGAACCGTGCCCGCAAAGTACAGCGTTTTCTCTCGCAACCCTTCTTCATGGCGGAACAGTATACCGGTCAGCCGGGGGTGATGGTTCCCATTGCCGATACCATCCGTGGGTTCAGGATGATCATGGAGGGAGAGCTGGATCGCTATCCGGAGACCGCATTCATGAGTGTGGGCACCATTGAGGAAGCAATTGAAAAGGGCAAGGCCCTGATGGAACTCACAGAAGCAGCCCAATGACCCTGGATATCCTCTCACCCGAAAAAACGTTCCACGTCGAGGAGGTGGAATCGGTGACACTGCCCGGCACCATGGGTTCATTTCAGATACTGAAGAACCATGCCCCACTCATCTCATCCTTGAAGCGGGGCGACATCACCTTCCTGGTGCAGGGTCATCTGAAGTCGATGGTCATCGAGGAGGGTTTCGTGGAGGTGAGTGACAACAGGATCACCGTATGCATCGACGCAGTTAGAAAAAAAGAATCCGACAGGAAATGAAAAAACTGATCATCAACTTTCTCCTGTATCACACCGTGATGATGGCCGTCACTGGTGTAGGTATCTGGTTGTTACTGGAATCCTTTTTTCCGGCTTTCCTTGTAAAAGGGTATGTTGTGATTCCTCTCTTTTTCTACCTGCTGGGAATCATCTTCATCACCCAGTTTCGCCGTTCGGCCATCACACATCCTGTGAAGATGGTGAACCTCTACATGCTGTTAAAGATGGTCAAGGTGTTCATCTCATTCATCACCATCCTTATCTACTGGTACATTCACAAAGCCGGCATCCGCAGTTTTGCCATCGTCTTCATCATCTTCTATCTGATCGACCTGGTATGGGAGACCTATATCTACCTGCGAATGGAGAAGTACATCAAATACAGGTCTGATCACGACAAACCACCAAAGGAGCCATTTGAACTATGAGACGCAGCATCATCCTCACCCTACTGATCCTTGTCACCCTGTTTTCCTTTAGCGCTGCCGTTACTGCTGTACCGGTTAATGAAAAGGCCAGCGGGGAGGATCTCAACGTGAAGGAGATGATCCTGCACCACCTGGCCGACAGCTACGAGTGGCACATCACCGGCAACGGAGAGAGGGATCTCTCCCTTCCCCTCCCAGTGATTCTCCGCAGCAAGAGCGGTGGCTGGCACCTTTTCAGTTCTTCCCGGTTCCATCACGGTGAAGAGAGTTACCATGGTTTCAACATCGCTGCCGATGGCAAGTATGCCGGCAAGATCGTGGAGATCATGCCCGACGGTACCGAGAGCCGTCCCCTTGATCTCTCACTCACCAGGAATGCCGCGTCGCTGCTGTTCAGTTCGCTGTTGCTGATCCTGCTGGTGGTCACTGCTGCCCGCAGCATCAGCCGTGATCCGCTGAAACCGAGAAAGGGGTTTGCCGGCCTGATGGAGATGGCGGTGGTGATGGTAGAGGATGAGCTGATCAAACCGACCGTGGGCAAGGACTACGCGCGCTACTCGCCCTTTCTGCTCACCCTCTTCTTCTTCATCCTGATCAACAACCTGCTTGGCTTGATCCCGCTCATACCGGGTGGTGCCAACGTCACCGGCAACATTGCCGTCACCCTGGTGCTGGCTCTCTCCACCTTCCTTGTTGTCAACTTCACAGGAACAAAAGAATATTACAGAGAGATTTTCTGGCCCGACGTGCCGGTATGGCTGAAAGTACCTTTTCCGTTGATGCCCATCATCGAAGTGGTGGGTTTGTTTACAAAGCCATTTGCATTGATGATCCGCCTCTTTGCCAACATCATGGCCGGGCATGCCATCGTGCTGGGGCTCACCTCGCTGATATTTGTCTCGGTGAGCCTGGGAGTAACCATCAACGCCTCCATGACGGTGGCATCGGTGCTGTTCACCCTGTTCATCAATTGCGTGGAGTTGCTGGTAGCCTTTATCCAGGCTTACGTCTTCACGCTGCTCACAGCCGTCTTCATCGGTCTGGCACGGGTGGAACCACATACTGTAAGCAGTGGTGCCGACACACCTACAAATCAACCGATACACAAATAAGAACAATACAATAACAAGATAAACTAAACTTACTAAACAATTAAACAAATCGTATGGAACTATTATCAGTGATGCTACAGATTCAGCATGAAGCGTTGAGCACGTTGGGATTGGCAGCAGCCATTGGCGTGGCTGTGTTCGGAGCAGCCTTTGGCATTGGCAAAATAGGTCAGTCGGCTCTCGAAGGGATTGCCCGTCAGCCGGAGTCGGCTTCCGACATCCGTACCACCATGATCATCTCGGCAGCCCTCATTGAAGGGGTGGCACTCTTTGCCATTGTAGTGTGTGGTTTCATCCTTTAACCTGACTGCCTTATGTCGTTATTGACGCCCGAACCCGGACTGCTGTTCTGGATGATGATCTCATTCGGGATCGTCCTCCTCATATTGGTCAGGTATGGGTTCCCGGTGATATTGAAGTCGGTTGAGAAAAGGAAAAACTACATTGATGCGTCCATCCAGGCTGCCCGCGAAGCTCAGGAGGAGCTGGGCAAGGTGGTGGAGACCGGTGAACGGATGCTGGCAGAAGCCCGCAAGGAGCAACATGCCATCCTGAAAGAAACCAACCGGCTCAAGCAGCAGCTGATCGAGGAAGCCCGTGCCGGTGCGGCAGCCGAATCGGAGAAGATGCTGGCAGCAGTCCAAAGGAAGATTGAATCGGAGCGGGAAGAGGCGCTGCGCTCCATCCGCAGCGAGTTGTCGACCCTCTCGGTGCAGTTGGCGGAGCGTATCCTGCGTGAGCGACTGGGTGACGAGCAGGAACAGATGAAGATGATCGACCGCTTGCTGGACGAAGTTGAGCTCTCCAAATCCTGACAACAATGAACAGCGGACTCATCTCTACCCGTTACGCCAAAGCACTGCTGGACCATGCCATTGCATCGGGAGAGCAGCAGGAAGTTTATCTCAGGATGAAGACGCTTGCTGCCATGTTCACCGCACACCCTGCATTGCGCCGTGCACTTGCAGGAACGGTTAACACGAAGCAACAGAAGATCTCCATCCTGCACACCGCCAGCGGAGGTGATCTGCCTTCATCGCTGGAGCGAATGATCCGGCTGATCCTGGAAAATGAACGGGAGGAACTGATCCACTATATTGCACTGCGCTACCTGGAGCTTTACCGCGATCGATTCAACATCCAGTATGGCAGACTCATCACGGCTGTGCCAATCGATGAGAAGACCGAAGAGCGGTTTATCGAGCAGATCAGGAAGATTGTCGGCGGCAGGCTGGAAGTGGAGCCGGTGGTGGATCCCGGTATCATTGGCGGATTCATACTCTACCTCGACGATACCCGCTGGGATGCCAGCGTGTCAGGCGAATTATCCCGCATCCGCAACCGGTTCAGGAAACTGAACGCGGCCATTGAAACATGATGAAACAGTGAATAGAACATGGCAAACAACGAAATCAAGATAAGCGAGGTGTCGGATATCCTGCGCATGCAGCTCGAGGGCCTTGACAGCGACATCAGGTATGATGAGACCGGTGAGGTGATCAGCGTCAGCGATGGCGTGGTGCGCATTTACGGATTGCGCAACGCCGAGTCGAACGAGCTGTTGCTCTTCGACAATGGTATGCAGGCCATCGTGATGAACCTTGAGGAGGACAACGTGGGAGCGATTCTGCTGGGATCCACCAGCGAGGTGAAGGAGGGCTTCATTGTGAAACGTACCGGCCACGTCGCCTCCATCCGTGTGGGAGAAGGATTGCTGGGCAGGGTGATTGCTCCCACCGGTGAACCGATCGACGGTAAAGGTGCCGTAAGGGGTGAGCTGCTGGAGATGCCCCTGGAGCGGAAGGCCCCCGGCGTGATCTTTCGCCAGCCGGTGAACAAGCCGTTGCAGACAGGCATCAAGGCGGTGGATGCGATGATCCCCATAGGTCGTGGACAGCGGGAGCTCATCATTGGTGACCGCCAGACCGGTAAGTCGAGCATCGCCATCGACACCATCCTCAACCAGCGGAAGAACTTCGAGGCGGGTGATCCTGTCTATTGCATCTATGTGGCGATTGGCCAAAAGGGATCGACGGTCGCCTCACTGGTGAAAACACTCACCGACCATGGGGCAATGGATTACACCATTGTGATCGCAGCCAGCGGATCCGACTCGGCAGCACTGCGTTACATCGCTCCCTTTGCGGGTGCCGCCGTGGGTGAATATTTCCGTGATACAGGGCGACATGCCCTGGTTGTTTACGACGATCTCTCCAAGCAGGCGGTGGCCTATCGGGAGGTGTCGTTGATCCTGCGCCGTCCTTCGGGACGCGAAGCTTATCCCGGTGACATCTTCTACCTCCATTCGCGACTGCTGGAACGTGCTGCCAGCATCATCTCACAACAGGATGTGGTGACACAGATGAACGATCTGCCGATCTGTCTGCACGACAGGGTGAAGGGTGGCGGATCACTCACCGCGCTGCCTATCATCGAGACACAGGCAGGTGATGTATCTGCCTATATTCCCACGAATGTGATCTCCATCACCGACGGCCAAATCTTCCTGGAAGCTGACCTCTACAACAAGGGGGTACGTCCCGCCATCAACGTGGGCATCTCCGTCTCCCGTGTGGGAGGCAATGCGCAGGTGAAGGCAATGAAAAAGGTGGCCGGCTCGCTCAAGATCGACCAGGCACAGTACCAGGAGCTGGCAGCTTTCACCAAGTTTGGCGGTGACATGGATGCAGTCACCATGATGACAATCGACAAGGGGCAGAAAAACGAACAGTTGCTGATTCAACCGGTACACACACCGATGAGTGTGGCACACCAGATTGCCGTGTTATACTGCGGCACCCATGGCCTATTAAAGAAGATACCGCTGGAAAAAGTGCATCGCTTCGAGAAGGAGTTTCTGGCCACCATGGAGCTGAAACACCGCGACGATTTGCTCAACCACCTCAACGAAGGGATCATGAACGATGCCATGGGCAGGATCATTGAACGTGTGGCAGCAGACACCATTGAAGCGATACAAGATTAAACGACAATGGCACTACTCAAAGAGTTAAAAAGCAGGTTGCAGTCGGTTCACTCCACCCGGAAGATCACCACCGCCATGATGATGGTCTCATCGGCAAAACTGCTCAAATCACAACAGCTCATCCAAACACTCTACCCTTATGAGCAGGAGTTGTACCATATGTTGCAATTGTTGTTGCGGGGTTACGAGCTGTATGAGTCTCCCTACACACTACAGCGCGACGTCAAACGGGTGGCCATCGTGGCATTCTCTTCCAATACCGGTCTGGCAGGGCGTTTCAACGACAACATCACCGAGAAGCTCGCATCAGTGGCAGAGAGCTATCGTTCACTGGGCAGAGAGCACATTCTGCTCTATCCCATTGGGGGCAAGGTGGCAAAAGCGGTACGGAAGATGGGGATGGTGGTGGCTGGAGATTTTGAAGCCATCGCACCCAAACCCTCCTATCAGGCTACACGGGAGATCGCACAAGAACTGATGCAGCTCTACCTTACCGGCAAGATCGACCGGGTGGAGTTGATCTATCACCACTATCAAAGCAAGGGAACGCAGCAGGTGGTACATGAGCGATACCTACCGGTGGCATTACCGGTTGGTGGGGAGGAAGCATTTGAAAATGAGTACATCGTGGAACCCGACAGGGATTCGCTGCTGCAGGAACTCCTGCCCAAGGTGATCCAGCTGAAACTCTATACTGCCCACATCGACTCCGTCACCTCCGAGCACGCAGCCCGCATGATGGCCATGCAGATCGCCAACGACAACGCCGACAACCTGATCGATGAGCTGAAGCTTGAGTACAACAAGCTGCGCCAACAATCAATCACCAACGAACTGCTCGACATCGCAGGGGGCACCGTACGCTAACCCTTTTCAGAGGCCGCGGTTGATCTGGTCAATGTATCCCAGAAGCTCTTCCCTGCCCTCTCCTTTCTCGGAGGAGGTAATGAAAACAGGGGGGAGCTCTTCCCAGCTCTCCAGCAGCTTCTCCTTGTATGATTGCACATTCATCAGCATCTTTCCGCTGCCCTGCTTGTCCGCTTTGGTGAAGACGATGGCAAAGGGTATGCCGTTCTCTCCCAGCCACTCCATGAACTCCAGGTCAATCTTCTGCGGCTCATGGCGTGAGTCGATCAGTACGAAGAGATTGGTCATCGACTCCCGTTCGAGGATATAATCTTCGATGATGACCCGAATCTTCTCCCGTCCCTCTTTGCCGCGGCGTGCAAAGCCATAGCCCGGCAGATCGACCAGATACCACTCCCCATTAATCAAAAAGTGATTGATCAACAACGTCTTTCCCGGTGTGGAGGAGGTCATGGCCAGTCCTTTCCGGTTGGTGAGCATGTTGATGAGTGACGACTTACCTACGTTGGAACGGCCAATAAAGGCATATTCCGGTTTTCCGTCCTGCGGACACTTGTGGTGGTCGGTGTTGCTGATGATGAATTCCGCCGTTTGTATGTTCATAACCTAAGCAAGTTTGGTTTTGTGGTTCATTGTGATGGCCCAGAGACCCAGGGCTGTAAGCAATCCGTTCATGAGCAGCAACTCGTAGCCCACCTGGTAGTCGAAGAGCTGCTTCATGGCCAGTTCGATAAGGAAGCAGATCAGGGGGGCAGTTATCGCGACATAAGGCACGTACCTGTCCGTCGGCTTCACCTTCGTGTAGAGACCCGCCACATAAAGACCCAGCAGGGGACCATAGGTGTAGGAAGCCAGCTTGTAGATGGCGTTGATGATGCTGTCGGAGCCGATGGCTTCGATGAGCAGGATGATCAGCACAAATACAATGCTGATACCCAGGTGTACCCGTTGTCTGATCTTTACATCCCGTTTTTCCTGTTCCCTGTTTTGTGTGATGGGACGCATGCCCAGGATATCGACACAGAAGGAGGTGGTGAGTGCCGTCAAAGCGGAGTCGGCACTCGAAAAAGCGGCAGCCACAATGCCCACCACAAAGATACCCAGCACTGCCGTTCCCAGCTGTTCGCTGGCGATCAGTGGCAGGATGTTATCCGACACCTCGGGCAGGGAGATGCCATTCTGCCCGGCATATGCCAGCAAGAGCACCCCCAGACAAAGAAAGAGAAAATTGATCGGGGCAAAGGCTAAACCGTAGGAGATGACATTCTTCTGTGCATCTTTGAGACTGCGGATGGTGAGGTTCTTCTGCATCTGGTCCTGATCGAGTCCCGTCATCACAATGGTGATGAACATGCCACTGAAAAACTGCTTGAAGAAATGTTGCGTGCTGTGCCAGTCGTCGAACACAAAGATGCGGGAATGGGGACTCTCACTGATTGTGGTGGCGATCGCCGCAAGGTTCAAATCCATTTTGGAGGAGAGCTGCCACAAGATCAGCAGCAGTGCGGTGAGGAAGAGCAGTGTCTGCAGCCAGTCGGTCCAGATAATTGTCTTGATGCCGCTCTTGTGGCTATAGAGCCAGATGATCAGGATGATGCCGGAGACGGTTGCCACGAACGGGACACCCCAGGCGTCGAACACCAGCGTCTGCAAGATAAAAGCCACCAGGTAGAGACGTGCGGCTGCACCCACAATCTTGGAGAGCAGGAAGAACCAGGCACCGGTCTTGTAGGATCGGGGACCATAGCGTTGATTCAGGTAGCCATAGATGGTGGTGAGGTTTAGCTTGTAATAGAGTGGCAGCAGCACATAGGCAATCACCAGGTAACCGAAGAAGAAGCCCAGCACCATCTGCATGTAGGTCATGTCAAGGTTGCGCACCATGCCGGGTACCGAGACGAAGGTGACACCCGAGATGGAAGTGCCAATCATGGCGACAGCCACCACATACCACTTCGATGACTTGTTGGCCCGAAAGAAGGCGTCGTTGCCTGTTCCTTTTCTGCCGGTAAGCCAGGAGATCAGCATCAACATCCCGAAGTAGAGGGCAATCACCAGAAGGAGAAAGAGTGGCTTCATCGCGGCCAATTATTGGTTCATATAATGGTCCACCAGCTGTGGGAAGGTGTCAAACTGCAACGCATAGCGGTCGGTCTTGCCAAAGCCATAAGAAACAAAGACAAAGGGCAGACCGGCCAGGGTGGACTGATGACTGTCGGAGTCAGTGTCACCGATATAGTGTGGTGACCGCAATCCATGCTTCGCCATCAACAACCGTATGTTGTGGTGTTTTGGCTGCAGGTTCATCCCATGTTCCATGTAATCGAGAAACAGATGCCCGGTTTTGGTGTGTCGCATGAAGTTGACCAAACCACCCTCCTCGCAATTGCTGAGCAGAAACAGCCGGTATCGTGTAGCAAGTTGCTCCAGCCCCTGCAACACCCCCTCATAGATGCGAGGTTTCATCACCGGCAGCAGCTCCTGGTATGCATCGATCACAGCCTCATAGAGGCGATCCTGGGCAGTGTCTCCTGCCTCGGGCAGGATGGCGTTGAGCATCATACGGGATTCCTTGCCCATCAAGCCAATTAATTCGTTGCGGGTAACCTGCTTCTGATAACCGGATCTGACCAGTCCTCTACTCCAGGAGATGACGTAACTGTCCACATTGTCCCAGAGGGTACCATCCATGTCGAAGATCAAACTATCGGGTTGTAACATCTTTTTTGATTAATGGGTGCAAAAGTACGCAACAATGCAGGAAAGGACAAATAAAAAGGGTTAAAACAAAAAGGGAGTGTCGGGTGTTTACAACGAAATATCAGCCCATCATGAAAAAAGAAAAGGTCTGCCTGATCATCAATCCCATCTCCGGCACAGAATCGAAGAAAAACATCCCTGAGATGGTGGCTGCCGCCTTCGACCAGAAGAAATATGATCTGGTGATCCGCATCACCGGATACCCCGGACATGCAACTGAAATTGCACAACAAGCGGTGAAGGATCAATACCGTTATGTGGTGACGGCGGGTGGTGATGGTACGGTCAATGAGGTGGCCAGGACGCTGATCAACAGTGACACCACGCTGGGCATCATCCCCTTCGGTTCGGGAAACGGACTGGCCAGGGAGCTGGATATCCCGATGGATGCCGAAAAAGCCCTTGCAATCATCCTCAGCGGGAACAGTCGCACCATTGACTACGGGGTTGCCAATGACCAGATCTTTTTCTGCACCTGCGGCTTCGGTTTCGACGCCTTTGTCAGTGACAAGTTTGCGGAAGAGAAAAAAAGAGGACCGTTGGGCTACCTGCGCAACATCCTGGAGAGTGCCGTCGATTTCAAGTCGGAAGTGTATGAACTGACCCACGATGAGGGGAGCCTAAGCGAACGGGCCTTCGTGCTCACTTGTGCCAATGCCTCGCAATACGGCAACGAAGCCTATATTGCTCCCGGCGCCAGCATGGACGATGGCAAGATGAATGTCTCCATCCTCAAGCCACTGAACGCATTGGAGATCCCACAGACCACGCTGCAACTCTTCACCCGGAACATCGACAAAAACAGCAAGATGACCACGCTTGTCACCCGCAAGCTGACAATCAAGCGCTCCCGCGCCGGCCTCATGCATGTGGATGGCGAACCGGTTGAGAGCGGTCGCGAGATCAACGTGGAGATCATTCAGAAGGGACTCAAGGTGCTTGTCCCTTCCGCAAAGCATAAGAAAAAAGAAACAGAGAACATTTTCAATGCCCTGACCCGCTGGTTCAACGAGTAGTTCTACTCGTTCTTTTTCCAGATAGTGACCTGCACCCTGCGTTGTTCGCTGGTGCGGGTCGATTTTTTCAGTGTGAGGGTGAGCTCCTCCGGTTCGCGGCAGCGCGTGAACTGGGGTGCCAGTGTCTCATGGATACCGTCGAGCGAGGTCACCGGCTCCCCATCCCGTTTGAAGCCTCCCGGCCACTTGTCGCGGGGTGTCCTCTCCGGATCCCACTCATAGGATGATGCCAGCAAGAGGTATCCCCCCTCATTCAGCCTTGAATGAATGTTCGACAGGAAGTGCAACGGATCGCTCAACTCCTCCAGCAGGTTGGGAGCGATGACCAGGTCATAGCCGCTAAAGAGGGGTTTCAGGTTCATCGCATCTGCCTGCATGAAAAGAATATTCCCTTTTGTTTCAGAAAGGCCATAGTCCGTCAGGACAATATCACGGTAGAAAAGCAGTTCCCCTTCGTCTTTCATAGTGTAGCGCACATAACCCTGTTCCTGCAGTTGAATGGGTACACGGATCATACGGGCTGTGAAATCGAGCGCGGTGACATCGCTGAACAATTTTGCCAGCTCAAACGCGAGACGTCCTGTGTCGGCATTCAGATCGAGGATGCGTGCCTGTGGTCGCTCCGGCAACAGATCACCCGCCATGCGACTGAGTGTCACCGCAAAATTGGTTTCACCTTCGGCAACAACTCCCCAGTTCTGCTCACAGGAGCGGGTCACATCCTCATCCGTTACATAATCGGCCTGCTGAATTTTCAGCGGCGCTTCAGTCTCAATGTAGCGGAAGCCGGCATGCTGATAGAAATGGCGGCGAAAGGCATAACGGGCATGCAGGGTTGCCTCGTTGCCAGTTGAAATCCAGGATCCCCCCTTAATCAGGTTGTGCTTTCCGTCGAAGGTGGGAGTGGAGAAGTCGTCATACAACGGGTGAACCTTGAAGCCGGGGAAGCCGGTGATGGGCGTCTCGGTCCACTGCCACACATTACCGATCACATCAAAGAAGCCCCCCTGCTCAAACAGGTCCACGGGGCAGGGTGAGGCAAAGTGTTCCAGAGCAATGTTGCCCGGTGCGGTACCCCACTCCGGCTGATCTGACAGGCGGGCTACGTGGTGAAGACGATACCACTCGGCTTCGGTAGGCAGGCGATAGGTCTTGCCCGTTGTCTCACTCTTCCAGTTACAAAAGGCTTTTGCTTCGAGGTAATTCACCTCTACCGGCCAGTTCCAGGGCATCTCAATCTCTTCGGCCACCAGCCGCAAGCGGTAGCTGTTGTCATCCTTTCTCCAGAATAGCGGCATCGCCGCTTCACGATAGTTGCGCCAGCGCCACCCCTCATCGGTCCAGTAATGCGCAGTCTCGTAACCACCCGCCTCCACAAAGGCAAGGTACTCGCCGTTGGAGGTGAGATATTTGGCTACCCTGAAATCGTCCACCACCTCTTCGTGGTTTCCATACTCATTGTCCCAGCCGTAAAGCGGATGATCAAACGGTTTGCCCAGTCGCAACACCCCTCCGGAGACCGGCACCAACTCATTCTCCGGCGCTTCACCGACAGAGGGACAACGTGTACCGAACAGATTGGGACGTACCAGCTCCAGGGGCAACTGACGGATCAACACGGAGGAGGTCTCCAGGTGGATCCGTTCGTGCTCAATCCCCATCATGATGATCCAGAAGGGGTTGTGCCAATCGATGGGCATCTCCAAAGGCGTGTTGTCGATGAGATCGAGGATCATCTTCTTCGCATCGTCGCGGTAGGTACGTACTTCCGCCACGGGAGGCCAGTCGTAATGGTTGTTGTCCAGGTCGTCCCAGCTCATCTCATCCACACCGATGGCGAATGTCGATTCAAACCGGGGGTTGATGCGCCTGTCGATGAGGCCTGCCAGATAGAGCTTGTTGACGAAGAAGACGGCTGTATGACCCAGATAGAAGAGGATGATGTGCCTCAGTGGATCACCCCGATGATAGAACACCTCATCCGATTTCAGTTGCGTGTACAACAGTTCATCGATGGCCCATGTCTTCAGAAAATAGTCACGGATCTCTTTTCTCTTCTCTTCGGGTGAACCGGTACGCAAGTTGACGGTTCTGGCAAGTAAATCTTTCATAACCTATAGGAATACATTAATCGTTTTCAACTACCACTCATCTCACACATCAGACGAACAAATGCGCCGGTGCAGATAAATCTTTGTCATCTCAAAAGGGCGGCCGGGAGCCTCCAGCTTTGTCTGCCGGATAGTGGCTACCGGCTTAAAACCAAGCTTGTTGTAAAGCAGCAGTGCCGGTTCGTTGCGCTCCCAGACACGAATCACCGCATCAGAAAAACGGTCACCGGCCCCTTCTAACAACGCTGTCACCATCTGCCGGGCAATGCCCCTGCCCCGGAAATCGGCGTGTACCATCACCTCACTGATGTAAAGCGTACGCTCCGGCGGTATTGCCGGTAACGCATCAGCAGGGAAATCAACGTCGTGCAACAATGTCATCGCCATCGACACACCTGCCAGCCGGTCACCCACAAAGAGCATGTTGCCCCACCCGTTGCGGACCAATGTATCCAGTGTTGACCCTGCAGTTCGCGGGTCAATGTACTGGGCATACTCGCCGCTGGTGAAGGCATGCAGGTAAAGCTCGATGATTCTGCCTCGGAATTTGGGATAGTTGATCTGATCGAGTGTGCTGAGACGATTCATCCTCGCTGCTTCGTTCATTGCCTCCTTTATTGGATGAACAAACAAGCTGGGAGGATGTTCACCATCCACCTACCCTTCCACCGCCGCCACCCATACCCGAGAAGCCGCCACCAAACGATCCACTGCTCCATTTACCACCACCAGATGTTGTCTGTGGTTGCATGGCGGCATGGCTCAGCGTGTTGGAGAGGGTGCTGTTGAGGGCATGCCCGAAGAGCGCGGCATTCACATAGCGGCCCCCGTACCAGGTGGGTTGATAGGGATCAGGTTGGACTGCAGAGGAGAGGAACGACTTTTCAAACTTTTCACCCCACACCTTCTCCATATCGAGGGCAATGGCATAAGGAAGGAGCTGTTCGAACAGTGCCGGCGTCACCTCAGGTGGATTGAAGAACTGCAACTGTTTCTCTTCCGCTACATCAAGGTACATCTTCAGTCCCTCCACCGCAGAGCGGTAATGCAATTTCCTTTCTCCCGGACGCACAATCAGCCAGGCATAGAAGAGGTAGCTTACCAGGCCGAGCAGCAAGGTAACCACAAGCGCATTCCTGTTGGCTGGGAATTGCAACAGGTCGTCCGCCACAAACCAACCCATCACGACGAGATAGGCGATGAATGCCAACCAGGGCAGAAGGTGAAACTTCAGATTGCGTCCTTCACCCAGCACTGCCCCATGTTGTTTCTTCATGTTCTTGCGGTAATCGCTCATCATCATGGCAATTGCCTCATCATACTTGCCGGTAAGGGTTATTGTTTCTCTGGTGCGAAAGAGCCCTCTCATCACAATCTGTTCTTCCGCCGCGATGCCACTGTCAGCCTCTTTCAGTTTAACCAGGGCATATCCTTTGTCACGACGAAGACCGAACAATCCTCCTTTTTCTACCACCTCATCGATGCGGATGTACCCTTTAACAGACAAGTTCACGATGGAAGCCGTGACCAGGTCGTCAACGAAATGTCCTTTGTACAACATTCCCACACTGGCGGGTGACAAGCCGTCAGGAGGAGAGAACTGTGGGATGACAACCGGTTTCGGTGGATCAACACCATACCTGCGCCAGGTGAAGAAGTAATAGACAAACAATAACAACAGAAGGAGGAAACTCACCAACGCCAACCCGTTTCGCTCAAACCATGTGAAAATACGCGGCTGTGGCACAGGTGGTTGTGTGACGACACCCTTTGTGAAGCCCACCGAGAGCGTCAACATCTCGTTTGGCGGCAGATTGACTGCCTGCACCACCAGGGCTCCCTCCTCGTCGGTCACTACACTGCAGTTGCTCTCTGTCGATCCCTGTCGCCCCGTGTAGCAGCGCGAAGCGATGACCTCCGCGCCGACGGGTAGATGTACCACCGCACCCACACTGTCCATCGGTTTATCAGACAAGCCATTCACATTCCAGCTCAGCTCGTCATAGTCGGTGAAAAAACCGATCTGACCGGCCGTCTCGTAAACAATCTCATAGGTATAATAGCCGGGTGACAGGTATTTGTCTCTCTCACCCACGTAGATCACCAGGTCGCCCCCCTCCTTTTCGGTGAAAAAGTTGACCGGCATGCCGTCAACCTGCACTTCGTGAATGGAGTAGTCTACCTGTATCCGATTGTTGTCCCTATCTTTTCTGGTGAGAGGCAATGCACGTGTTATACCCCTCTTGAAGATATCTCCTCTGGCATAGATTCGAATCGTTTCACGCAGGGTGAGTGAACCCGATTCAGCAATAGCAATATCGGAGTGAAAAGAAGTGATCCTCTCCTCCTGTGCAACCAGCACCATGGAAGAGAAGACAAGCACCCATAACAGCAGTACACGCATCAGAATTGGATTTTGGGAACCTCTTTTTCGGCTTCGTTCTCCAGTTCAAAGAAGAGTGATTTGGTGAACTGGAATATGCCGGCAATCAGGTTGCTGGGGAAGGTGTCGATCAGGATGTTCTTCTCGCGTACCGTACCGTTGTAGTAACGCCGCGACTTCTCAATATCAGACTCTATCAGGCTCAGTTGATCCTGCAGCTGTAGGAAATTCTGGTTGGCTTTCAATTCGGGATACTGCTCCGCAACAACCATCAGCCGGCCCAAGGCAGCGTTCAGGCTGTTCTCGGCGACCTCCTGCGATTTCACATCGAGTGCCTGCATGGCACCGGCACGAGCCTGGGTGACACGCTCAAATGTTTCCTTCTCATGGGTGGCATACCCTTTTACGGTCTCCACCAGGTTGGGGATCAGGTCGTGCCGTTTCTTGAGCTGCACGTTGATGCCGCTCCAGGCCTCATCCACCAATGTTCTTAGCTTTACCAGCTTGTTGTAGATCGAAACGCCATACAACAAAATAAATACTCCGACAACCAACAGTACAAGTACAATTCCCATAATCTTCTTTTTTTTAGAGGTTACACAATTGTTATTACATCCATCACCGCAGCGGGAGGCCCGATTGAAATCAAACCTTTAACCCCAATGAGCGATAAAGATACTATTTTTTTGTAATTTTGAACTTTACTAAACAGATACATACCAACAATTATGAACAATTTTATATTTCAAAACCCAACCAAACTGGTTTTCGGTAAGGGAGAGATCGCAAGGCTGGCTACGTTGCTGCCTGATAACATCAACCTGATGCTCACATTCGGTGGGGGCAGTGTCACCAAAAATGGTGTCTATGACCAGGTAAAAGAAGCGCTCAAAGGACGCAATTTTATCGAGTTCTGGGGCATCGAGCCAAACCCACGCGTGGAAACACTCCGCAAGGCGATTCAGCTGGGCAGGGAGAACAACATCAACTACCTGCTGGCAGTGGGTGGCGGATCAGTGCTCGATGGCACCAAGCTGATTGCCGCCGGCATTGCCGACGAGAGGGATGCATGGGATATCGTAATGGGTGGCGTAGCAAAGGTGCAAATCCCCTTTGCCTCCGTGATGACCGTGCCGGCCACCGGCTCAGAGATGAACGTGGCGGCAGTCATCTCACGCGCGGAGACGCAGGAGAAGTATGGTTTCTTCGGCAACTATCCACAATTTTCGGTACTCGATCCGGAGGTGACCTACTCGCTTTCACCCTATCAGGTGGCTTGCGGACTGGCCGACGCCTTCACCCATGTGCTGGAGCAATACATGACAACAACCGGTCAGTCGCGATTGATGGACCGCTGGGCTGAGGGGGTGCTGCTCTCGGTAAAGGAGATTGCTCCGGGCATCATGCAGAACCCGCACGATTATGACCTGATGGCCGACTACATGCTTGCGGCCACACTGGCCCTCAACGACTTCATTCGCATGGGGGTCACACAAGACTGGACCACGCACCAGATCGGCCACGAGCTGACGGCACTGCACGGCATCACCCACGGTCATTCACTGGCCATTGTGATGCCCGGCACCCTCAGGGTGTTGAAAGAGCAGAAGAAAGAAAAACTACTGCAGTATGGTGCACGCATCTTTGGCATCACCGAAGGGCCAGAACAGGAGAGGGTTGACAAGGCCATTGAGATGACAGAGCAGTTCTACCGTTCACTGGGATTGACCACCCGTCTCCCGGAAGAGGGCGTCGGAAAGGAGACAATTGAAACCATCGCCACCCGTTTCAACGAACGGGGTGCCGCCTACGGTGAGAATGGAAATGTGACCGGTGATGTGACACGCGAGATACTGAACAGCTGCCTCTGAACCACCAATCCTGTTTGACAATGAAAAAACTCACAATGATGTTCTTGTCAAGCCTGCTCATCGTGCAGGCTTTCGCCATTGATGATGCCCGCATGATGCGCATGCCCGATGTAAATGGCAACCTGATTGCCTTCGTCTACGCCGGAGACATCTGGACGGTAGATGCTGCGGGCGGCAACGCCCGTCGTGTCACCTCCCACCCCGGCCTGGAGCTCTTTCCCAAGATCTCACCCGACGGCCGCTGGATCGCCTTCTCAGCCGAATATTCTGGTAGCAGACAGATCTGGGTGATGCCCGCAGAGGGGGGTTCTGCACGACAGCTCACCTTCTATCATTCCGTAGGCGAGATGCCCCCGAGGGGAGGCTACGACAATGTGGTGCTCGACTGGAGTCCTGACAGCCGGCACATCCTCTTCCGTGCCAACCGCACCGGCTTCGGCGACCGGAACGGCCGCTATTTCACCATCGATCTGGAGGGAGGTCTTGAGGAGCCATTGCCCATTGTGAACGGTGGTTTCGCCACCTTCTCACCCGACGGGAAACAACTCTGCTTCACGCCGGTGGATCGCGAATTTCGTACCTGGAAACGATACAAGGGTGGACGTGCCACCGAGCTCTGGAGTTACGACCTGGAAAAGAACCAGTCCCAACAACTTACCCGCTGGGCCGGTAGCGACCAATGGCCGGTATGGCACGACAAATACATCTATTATGCTTCCGACCGTGACAGCCGCCTCAATATCTGGCGACACAACACCACGACAGGCGAAGAGATGCAGATTACCCGTCATGCCGACTTCGATGTGATGTGGCCTTCGGGCGACAACGGTCGGCTGGTCTACGAGATGGGAGGTGCCCTATACCTGCTCGACCTCACTTCGGGTGAGAACAGAAGGGTGCGGGTCGGCATCCACTACGACAACCCGCATCTACAAGCCACCTATCGGAGTGTGAAAAATCATCTGGGTAGCTATGGTCTCTCACCCACCGGCAAACGCGCACTGATTGAAGCGCGTGGTGACATCTTCTCCGTTCCGGTGGAAAAGGGAGAGATCAGGAACCTGACCCGCACCCAGGGCATCAGGGAGCTCTCCCCTGTCTGGTCACCCGACGGCAAACAGATTGCCTATTACTCCGATGCCACCGGCGAATATGAGCTCTACCTGCTGGAAAATAGCGCCAATGCAGAACCAAGACAGCTCACACACGGCTCTTCAGCCTGGAAACATGCTGCTGAATGGTCGCCCGGGAGCAGCCACCTGGTCTACAGCGACCGCACCATGAAGCTATGGCTGGTGGATGTCGCCAGCGGCAATCAGCAGGTGATCGATGAGGCCAGCGCCGACGAGATCACCGACTACAGCTTCTCACCCGACGGGGAGTGGGTTGCCTACAGCAAGACGGAACCCAACTACCAGACGGCATTGTGGGTCTACAACCTCACCAGTGGCGAGAAACGACAACTTACCGATGCCTCCTTCTCCGACGGCAACCCGGTGTTCAGCCGTGACGGCAAGTACCTCTTCTTCCTCTCCAACCGTGACTTCAACCTCACCTTTAGCAGCTTTGAGTTCGACTATCTCTACAACAACGCCACCCGCATCTACGCCTTGCCACTGCAGGATGATGGCAGCACACTCACCCCCTACAAGGAGGACAATGAACCGGCATCGGTGGAAGCGGTGTCAAAAGAGTTGAAGGATGATGCCAAGAAAACCGACAAGGTAAAGGCCACCATCAACTTCAATGAGATCGCCTCGCGTATCGAGGTGCTTCCCATCCAGGCAGGGAACTACCGCCTGTTGGGCAGTGTGGAGGAAGGAGTGCTCTATGCTTCCGGCAACAAGGTGATGCGTTACAACATCAAAGAGGAGAAAACGGAGGAGATCCTCGATGGTGCCGGCAATGGCATCCCCTCAGCCGACGGCAAGTGGTTCATCTACCGCAGTGGTCCATCCCTTTCAGTGGCAAAAATCCAACCGGGTCAAAGTACCAACAAGGGAGTGATTGACCTGGAACAGCTCACCATGAAGATTGATCCCCGTAAGGAGTGGGAACAGATCTACCGGGATGCTTTCCGCATCTTCCGCGACTACTTCTATGTGAACAACCTGCATGGTGTTGACTGGAATGAAATAAAGGAGAAGTATGGCAGGTTGCTACCCCATCTCCCCAGCAGATACGACCTGGATTACATCCTCAACGAGGTGGTAAGCGAGAGCAACACCGGACATGCGTATGTGGACTGGGGCGACATCGACCGGGTGGACCGGATTGAGGGCGGCCTGCTGGGAGCTGAGCTGATCGCCGACCTGTCGGCGAAACGCTTCCGCATACAGACAATCTACCAGGGTGAGAACTGGGATGAGAGCCGCCGTTCACCACTCACTGAGAATGGCATCAAGGTGCAGGAGGGTGATTACCTCCTGCGCATCAACGGTGAGGAGCTCACCACGGCACAAAACCCTTATGAGTTGCTGGAGAACATGGGCAACAGGCATGTGGAACTGACGGTGAACAGCAGCCCCACCCTTGTGGGAGCAAAGAACTACACGGTGAAGACAATCAGCAGTGAGCATGAGCTGCGCTACCTCGACTGGGTGAGAAGCCGTCGCGAGTTGGTGGATCGTCTTTCAGGAGGCCGGATCGGTTACATCCATGTGCCCAATACCGCCGTTGAGGGAAACAGGGAGCTGTTCAAAGGGATGCTGGCCTACAACAACAAGGAGGCACTCATCATCGACGACCGTTACAATGGGGGCGGCTTCATCCCCGACAGGATGATCGATCTGCTGAATCGACGTACGCTGGTCTACTGGCACCGCAACGGCCTGCCACAGCCCATGAAATCGCCCGGTATCGCCCACGACGGCCCCAAGGCAATGCTGATCAATGGCTACTCCTCCTCCGGTGGGGATGCCTTCCCCTATTTCTTCCGTAAGACCGGCGAAGGGAAACTGATTGGCAGTCGCACCTGGGGTGGACTGGTTGGTATCTCCGGGAATGCCCGGTTGGTTGACGGTGGTTACATCTCGGTACCCCGTTTTGGGATCTACAACGAAGAAGGTGAGTGGATCATCGAAGGAATCGGTGTTTACCCCGATATAGAGGTGATTGATCGGCCCGAGGAGCTGGCCAAAGGCAATGACCCCTCCATTGAGAAGGCTGTGGAACTGCTGCTTGACGAACTGAAACAGAATCCGCCCCGTAAAGTGAAAACACCTACCCCACCCGACAGGTCGGAGTGGATTGAAGTTGAAATTGAATAGGCTGATTCATTCACAGGATGAACCATTTGCAACAACAGGTTGTTACAGGAACAGATACAATATTATCTATTCACAAACAGATGCATACACTTAAGATTACAGCTTTGTTCCTGCTTTCCCACCTCCTGCTTTCCGCGTCCTGTGATGTGGAGAAAGAAAACAAGGGGGCAGCGGGAGATCAACTCTCGCAAAAGGAGACCTTTCCTCCTGTCGAAAACAGGCAACCCAACACAAACTATCAACCCGCCTTTGAGGGACAAACCCGTATTGCCGGTGTGAAAACAACCACCCCTTATGAGGTGACGGTGATTGCCGAAGGACTTGCCAAGCCCTGGGCGGTCACCGCTCTTCCCGACGGGCGATTGCTGATCACCCAGAAGGCAGGCAGCCTGCGCATTGCCACCACCAACGGCAGCCTGAGCGATCCCATCACCGGTTTTCCGGAGGTGGATGACCGGGGTCAGGGTGGACTGCTGGATGTGGCTCCCGATCCCGATTTCAACAACAACAGGCTGCTCTACTTCTCACTGGCTGAACGCACACCGGAGGGGTCACTCACCGCTGTGGGTAAGGGACGCCTCTCGGATGATGAGTCGACAATTGAACAGTTCCACATCATCTACCGTGCCATTCCCTACTTCGACAACAGCATGCACTTCGGCAGCCGCCTGCTGTTTAACAAGGAGGGAAATCTCTTCGTGACTACCGGTGAACGGTCCGAACTGGCTACACGTTACAACGCGCAGAAGCTGGAGACGGCCCACGGCAAGGTGGTCCACATCACTCCCGAAGGAAAACCGGTAGAGAGCAATCCCTTTATAGGCACCGAAGGAGTCCTGCCTGAGATCTACAGTTACGGGCATCGCAGTCCTCAGGGACTTGACATCCACCCCGTAACGGGTGAGCTCTGGCTCAGTGAGATGGGCCCTCGTGGCGGAGATGAGCTGAACCTGATCAAACCGGGCAAGGATTATGGATGGCCGGCCATTACCTACGGCATCGAATACAACGGAAAAACTGTGGGTGAGGGGATCACTGCCAAGGAAGGGATGGAACAACCGGTCTACTACTGGGATCCGGTGTTGTCGCCCAGTGGCATGGCCTTCTATGCTGCCGATCTGATTCCGGAGTGGCAGAACAACCTCTTCATCGGCGGGCTCAACAGCAACCACATTGCACGTCTGGTGATAGAGGATGGCAGGGTTGTGGGCGAAGAGCGTCTACTGGCCAATGAAGGACAACGGTTCCGCGATGTGGGTGCCGGCAACGACGGGGCCCTCTATGCGGTGACAGACGAGGGTAGACTCTACCGTATCTCAAAAGCGGATTGAGCATCTATAAAAAAAACCTCTCACAAATGTGAGAGGTTTTTTTCTGTTCCAGCCTTACACCGATATGGTGTTATAGTTGATCATCCAGAGGATGCCAAACCGATCGCGGAAACTGCCAAAGTAATCGCCCCAAAACACATCCTCCATCGGCATCTCTATCTCTCCCCCTTCCGAGAGGGCATAGAAAATCCTGTCAGCCTCTTCACGACTTTCAGGAAAAATGCTGATGTAGGTGCTGCTTCCAGTGGTGAAAGTGGCATCCATGTCGGATGTCACATCGGACCCCATCAGCAACTCGTCACCGACGGGAAGTGTCACATGCATCACCCGTTCACGGTCTGCTTCAGCGATCTCCATTCCTTCGATATCTTTCATCTTCATGATGCCGCCCTTGAACTCGCCACCAAAAACAGATTTGTAGAAATTGAACGCTTCCTCACAGGTACCTTTGAAATTGAGGTAAGGATTTAATTTTGTCTTCATTGCTAGTTTTTTAAGTAGTTCCAAAGAATAAAAAATAAACATATTTGATTTGTAAAAACATTCACTGCTCATTTACTTTTGAACCCGGTTATTCGGCAGCCTCCTGCAGTTTCCGGATATCCAGCTTCTTCATGGTCATCATCACCTCCATCACCCTGGGTGAACGGGGTAACAACTCCTTCATCACAGCTGGTGTGATCTGCCAGCTCACTCCATACTTGTCGCGCAGCCATCCACACATGCTCTCCTCTCCACCATTGGAGGTGAGTCGTTCCCAGTAATGATCGATTTCCTGTTGGGTATGGCACTCAACCACCAGCGACATCCCCTCGGTAAAGTCAAACGCGTGCGGGTAGGAACTATCCATGATCATCAGCAGGTAATTCAATATTTTAAATTCGGCATGCTGTACATTGCCTTCAATCTCACCTTCATTGCCGCTGTAGCGCAGGATACCTCTCTTTTCTGCCTCCTGGAAGAGTGAAGTGTAGAAGTTGATTGCCTCCTCCGCTTTCCCGTTGTTGCTGCCAACAAACATAAGGGTAGGAACCAGTCGCTGTAGGATATCCTTCTCATCACCTGCGTAGAGTTGCCAGGAAACGCCAAAACGATCCTCCACCCATCCATATTTCCGGCTAAAAGGATAGCTGTCGAGCGGCATCAACTCACTGCCACCCTCAATCAAATGCCGGTAGAGAGTCTCCACCTCCTCCTCCCGGCTGGTAAGGTACATCAATGACAAGGAGGGATTGGGGCGGAACCGGTCACCGCCATTTAGCAACATGATGCGCTGCCCCTTCATGGAGAGCACAACAACCATCTGGTTTTCATCCACGATCTCTGTCTCGGGAAAAAAGGAGCAGTAATAATCTGCCATTTCACGTGCGTTGTTGTTACACCAGACAGCGGGATAGATTGAATTATTCATACGATCTGCAATTTTAATGATACCCATCCAACTTAATTAGATTCATTCTATTTTGCAAATATAAAACACTGACTGACATGAATCACTTACCATATGACAAGAAATAAATTGTATTGAAAAAAGAGAATGAAAAACTGTCATATGACAAGCAGCGATGCTAACGTGAGGCCAGAAAACTACCTTTTGAGAGTTCTTTCCTGATGCGACTCAAGGAGGTATCAGTCACCCCGAGGTAGGAGGCTATTTGCTTCAGTGGTGCCTGACGAATCACATGCGGTTTCTCATTAATCAGTTTCAGGTAACGGTTTGTGGCGTTCACGGTAATCATCTCCACCGCACGGTGTTTCGATTCAAAAAGCTGTTCCGACATCCATGCCCGCCCCCATTCACTCATCGCCTGGATGGAGTGAAAAAACTGTTCGAATCGTTCCAACTCTATCATCCAGCAGCAACAATCGGTCAAAGCCTGTATGTAGCCGTCGGATGGAGTTTGCTTAAACAGGGAGAGGACATCAATCACGACCTCCTGTTCGGAGAAAAAGTGGGTGGTAATCTCATTACCCTCATAATTGTAGAGGTATGAGCGCATCAGACCGCTATCAAGGATAAGAAAACTTTTGGAGATCTCTCCTTTCGTCAGAAAGAACTCACCCTTTTTAATTTCAATCTCGACGTGTGCTTCACTGATTGTTTTCAACTGCTCCTCGGATAACAGCGGATGACGGTACACCCGTCGCAGTGTCTCTTCTTTACGCATTGAATAATATCTGGTTGTCCAACATTTATCTCATCAAACCTAACGGTTGGCATGCCTGAGCGATGCCCTGATTGCCTGGTCTGCATGCTCGTAACGGAACCGGAAACCGGAATCCAATATCTTTTGTGCCGAGATGCTGCTGCCACCCAACACCAGCTCGGCAGCCTCGCCCATCACCAGGCGCATGACAAAGGCAGGGACTGCGGGAAAGAAGAAAGGACGGCGCATCGCCTTTGCCAGGGTACGCATGAAAGCAGCATTGGTGATCTGTTCAGGTGCCACCGCATTGTATACCCCTTCCATTGTCGGATCTTCAACAGCGCGAATGTAAAGGCGACAGAGATCCTCCAGGTGGATCCAGTTGAGATACTGCCTCCCACTACCCAATGGCGATCCCAGCCCCAGTTGCGTGGGCAGCATCATCTTCCTGAAAGCATCACTCCCCTTGTCCACCACAAAACCGGTGCGTAGAGCCACCACACGCAACCCCTGCAGTGCAGCGAACCGGAAGGCAGCCTCCTCCCATCGCCGGCAGGTGTCGCTCAGAAAATCATCTTCGGGGGAGAATGCCTCTTCGGTGACAACCATCTCTGTAACGGTTGATCCGTAATAACCGATGGCGGAGGCGGAGATAAAGGCATCTATCTGGCAGCCACTCTCCTGCAGGGTCTCAAACAGCAGTTCGGCCGTATCCACACGGCTCGCCACGATCTCCTTTTTGCGGGTATCGCTCCAACGACCATCACCCAGGTTGGCACCCGCCAGGTGGATGATCACATCGGCCTGCCTCACCGCCTCGATGTCGATGGTCCGGCGTCTGTAATCCCATTTGTAACGGATGGGATCCGCATGAAGATTGCGATCACGGCTGAGCCATAAAACCTTGTACCCACGTTCCCGGAGCATCACTGTAAGCCGCCGGCCTACAAGTCCCGAGCCGCCTGTCACCAGGATCGTTTTCATCTGAATCTGCCTCTCTTTTTGTTATTGACTGGTTGCCGAACATCGATGATTCGCATGAATGGTGTAAAGCAACAAACAATGGTGTAACAGATGCTACATGCACTTCAGATAAACAAAATGCGGTGCGAAAATGTTTTCGCACCGCACCTTAAACCGTTTCGGTAAAGGAACTACCTCCTGTTACCGCTGGCAATCATGATGTAATAGAGCAGCGTGGCCAATGAACTGAGGGCTGCCACCACATAGGTGTAGCCGGCCCAGCGTAGCGCATCGGTGGCCTCGTTGTGATTGCTTACATCGGTGATGCCGGCACTGCTCAGCCAGGCCAGGGCCCTGTTGGTAGCGTTTTGTTCCACCGGGAGGGTGACAAAGCTGAAGAGGGTGGTGAGCGCAAACATGCCAATACCAATCCAGATCAGCATTGGGAAGGTCTGAATCATGATGATACCCCCCAGGATCACCCACATCACCCACTTGGAGGTGGAGGAGACGATGGGTACCAGTGCCGAGCGCATCTTCAGGGGTGCATATCCTTTGGCATGCTGGATGGCATGTCCGGTTTCGTGGGCTGCCACGGCAGCAGCAGCCACACTGTAGGAGCCATACACCGGCTCACTCAGGTTGATTGTCTTGTTGAGCGGGTTGTAATGATCGGTGAGCCTGCCTTTTACGGAGGTTACCTGCACATCGTAGATGCCGTTGTCGTGCAGCATCTTCTCTGCCACCTCACGACCGGTCATCCCGTTGCGCAAGGGTATCTTAGAGTATTTCTTAAAACGGCTCTGGAGAGAAGCCTGTACGGCCCATCCGGCAATTGCTATGCCGATAAAAAGAATCCAAATTGGTGACATATCGTTACATTTATTAATCTAAACAGTTGGGTTGAACAAATGTTCATCTGCCAAAAGTATGCCAGATTTTCAGCGGACGATTGTCTGGGCCCTGTCTGGGCCTACTGAGACGATGGCGATGGGTACACCCAGCTCCTCTTCCAGGAAGGTGACATAGTTGTTGAACTCCTCAGGGAATTCATCTTCCGACTGCATTTGTGTCATGTCGCTCTTCCATCCCGGCAACTCCACCCATACCGGTTCAATGCCTTCAGTGATGTCGAATGGCAGCTCTTCCGTCTCCACACCGTTGATGTTGTAGGCTACACATGCTTTTATTGTGTCAAAGCTGTCCAGCACATCGCTCTTCATCATCACCAGCTTGGTCACGCCATTGAGCATCACCGTATAGCGCAGTGCCACCAGGTCGATCCAGCCACAACGGCGGGGACGACCTGTTACTGATCCGTACTCACGGCCGTTGTCACGCAACAGCTGCCCATCCTCATCGAACAGCTCGGTGGGAAAAGGGCCGCTTCCCACGCGGGTACAGTAGGCCTTGAAGATGCCATACACCTCACCGATGGTGCGGGGAGCGATGCCCAACCCGGTGCAGGCACCGGCGCAGATGGTGTTGGAGGAGGTGACAAATGGATAAGAGCCGAAATCAATATCAAGCATCGATCCCTGTGCCCCCTCGGCCAGCACCCTGGCACCATTTTGAAGTTCACGGTTGACAAAGTGCTCGCTCTCGATGATCTGGAAACATTTCATCTTCTCCACCCCTTCAAACCAAGGTTTTTCCAAAGCCTCGAGATCATAGTCAAAATCATACTGGTCGAGCATCTCCTTGTGACGGGCAACAGCCTGGCGGTACTTCTCCTCAAAGTTATGGAAGAGATCACCAACCCTCAGGCCGTGGCGGCTGATCTTGTCGGTATAGGAGGGGCCGATGCCCCGTCCCGTGGTGCCTATCTTGGCATTGCCCATCGCGATCTCCGATGCCGCATCGAGCAAACGGTGGGTGGGCAGGATCAGGTGTGCCTTCTTGGAGATATAAAGCCTGTCGGTCAGCGTGTGGCCTGTCTCCTCCAGTGCTTCCACCTCCTGACGGAAGAGTGCCGGGTCGATCACCACACCGTTGCCAATGATATTGATCTTACCCTCCTGAAAGATGCCGGAGGGGATAGATTTCAAAATGTATTTCTCACCTTCAAACTCAAGGGTGTGACCCGCATTGGGGCCACCCTGAAAACGTGCTACAATTTCATAATTGGGTGTGAGCACATCCACCACTTTTCCTTTACCTTCATCGCCCCACTGGAGGCCTAAAATTACGTCCACTTTCATCTCTGTGTGTTGTTAAATTGAATGAATGGTTATTGGTACACCCATTCCTGTTGGTTCAGCAAACCGCTTATTTGGTTCCTTTTTTCTCCTTGCTGTCACGGTCCAGTTTCTGCAGTTCCATCTTTTTGGCATGACTGCATTTGCTGCAGGTGCCGTAGATGTACATGCTGTAATAACTGACCTTGAATTTCTTGATTTTTTTCAGCTGGGCCTGTGTCAACAGGTCGCTGTTCCTGGTCTCCCATACCTGGCCGCAGCTGGTACAGATCACATGATCATGGTTCTCGTTGCCGTAGGCCCGCTCATATTTCGACATGTTCCCGCCAAACTGGTGCTTCACCACCAGACCGCAGTCTAGGAGCAGGTCGATGGTATTGTAAAGGGTGGCGCGACTCACCCTAAAATTGACGTCGATCATCGACTTGTAGAGTGAATCCATGTCGAAATGCCCCTTTGTCGTATAGATGTGCTCCAGGATGGCGAAGCGTTCGGGTGTCTTGCGGTGTTTATGCAGCGTGAGGTACTCCATAAACTCATCCTTCACCTGTTTTCTTAATTTCTGACTCGCCTCCATTGCTACAAAATTATTCCAATTAATTGATTTATCCTAACGTTCCGATCCGATTTTTCCTCTCTGCCTTGCATCCTGTGGTCTCGCTGTAGTGCTTCTCTTTATTTCAGCGTGGTGGAGTGATAAAAGAATGCGGGCGTGGAGGGAGCACTCTCATTGTGATACGAATCCGAGACAGTCACGTAATAGTAATAAGCCTTGTCGTCATCGGCTACCGCTATGCGATAAACAGGTTCTCTCAACCCCACGGAAAGCAGATTCTCTGCCCGATTCAAGTTGAAATCGTCGCTGTCGGAACGGTACAGGTTGTAGGTCACCCTGCTCTCCTCACCCACAGCTTGCCAGCGCAACTCAAACAGCCCGTCGGAGGCTCTCTCCGCCCTCAAATCGGCAGGTGTTGCAGGGATGGTATCCGAGAGCCAGGTCATGGGTGGCAGTTTGGCCGGGTATCGATAATAGGCTTCGATGGCTGTTAGAATCCCCTTTGTATTCGAAAGCAGATTGCCGGACCGGAAATAGGCTTGACCTTGCACCTCCCGACTTCTTGTGTAATCCACTTGCTCCAGGATGTCATTGCGTGACCAGTCCAGTTCGATCATCTGGTAGACACCCAGACCCGGCACCACAATCCTTTTGTTGCCATTGATCATCCAGTCGTCCACAAATGGATAAAAGAGATGATCCTTGTAATACATCATCGGGTAAAGTGCATCGTGCTTCCCTGCCTGCATCCAGCGGCCAGCATCCTGATAAACAGTCTCCATGGCGGTCCAGCCGTGACCGTTGTCCCCGATGGCGCGGTAACGACCCAGCGGAGCGCTGCTCACCTGCACCCACGGTTTTTCCTGTTTAATCCAGTCGTACACCCTTGTCACGAATCGGGTGATGTTGTCCCTGCGCCAGTCGGCCCGCGATTTACCCTTGCCATGGAGGCGGTACATGGTGTCGTCGGGAAAGCGACCCTTGTTGTCAGGGTAACGGATGTAATCGAAATGGATGCCGTCTACATCGTAACCGGTGACGATCTCCTGCACAATCGACAACAGGTATTCGTCGGTGCGTGGATTGCCCGGATCGAGGTACCATTCACCCTGGAACTTCCGGGCGAGTGAGGGTTGCTTCCGGGTGATGGAGGCATTCCCCAGGCTCTTCACCTGCTTGTCGCTGCCCAGGGGATAGGTGACGATCCAGGCATGACATTCCAGTCCTCTCTTGTGACACTCTTCAATGGCAAAGGCGAGCGGATCGAACGCTGAAGAGCTGTTGCCGCCTGTAACCACCAGTGACGACATCGGCTCAATTTTGGAACGATACAACACCTCTCCTCTCCCACGTACCTGAAAGAGCACCGTATTGAAGTGGTGCCTCTTCAGGCTGTCAAGAATCGCAATCAGTTCGTTTTGCTGCGCTTCCCGGCTGGTTCTGTTGTGGGGCCAGTCGAGCCCGTAGTTGGTGGTAAGCCAAACAGCTCTCACCTCCGTTGCCGGCAATTCAGAGGATAACAGGGAAAGGGGGAACCCAATCAGAAGGATGAGCAGATAGAATATCCTGTTCATTAATTATAATCGTTCTATTCTTTATCGCATACAAATATAGCACAAATAAACGGTTTCACGCAGCATTTGTGGCGGATTTAAGAAATGCGAAACAGCCGGTGAAAGTGCAGGGTGATGGAGCCACTCACGTGCAATCACAGATAGAAGACAATGCAGAAAATATTTACCAAACAGTGCAGAACTTATGGGACCTTTTTTTGTTTAGATGTCACATATGGTGGCGTTTCCAGCCTTGAGAATTTACGAGCATACGAACAAACCTAAAACCTGTTTCATCAATGAGAAGACCAATCGTGTCAGCGCTTTATTTACTGATTACGCTCCTTGCCTATTCCCAGCAGGGAAGGATTGAGGGACGTGTATACAACGAGAAGAACAACGAGCCCCTGGAGTTCGCAACCATCCAGATCCAGGGCACCCTCACCGGGTCTACCACCGACCTGGATGGCCGCTTCATCTTCACCGGCATCGATCCCGGATTCGTGCGACTGGTGGTCAGCTACGTCGGTTTCGAAACCACCGTCTCGGCAGAGATACAGGTACAGGGCAACCAGACTGCCTTCATCGATATCGCCGTGCCGGAATCCTCCACCCTGATCAGCGAGGTGGTGGTCCGTCCCAACGTGAACCTGAAGAAGATCGAGAGTCCCGTCTCTTTTGCCACAGTGGGTGTCAAGGATATCGAGAAGGCTGCCGGCGTGAACCGTGATGTCTCCAAGGTATTGCAGACCTTGCCGGGTGTGGGCGCCACCGACCCCAACCGCAACGACCTGATCGTGCGGGGTGGAGGACCCTCAGAGAATGTCTTCTACCTCGACGGGGTGGAGATTCCCATCATCAATCACTTTGCTACACAGGGATCTTCAGGAGGTGCCGTGGGGGTGATCAACCCCGACTTCGTACGGGAGATCAACTTCTACACCGGTGCATTTCCTGCCAGCCGCCCCAATGCGTTGAGCTCGGTGATGGACATCCGGCAGAAGGATGGGAGCAGCGACCGCATCCACACGAAGCTTGCTGTCGGCGCCTCCGATGCCGCTTTCACCCTCGACGGACCCCTCGGTGAAAAATCAACGTTCATTGTCTCAGCCCGCCAGTCCTATCTGCAGTTGCTTTTCAAGCTGATCGGTCTTCCTTTTCTGCCGACTTACAACGACTTCCAGGTGAAGTACAAATACCGGATCGACCAGAAGAACGAGCTCTCCTTCATCGGCATCGGGGCCATCGACAACATGACGCTTAACACCGGACTGCAGGAGACAGGCACCGAGGCACAGAAGTACCTGCTCAATTACCTGCCCATCTATGAGCAGTGGAACTATGCCGTGGGAGCTGTCTACAAGCACTTCAGCGACCGTTACTTCGACACCTGGGTGCTGAGCCGCAACATGCTGCGCAACAACAACTACAAGTATGAGGAGAACGACGAAACGCAGCCCAAAATATCGGACTACCGCTCCGATGAAGCGGAAAACAAGCTGCGCTTCGAACGGAGCTACCCCGACCTGCCGGTAAAGATCCTGGTGGGTGCCGGAGTCACCCATGCGCACTACACCAACAACACCAACCGCAAGGCATTTGTAGATGGATCACTCACCGACCTGATCTACAGCACCGACCTCAACCTCCTGTCATACCAGGCCTTCATCCAGGCTTCCGACACCTACCTTGCGGAGAGGCTCTCCCTCTCACTGGGGATCAACACCATCGGCAACAACTTCAACAAGAACATGAGCAATCCGTTCAACCAGTTCTCACCACGGTTCTCGGCATCCTACCGGATCAGTGACAAGTGGGATCTCAACGGCAATGTCGGACGTTACGCCATGCGACCTGCCTATACCACCCTGGGCTACAAGAATGCGGCGGGCGCCTTTGCCAACAAGAACGAACAACTGAAGCACATCATCTCCAACCAGGCCATCGCCGGCTTCGAATTTCGCCCCTCTGATGTGACACGCTTCAACCTGGAAGGGTTCTACAAACAGTATGAAAACTATCCCCTCTCGGTGAGGGAAGGGATCAGCATCGCCGGCAAGGGTACCGATTACGGTCAGATCGGTGACGAAGAGATCATCTCCACCGGGAGGGGGCGTGCCTACGGAATCGAGTTCTCGGGGAAGCTGTTCGACTGGAAGAAACTCAACAGTACGGTGACTTACACCCTCTTCAAAAGCGAGTTCACCGACAGCGAGGGCACCTACCATCCCTCCAATTGGGATACCCGACACATGGTGAACCTGATCGGCAGCTATCGACTGCCCCGCAATTGGAACATCTCGATGCGCTGGCGTTACGTGGGAGGAGCACCCTACTCTCCCATCGACATGGAACTCTCCTCCAGCAAGGCTGCCTGGAGTGTCACCAACCAGGCCTATATCGACTATGCAAATTACAATACACTCCGTCTGGATGATGCACATCAGCTGGACCTGCGGGTTGACAGGGAGTTCTACTACAACCGCTGGATGCTGAACCTCTATGCCGACGTGCAGAACGCCTACAACTTCCAGTCGCAAAACCCGCCCATCTTCACCAATCGTGACAGCAACGGCGCCGTGATGGACGACCCTGCCAATCCACAAGAGAGGCAGCAGCTGAGAGTGATTGAGACCTACAGCGGCACCGTGCTACCCACCATCGGGATCATTGTCAAATTTTAAAGGATCACTATTATGCAAGTTATCACCTTATTCTTGTCGATCTGTTTATCCGGCCACATGCTGGTGGCTCAGGAGAAACCGGAAGCATCCACCCTCAGCGAAAAACAACAGGCAAAAACTGAAATTACATTGCAGGCAGAAAAAGGGAAACATCACAACCATCCCCTCTATGCAGTATGGCTGGCCGACAGCAACGGACAATACATCCAGACACTGTTTGTGTCAGAGAGTATCGGCAAGGGAGTGTTTAAAAGGGGCAGCAGGCGTACCGGCAGATGGATGCCTGGAGAGATTGAACGACCCGCCTCCCTTCCCTACTGGATCCATCAACGCAGCATCCTCAACGAAAAGGGGACGCTGCTTCCCACCTCCCGGTCGCCTGTTGCGGATGCCTATACGGGTGCAACACCCAAAGGATCTTTCACCTTGCGGCTGCAAAGCGATGAGCCATTGCAGGGAAAGTACCGCATCTACCTGGAGGTGAACCAATCATGGGACTGGAACAATTACTGGACCAACAACCGTTACCCCGGAAACAAAGAGTATATGACATCCAGCCAGCCGGCAGTGGTCTATGTGGCAGAGATAGACAGCAACAAACCGGGGACATCGACACCACTCACTCCCATCGGTCACAGCCACTATGCCGGTGAAAGTGGTGAGCTATTCACCGACTTGAGCACACTCACTACCGCCCTGGAGATACTCAAAATGGCGACAGTCACAATCAGATAAGAGGGATCAAACCAAAAAAATACTCCTGTACATTGTCTGTACAGGAGTATTTTTTTGAGCGAAAGACGGGACTCGAACCCGCGACCCCGACCTTGGCAAGGTCGTGCTCTACCAACTGAGCTACTTTCGCAATTAAAACGAGCTACTTTCGCAATGGATGCAAGCAGGTTGCTGCTTTTGATTCAGGCTCTCTTGCCCCTATCCAGCGCAATTTCTTGTTTGTTTTTGCGGGTACAAAGATAGCATATAGTTTGATGATCGCAAAAAAAAGCGACTAAAATTTTAACATGGCAACAATTTTCTCCAGGTAATGGGCATCTGTTTCCGAAAAAGCATCCAGTTGGTCGCTGTCCACATCAAGCACACCCCACACCCTCTCCCCTGAAAAGAGGGGCACCACGATCTCGGAACGGGAGCGGGAGCTGCATGCAATATGGCCCGGAAACAGATCCACATCAGGGACGATCAGTGTCTTTGCCTCCTTCCAGGCGGTGCCACAGACACCCCTGCCATGGGCGATACGGGTACAGGCCACAGGCCCCTGAAAAGGGCCGAGCAGCAGTTGATCAGCCTCAACCCGATAGAAGCCGACCCAGAAAAAGTCAAAAGCCTCTTTCAGGGCAGCAGCCATGTTCGCCATGTTGGCGATCAGGTCGGGCTCATCCTCTACCAGCCCCTGCAGCTGAGGGATCAACGATTCATATTTCTCTTTTAAAGTCCCGTTATCCAGTATCTGTAAATCTTCCGCCATATGCGTTGTAATGCGATTGTTAAAAAAAATCGCACCACCGGTGAGGGCGGTACGATTGAGGTTGTTGTAATTTTGTTCTGTTTTACTGGGCCTGCTCTTTTGCCTCCTGAATCATCTTGGCGTTGGGCAGGATATAGACCTCCACACGGCGGTTCTCAGCCCTTCCGGCAGTGGTGCTGTTGTCAGCCACCGGCTGTTTTGAGCCAAATCCTTCGTACACCATCCGTGTGCCGGAAACACCCTTGGTAAGAAGGTAGTTGTACACCGATTCGGCACGGCGCTCCGACAAGGGATTGTTGATGGCATCGCTACCGGTACTGTCGGTGTGGCCGTAAATCTTCACATCGGTATCCGGGTTGTTCAGCAGGGAGGTGGCAAACTTGTCGAGAGAAACGCGTGATGAGGTGTTCAGCGTGCTCGAGTTGGTGGCATAGAGGATCCCCGATTCGAAGGTCACCCTGATGGCTTCGCCCTCGTTCACTTTCTCCACTTGTGCACCTTCAATCTGCTCCAGTTCGGCAGCCTGCTTGTCCATCTTGTTGCCAATAATGGCACCGGCAGTACCTCCCAATATGGCACCGATGCCCGCTCCAATGGCGGCACCTCTTCCGCCGCCGGCAATCGCGCCAACGCCTGCACCTACGGCAGCGCCAGCGCCTGCTCCAATGCCGCCACCCTGTACTGCTCTGTTCAATCCGCAACCGGAGAATATCATGGCTCCACCCAGCAGGGTTACGGCCATTAACTTCGAAAATTGTTTCATCGTCTGTTTGGTTTTTTATTCGTTAGTAATCAAAATTGAATGATTGTTTCGTCTCCCCATTCACTGATTGATTCAATCGAACAGGTTGAGTGTGTCACAATATGCAAGTTCGCCCGCTACGATGGCTTCGATCTGTTCGTCGGTATATGCTTTGATTGCATCCTTGCGGGCATTTTTCAGAATATACTCGAGCAACTCATCCTCATCGATCTCGATCTCGGTGTCGTCATGCTCATCCAGAAATCCCTTCTCTTCGTAGAACTCGTAAACAAGATCTACAATATAGTTGATTTCATCGTCATTGAGTTCACTTTTCATCTCTTCGGGTAAATTTTCCCTGATAAACTTCAGTGAGTCATCTTCATCGTATTCGAGCACTTTTTTTTCTTCACTCATATCATTCATTGTTTAATAGTTTGTTTTCACAACATCTATCTGTCGGAACAGTCTCCCCCATTCAATGTGAGCATGTTCACTGCTCCAAAGCCCGATTCATAAATAGAACAATCATCCCAAAAATTAGTTCACCTCCCTTAGAGAGAGGGTGCCATAAAAACCGGAAGCTTTCGCCTCCGGTATATTTTGGCACCAGTCGTTCGACTTGTTATCTGTAATTGCGTTTGGCATTCTCTTTGGCCTTCTCACGAGCCTGTTTTTCCTGCAGCTTCTGTGCTTCTGCAAGGCGTGCCATGAATCCCGATTTCTTTTTCGGTTTCTTCTTATTGGCTTCCAACTCTGCCAGGATCTTATCCTCGTTGATTGTCTGCTTCATGATCAGCGTGATCAGGATGGTATAGAGCGTGGAGAGGAAATAGTAGTAGTTGAGACCTGCAGGATAAGAGTTCAGGAAGAAGAACATGAAGACCGACATGAAAATGGGCATGTACTTCATCCCCGGCATTGTCTGTGCACCGGTATCGGTCATGCTCATGTTGTACTTGGTGTAGAAGACGTTCACCACCGTCATCAGCAGACAGAAGATACTGATGTGGTTCCCCAGATACTTGGTCACCAGGGGAATGTTGCCACTCCAGGAAATCAGTGAATCGTAGGTTGAGAGGTCGTCAGCCCAGAGGAAACCCTGCTGACGCAATTCGATGGCAGAAGGGAAGAAGAAGAAAAAGGCGAGCAAGACCGGCATCTGAATCAACATCGGCAGGCATCCGCTCATCGGACTCACCCCCACCTTGTTGTAGAGCTCCATGGTAGCCTGTTGCCGCTTCATCATCATATCCTGCTCCTTGCCGGGGAATTTCTTCTCGATCTCCTGAATCTGGGGACGCAGCACACGCATCTTGGCGGAGGAGATGTATGATTTGTAGGTGAGCGGTGAGATCACCAACTTCACCAGCAATGTCAGGATCAGGATAATCAGCCCCATGCCCCAATTGAGTGAGAGAAAGAAATTAAAAATTGGAATCACGAACCACTTGTTTACCCAACTCAACCATTTATAGCCAAGATAGACCGTTTCCTCCAGCTGTAGCTTCTGTGTGCTGTCGCTCACCCCCTTGTCGTAAGCCTTCAGGGTGTTGTAATGCACCGGCCCGAAATAGTAGTTGAATCCTGCGGTGATCAGATCGCTCTCGGCACTCATCTCACCCGGCACCCATACCTCTGCCGCGTATGATTTGATGTGGTCGGGGTCGTTCAGCACCTCGGAGGTCAGGATGGTATTGCTGAATGGTTTCTTGCCAATGACCACAGCCGTGAAGTACTGGTCCTTGAAAGCAAACCACTTGAGTGGATCGGAGAGCTCCTTCCGGTCATTCTTCGAATCACTTAACTTCTGCACATCCTGGCGGTCATATTTGTAATGGATGCGCGCATAGCGATTCTCGAACATGCGCCCTTTCTCCTGCTGGCGGATATCCTGTTCCCAGTACATCCTGAAGTTGGTGAGGCTCTCGGGGTGAAGGGCGTTGCGCATACCGGCTACCCGCACCTCAAAGTCCATCATGTAGGCATCGGCAGGCAGGGTGTAGACGAAATCGATGTACTGATCCGTTGTGGTCTGCAGTCGCATTGTCACACTGTTGCTTTCCGCACTGCGGATAGGAGTGAAATACTCCTGCTCGGTGGAGAGACGCACGCTGTTGCGGTTGAAGAGATCCAGGTTAAACCGTGCCTCCTCATCTTCGAAGAGATAGAGGCTGTCACCGGTATGACGCAGATGTTCTTTCAGTTGCACCGACCGGATGCTGCCGCCATGCGTGTTGAGCAGGATGCGTACCTTTTCGTTCTCCAGCACGATCGACTGTTCAACCCTCGTTGCGGGAGCGGTGGGTGAGAGGCTATCAGTGAGAGCGGGTGCTGAAGTCACCGTGGTGTCGGAAACGGCTTGAGTGGCACCGAAGAAATCGACGGCACTGCTTCCCTGTGTCAACTCTGTGACACCTTGCTCCAGGGTGTCTTCAATCGGGGTGGCAACAGCACGCTCCTTTTCAACCAGTGCCAGTGAGTCGCGCATCCGTTGTTGTGTTGCTAGCTGCTCTTGAGAAGGTCTGTTGAAAATTGAAAAGCCGATGATAATTGCTGTGATCAACAGCAATCCTATGATTGTATTTTTATCCATATTCATTTGTCTGCAACCGTTGGTTGCCAGATTTTTACGCTGTTTGTCTCTGTTACTTTGTGATTTCTCTTGTCTCGGAAGCGGCTCGCATGAAACTCATAAACAACGGGTTGGGTGATATCACCGTACTGTTGTATTCCGGATGAAACTGTGTGCCGAGAAACCAGCGCAGTGCCGGAATCTCAACTATCTCCACCAAGTCAGAATCGGGGTTGATGCCACTGCATTTCATCCCCGCAGCTTCGAAACGCTCCTTGTACCTGTTGTTGAACTCATATCGGTGGCGGTGGCGCTCCTCTATCTTTGATTTTCCATAAGCCTTGTATGCCAGTGATCCTTTCTTCAGCAAACAGTGGTAAGCGCCCAGACGCATCGAAGCACCCATGTTGGTTATGTGCTTTTGCTCCTCCATCAGATCGATCACCTTGTGTGTTGTCATCGGATCCATCTCGGTGGAATTGGCACCTTGCAGTTCCAATACCGAACGGGCATATTCAATCACCATGCACTGCATCCCCAGGCAAATACCGAAGGTGGGTATGTCATTCTCACGGGCGTAACGCAACGCGACAAACTTACCCTCAATGCCGCGCTGGCCGAATCCCGGTGCAATCACGATGCCGTCGGCATTGCCCAACAGCTCCTTGACATTTTCTTCGGTTATTTTTTCGGAATGAGTGACATCCAACACCAGCTTCCGGTCGTTGTAGATGGCAGCCTGTGAGAGTGATTCGTTGATCGACTTGTAGGCGTCAGGCAGTTCGGCATACTTGCCTACCAGCTTGATACAAACCTCTTTGCGGGCATCCTTGCGCTTCTGCAGAAAAGCATTCCATTGTTCCAGTCCGGCACGCTCACCCAACGGCATGTTCATCTTGCGCAACACGATCTCATCCATTCCCTGCTGCTGCATCATCACCGGCACCTCATAGATGGTGGAGACATCTACCGACTGCATCACAGCACCCTGCTCCACGTTACAGAAGAGAGCCACCTTGTCGAGGATCTCCTTTTTCAGCTTGCGTTCAGTGCGCAGCACCAGCATGTCGGGCTGGATACCGAGCGACTGCAGCTCTTTCACCGAGTGTTGCGTGGGTTTTGTTTTCAACTCACCGGCAGCAGCGATGTAAGGCACATAGGTAAGGTGCAGGCAGAAACAGTTACGCCCCAGTTCCCAACGGAGCTGGCGCACCGCTTCCAGGAAGGGGGTGGATTCAATGTCACCCACGGTACCGCCAATCTCGGTGATCACAAAGTCGAACTTGTTTTTCACACCGAGCGATTTCACGTTGCGTTTGATCTCGTCGGTGATGTGGGGTATCACCTGTACCGTTTTACCGAGGTAATCGCCACGACGTTCCTTTTGGATCACATTCTGATAGATCCGCCCCGTGGTGATGTTGTTGTCTTTGGTTGTTTGTATGTTGAGAAACCGTTCGTAATGACCCAGGTCCAGGTCGGCTTCATGGCCGTCGACTGTCACAAAGCACTCCCCATGTTCGTAGGGGTTGAGGGTACCGGGATCCACGTTGATGTAAGGATCGAACTTCTGAATGGTTACCTTATAACCCCTTGCCTGCAGCAGCTTACCGAGTGATGCCGCAATGATTCCCTTACCCAGTGAGGAAACCACACCACCTGTTACGAAAATGTACTTTGTATCAGCCACGATCGTGTGCGATTAATATGATCATTTTTTGAAAGATGCAAAGGTACAAAAAAAAGAGTGAGTGAGGTGGCCGATGGTGTAAAAAAACTCAATTTGTCATCTCCAGCAACTCCATCTGCTCGCAACGCATGATCTTACCCGGGAAAGCCTGTACGATCGAATAATTGTGGGTTGACATGATGACAGCGGTACCTCTTTCAGCAATTTCCTGCAACAGCGAAACGATCTGACTTCCTGTTTCCGGATCCAGGTTACCCGTGGGCTCGTCGGCAAGGATCAGTGCCGGTGAGTTGAGGAGGGCGCGGGCAATCACCACACGCTGTTGTTCTCCACCCGAGAGCTCGTGTGGCATCTTGTATGTCTTGTGCTGCATGCCAACCTGCACCAGCACCTCATTGATCCGATCACTGATCTCGCGTTTGTTTTTCCAGCCGGTCGCTTTGAGTACGAACTCCAGGTTCTTCTCCACGGAACGGTCTATCAACAACTGGAAATCCTGAAAAACGATCCCGATCTTCCTGCGCAGGAAGGGCACCAGCCGGCTTTTGATGGCAGTCAGCTCATAATCGAAGACACGGGCGCTGCCCGACTCAACGGGTAGCTCCGCATACATGCTCTTCATCAGGGTACTTTTACCCGACCCTACCTTGCCAATGATGTAAAGAAAGTCACCCCTATTTACCGTGAGGTTGACGTTCCGCAGGATGATGTTCTCATCGCGGTTTATTTGTACGTTTGAATAGTTTATCAGTTGTTCCTGAGCCATTATTTGATGAATTGTATCGTGAACGGGTATTTCCAGTACTCGCCATTGTTTGCCTTCACCGTGGCAATGACCACGAAGACAACATAGAGAATACCCAGTATGATCGCTACCGGTATACCGATGACGGTGATGGCGAGGATGACCGCATAGATCGCGTAACTGATGATTGCATTGAGAATGTTCTTGCCATGGATGTCCACATTGGCATTGGCATCCTTCTGCGTGGTCCACATGATGATGGGCACGATGAACCCGGCCAGTGGCACGATGGCACCGGCAAACTGGGAGAGGTGCATCAACATCAGATAGCTGTTTTCAGTGAGTCCGAACAATGGCTGTTTACCGCTGCTGGAGGCAGTACTTCCTTCGTTCAACAGCTTTGCTTTCTCACGCTGGTACTCCTCTTCGGTAATGCTACCTTTTTCTTTCAACTCATCCAGAATCTTTAAATCTTCGTACTTCATAAGGCATTATTATTTATTATCCAACAACAAAGAATCAATCACTTTCACCATCCGGTTAAACTCATCCTCTTTAAACAAACGGGTCAGCATCACTATTTTGCCCTCCCTGTCTATGATCACATTGCGGGTGATCCCGGCCTCTTTCTCAGCATAACGCCCGAAGATGGAGGCATCGGGATCGAGACCGATCGGGTATGTGACGCCCGTAGCGCTGATCAGCTCTTCCACCTTCTCTACCGGCTCCTCCCTGTCGATGCCATAGAGGGCAAACGCGGGATGATCCTTGTGGCGCTGCCATATCTGCGATTCGATGTGGGGCATCTCTTTTCGGCATACACCGCACCAGCTGGCAGTGAATTGCAACATCACCACTTTGCCACGCAGCGATGAGAGCGTGACATGCTCGCCATCAGGGAGTTGCATCTGGAAATCGGGAGCCTCTTCTCCCACCCTTACAAGAAACTGATAGTCATCAGCGCCCGAGGCAGCCTGAAGGAGCGAATCAGATTCCACCTCCAAAGAGGCGTTACCATCCTGCTTCTGGGCTGATTGGCCGTTGCAGGAGATCAATAAAAGTGATATGAGTGCGAGCGAAAGATGATTCAATCCCATTGGTACAACAAATAACTTTATATTCCCATTGCATGTCACAAACAGATTGTCTCCTCTGACTGTCAGGGCTGTTTGTGCATGAATACTACAAAGATATATTATTTATTGATTTTTTCCTTTTTCTCAAACAAATAATTGCAAGCAACAGCGCTGTGAGTGAACCCGCAACATCTGCAAACCAATCGCCCCACTCGGCACTGCGTGTGGTGAAGACATACATCTGCAACAACTCGATCACGCCGCCATAAACCACCGGCAGGATAAATCCCCAAAAAAGCCATTTGGCGAATGGGGGTGCTCCGCTGTACAATTGATGATAATCGTAGAGTGAGACGGATGAGAGGAGGAAGAAGAGACCATAGTGGGCCAGTTTGTCCCACGATATCCGGTCCGGCATATCCGGCATGCTCCCGGGTCCAATCAGGCAGGTGCCAATAAAGATAAGAGTTCCGACAACCAAAGGCAGAAACATATAACGCATCAGGGTACGCATTCCGATTTGTTTAAACATTGAATTGCTGGCAAAGGTATAAATATATTCTTGCCGGCAGCCCCTTGTTATAAACATATAACCAAAAGTAAGCGACATTTTCATAAAAAATTTGTTCCTTTGCCCACGAATGGTCACAATGATGCCGACCTGATTGAGCAACAATTATCAAGTGAATAAACCCTTATGAACAAATACTTTTTTCTGCTGCTGGCAACACTCACATCAATGCAGATAGTGGCTCAGGTACCCGATGAGCAACAGAACAAACGCTACTACGACATCAACAAAAATATTGACATCTTCAATTCACTGTTGCGGGAGCTGGATCTCTTTTACGTGGACAGCATCGAGGTGAACAACCTGGTGCAGCGCTCCATCCACAGCATGCTCTCCCGTCTCGACCCCTATACCGAATATTATGCCGAGGAGAACATGGGCGACCTGCAGTTTTTAACAACGGGTGAATATGCCGGTATCGGAGCCATCATCTCCTATGTCGACGGGCAGGTGATCATCAATGAGCCTTACGAGGGGCTTCCTGCCGACAAAGCAGGCTTGAAAGCGGGTGATGCCATCCTGGAGATCGACGGGGAGGATATGCGTCAGGCTACGGTCAAGGCGGTGAGTGACAAGCTGAAAGGCATCCCGGGCACCACACTCAAACTGAAAATTAAACGCCCGGGAGTAAGCAAGGAGCGCCTCTTCACCATTGAACGCGAGAAAATTGAGATGGATCCCATTACCTATGCAGCGGTAACTGACGAGGGTGTCGGCTATCTTCATTTCGGCAGCTTCACAACCCGTAGTGCCAACAGGGTGAAAGAGACAGTGGTTGAATTGAAAGAAAAAGGAGCCTCTTCGCTGATCCTCGACCTGCGTGGCAATGGGGGCGGCATCCTCGATGAAGCGGTCGAAGTGGTGAACCTCTTTGTGCCCAAAGGGGAAGAGATCGTCGCCACCAAGGGAAAGGTGAAGCAGTGGGACCGTTCCTATTTCACACAAGAGCAGCCACTGGATGAGATCATCCCCATTGTGGTGTTGATCGACACCGGCTCGGCCTCCGCCTCGGAAATTGTTGCCGGTGCGCTCCAGGACCTGGACCGTGCCGTGATTGTGGGCAACCGCTCCTTCGGCAAGGGACTGGTACAGACACCACGTAGCCTGCCCTATGGTGGCAACATCAAGATCACCACCTCCAAGTATTACATCCCCAGTGGCCGTTGCATCCAGGCACTCGACTACTCGCACCGCACCCCGGACGGTAGCGTGGCCCGTCTGCCCGACTCGCTGACCAACCTGTTTCACACACGCAACGGCCGCGAGGTGCGTGACGGGGGTGGCATCACACCCGACATCACCATTCCCCAGAAGAGCGGCGGCACCATCGCCTACTACCTGATGACCGACAACATCATCTTCGATTTCGTAACGGAATGGGTGCAACAACATGAAGAGATCGCCCCACCGCATCTGTTTCGCTTATCGGACGACGATTACGATTCCTTCATCCGATTTGTGAAAACAAAAGATTTCACCTACGACCAGCTGAGTGAGCGCACCCTGCAGCAATTAAAAAGCATGATGGAATTTGAAGGATACATGGATGTTGCGGCCGAAGAGTATGGGGCGCTGGCGGCAAAGCTCAAACCAGATCCCGACAGAGACCTGCTGCTCTTCAAGGATGACATCAGGAGTCTCATTGAATCAGAGATCGTGCAACGTTATCATTACAAGAAAGGGGTGTTGCAACACCAGCTTTCGAGTGACAAGGTTTTTGACCGGGCCGTGGAACTGCTCACCCACCCCGATGCGTACCGGGCCATCTTACAACCGGGTCTGCCCGCGACAAGCTCCTCTGCCGGCACGACGTCTGACAGGAATACCGATTATGGATCCAATTGATTTTATCATCCGGCTGTTGGCCGCCACGCTTGCAGGTGCTGTGGTGGGACTGGAACGGGAGATCAACAACAAGAGTGCCGGTTTGCGTACCAACACACTGGTGGCGATAGGTGCAGCCATCTACGTGCTCATCTCGCTTCAGGTGCTCGATGAGGGTGACGGAGATGCCTCCCGTATAGTGGGACAGATCGTCACCGGCATTGGCTTCCTGGGTGCCGGCGTGATCCTCCACCGAGGACCCAATGTGCATGGCCTGACAACTGCCGCAACCATCTGGTGCAGTGCGGCACTGGGCAGCCTGGCTGCTCTGGCCATGTATTGGCAACTGGTTGCAGCCACGTTGCTGGTGCTACTTGTCAACCTGGCATTCAAGCTGACCGACCAGTTGTTTTCCAGAAGACAGCACAAGAAAAAAGAGAAGGGAGAGAGCAATCACTTCGAATAGGAACGATTGATTTCGGTCACGATGATGCCGGTGTTGCTCCGCTGATCGTGCAGGTATTCACTGATTGAACGTTCATCCACCATCACCTTCCGCCCTGTACTGGATGCATGCAGGAGGGTGAGTTCGCCTTCTTTTCTGAATGCGAATCCCATGTGGGTGACATCCAGTCCGTCGATGGAGGTGGTGAAGAAGAGAACCGACATGTGTGGAATCTGATTCTCCACACCTTTGAGTTGCCCTTTGGGCAGATACCAGAAGCCACCACGGCTGTTGATCGTCTCTTCCTTCAGCACAATGCGATTCAGCATCGCATCATCCTCTTCCAGACGATTGTAGGCCTCCCGGTGTGTTGACATGAAACAGAGGGGTTCCACCTCCTTCACCCCTCCCAGAGAAGCAGTACGGTTGTGCAGCAAGCCCCTTTGTTCATTTTCCCAAATCCAGTCGGTAGCGTAGTGCAGTCGCGAGGAATAGTCCCCAATCGAACCCGACCGGTAACGCATTGCCTGTAGCTCCGCCATGAACAGCTCAAAAGAGGGATCGTCACTGCCGGCTGTGATGGCCAATGCGATCACCGATTCCACGTAGGTGGTGCAGTCGAACGCCCGCAGGTTCACTGTCAGCCGCTCCTTGTCTCCCCCTTCCAAGGTCTGGACAGCATAAGGTTTATGCAGAAAAAAGAGGGCACTCTTCTCCAGAATCATCTCTGCAGATGCTTTCCGGTATGGTTCGATTGTGGTGAGGTACTCCCGGAAGATCAGGCTGTCTGCTGGTGTATACAGAGCTTTTGGCTGTGCGGACAACTGTACGGCAGCCAAAATGAACAGACAGAGCATTCCGGTTTTCATCGTGATTCGTGATTGCAGGTCACCTTATAGGCACAGTGACCATATCAATTTATATGCCGCTTTTTGCCAGCAGGTAGTGATCCAGCAGCGTGATGGCTGCCATCGCCTCCACGATGGGTACCGCACGGGGCAACACACAGGGATCGTGCCTGCCGCGCGCCTTGATGGTGGCATCACTGCCGTGGATGTCAACCGTCTCCTGTTCTTGCAGGATCGTGGCAACCGGTTTGAAGGCCACCCGGAAATAGATGTCCTGGCCGTTGGAGATGCCGGCCTGTATCCCGCCGGAACGGTTTGTGCGGGTGTTGATCTTGCCCCCGTCATTGAAAAAAGCATCATTCACTTCCGAACCACGCTTGCTGACATCGAAACCGGTACCATACTCGAACCCTTTCACTGCGTTGATGCTGAGCATTGCCGAGCCAAGGGAGGCGTGCAGCTTGCCGAACACCGGTTCACCCAGCCCCGCGGGCACGCCGCTGGCCACGCAGGTGATCACCCCGCCAACCGTATCGCCCTGATAACGCACCTCCTGGATCAACTTGATCATCTGTTCCGCCACATCAGGATCGGGACAGCGTACCATGTTCTCCTCGATGAGCGACAGGTCGTAAGCGCTGTATTCTTTCTCCAACTTCACAGGGCCCACCTGTGAGGTGAACGCATGCACCGTGATGCCCAGCTGTCGCAAATACAATTTGGCAACAGCACCTGCCACCACCCGTGCGATGGTCTCACGGGCAGAGGAGCGACCACCACCGCGATGGTCACGGTGTCCATACTTCTGATGATAGGTGTAATCGGCATGCGAGGGACGATAGATCTCTTTGAGATGGTCGTAGTCGGACGACTGCTGGTTTTCGTTGCGAATGAGGAAGCCGATGGGGGCACCGGTGCTCTTCCCCTCGAAGATACCCGACAGGAACTCCACCCTGTCCAACTCATTGCGGGGTGTCGTGATGCGCGACTGTCCGGGGCGACGTCGGTCCAGCTCCGCCTGGATGAATGCCAAGTCGATCTCCAGGCCGGAGGGACAGCCATCGATGACACCTCCCACGGCTACACCGTGCGACTCACCAAAGGAGGTCAACCGGAAAAGGGTTCCAAAACTATTCATACCGCTTCTCAATCTTTATTGTTCCATTCCTCAGAAAACAGAAATCCGGATGCGTTTCACCCGGATTTGTACATTATTTCATCCGGCTCAACAGCTGCATCCCGAGCCACAGCCACCACCCGAAGATGAGCCACAACCGCAGGAGTCACCCTCATCCTCACCGCTGCCGCAACCGCAGCCACCCGAACCGCAGCCACCCGAGCCGCAGCCGCAGCCACCACCCGAGAAGATTGCTGCGATCTCCTCGGCAGAGGCATCACGGACACCGGTCACGGTACCCTCGAAGTGCATCAGCTCACCCGCCAGCGGATGGTTGAAGTCCATTGTCACCGTTTCGTCACCCACCATCACCACCGACCCTGAGAGACGGTTGCCGGAGGAGTCCATCATGGGAACGGTATTGCCTTCGAAGAGCACATTCTCGTCAATCTTACCCTCAATCTCGAAGATTGACTTGGGCAGATCCAGCACCTTTTCTTCGTCGTAGTCGCCATAAGCCTCCTCGGGGGTGAGGTGGAATGAGAACGTGTCACCTTCTGAAAGGCCTTCGATCTGTTTCTCAAAAGCGTCCAGCATGGAGTTCGTGCCATAGATGAACTCCAGGGGACGTTCAGCCGTAGCCTGTTCCATCAACTCCCGTTCTTCTCCTTCGCCCACATTCAGGTCGTAGGTAAGTGTGACATATTTGTTGTCGCTAATTTTCATGTCAAATGATAATAATAATTTGTATATAAGTATTGCAAACGTTGTAACAATTTGGGGCTATCGATGTTTATCCATCGATGGCATTTTTCAGTTTATTAAGAGCTTTTTCAATGTTGTAGCGCGGTGTTCCCACATTGAGGCGCATGAACCCATCACCGCCGGGACCAAACATCGACCCCTCATTCAGAGCCAGCCCGGCCTTCTCTACGAAGAGCTTCACCAGCTCGCTGCGGGTGAGCTTCAGGTCACGGCAGTCGAGCCAGACCAGAAAGGATGCTTCCGGACGCATGGGTCGGATCTGTGGGATCTGTTCATTCAGAAATTGAACCACAGTTTCGATGTTTTGCTGCACATAGGCAAGCATCTCATCCAGCCATTCGCCACCCTGCTCATAAGCTGCCGTGGTGGCGGTGTAGGCAAAGAGTGTTCCCTGGTTCAGCTCACGCGGTTCCAGGTAGGATTGATACTGCTCACGGATTGTCTTGTCGGGGATCACAGCAAACGAACTGACGATGCCGGCAATGTTGAATGTCTTGCTGGGAGCCATCAGTGTCAGCGAGTTGCTCACCGCCTTCTGCGACACCGTGGCAAAAGGGGTATGCCGGTACCCGGCCAATGCCATGTCGGCATGAATCTCATCGGAAACCACAAACACACCGTTGTCGTGACAGATCTCAGCCAGCTCCCGCAGCTCATCGGGCGACCAGACCCTGCCACCGGGGTTGTGCGGGTTACAGAGAATCAACATCTTGCATGCTTGTTGTGAGAGAATGGTTCGGAGCCCCTTCAGGTCCATCCTGTATCTCCCCTCTTCCAGCAGGAGTGGGTTGTTCACCACCTCCCGTCCCAACGCAGTGGTCACCATCCGGAAAGGATGGTAGACAGGGGGCTGAATGATCACCCTGTCACCTGGTTGTGTGAACTGATCGATGGCGAAGGCAAAACCTTTCACCACGCCTGGCACAAAGCAGATAGCCTCTCTCTCCACCTGCCAGCAATGTCTTTTGGCAAGCCATCCGGTGATCGATTGGTAGTAGGCATCGGGGGCAATGGTGTAACCATAGATCTCATGGTTCACCCTTTCACGGAGTGCCTCGGCGATTGCCGGTGGCGATTTGAAATCCATATCGGCCACCCAGAGTGGAATCAGGTCGTCGCGTCCGAAGAGTGCTTTCATCCTTTCCAGCTTCACAGCGTGGCTGTGGCTTCTGTCTATATTCTCATTGAAATCATACCGCATAACAATTCATTTTCAATTTTCATCGTAGCCTATCGATAATAACTGCTGACGATGGAGGGGTTGTTGCGCACCCTGCTGCCACCAAAATGGATCGACTCGAAGGCGAGTCCCACCACAAACTGATGGGTGATGATCCGGGTGTTGAGCTGATTCACATCGGTACGCAGGTAATCACCCAGATAACCGGTCCTCAGGGTCAGGTGACGAATGGGGATGTCTATTGTGAAGTAGTTCCTCAGTGCCAGCTGGTTGTGGAAAGAACCAACGTGGACTGTTCCCTTGTTGTTTCCAAGGGTGAAGATCTCGTAATAGGAGTGCCCGTACTCAGGCGAGAAAAATAACCCGGCAAAGGGTGAAGTGAGCTGCCAGCGAAGGGTGACACCCTTCCATTGGTAGATGGCCATGGCTGCGAGCTGCAGGTTGACCGATGTTTTGAGTGAGCCGGGGTTGTTTGAGTTGCGTACATTATAGATCCCTCCCAGAGAGAGGGCTCCCCCTCCTCCTGCCAGCAGGGAGAGCCGATCGGCTTTGAGCAACGGATAGAAGCCGGTAAGATGATACCGAATGTCACCGTAGTACTCCGAAGCAGAAGCGGTGGGATTCTTCGTGACTGCCGTCTGGATCTGGAACTGCTGTTGCAGCAACAAATCACCCCCCAAATAGGAAGAGGCTTTGATCCGATCGTGTAACAACGTAACAGCCATTCCATCGTAGGTGAGTGGAGAGAGGTAACTGTCCGCGATGAATGCTTTGCCAATGCCAATCAGCGTAGCCTGGTTCACCGCAGGTTGAGACAGGCTATCCCTCTGCTGGGCATGGATGCCACAACAGAGCATGCACCATGCAATTGCCACTATTGTTGTTCTTCTCATCGTTTCTCACTTGTTGACAACTACCGTGAAGCAGTCATCGCGCTGTGACAGCATCAATCGAACAGTTTCATCTGTCCGGTGATCTCATCCCGCAGGTCGGCGTCCGAGACAGCCGTATCGCCGTTCTCATCTTCGATCTCCACCTTCATCGTCTCCAGCGGTTCCGGCTCCGGGAATCGGGATGGCTCCAGCTCTTCCACCTCCTTCACCTCGTAATTGGAGATGCGCTTGCCTTTGGCTTTGTAGCTCTTCACGCCGATGAACTCATCCACCTCGATCACCAGGGGCTCACGGTACTCATCGTTGCCGCCAAAGATAACCTTAACTCTCGGAAAAACCACATCCGTCAACAGAAATAATCGCGAGGCTGTGTTGTCGCCCATGAAGTTAAGCGATTTCTCCGACGCATCGAAGGTGAACCGCTTCAGATAAGCAAACCCCTGATCGGCATCATACAGGGCTGCCGACCAGATCTTGTTGGCCTCATACTTCTCGATGCGGCGTATGTCTGTAGGGAAATGGTTGGTGAGGTCGAAATTACAGATATGATAATCACCCTTCTCGGTCACCACCAGGATCTTGTCGTCACCCTGAAACTCACCCAGGTAGTGTCCGCCACCCTCGTAATTGAGGCGATAGACATCGGGGTCGAACCACACCTTGCGTCCGCCCAGCGTTGAGATGCCTTTCTGTTTGAGCTGTATGCGGTGAATCTCCGCTTTGGTGAGGAGGTTGCCCATGGCGTTGCGGCCTTTAATGTCTATCTCGCTGAAATCTTTCTCGAACTGGAGGATGCGCAGCCTCGGCTTCGGCTTGAGGATCACCTTGATTGTCTCAGCCTCTCCGTTGGGATTGGAGCTGAAATAGGCGATGCGTGAACCGGCCGATCCCCTGGTGAGGTCATACTCCTTGTCGCGGGTGACACCCGTCACAGGGAACCGTTTGATATAATGGGGCGACGATTTGCCATCGCGGTATACCACGTTGTAAATGGTGCGCTTGTCGTTTTTCTTGAACACGTTGGCGTAGAGGATGTTCTTGCCAACGAACATCTTCTCGCTCACTTTCACCACCTTGTACCTGCCATCTTTGAAAAAGATGATGATGTCGTCGATGTCGGAGCAGTTGCAGACAAATTCATCCTTCTTCATTCCGGTACCAATGAAACCCTCATCCCGGTTGACATACAACTTCTCGTTTGCCTCCACCACCTTCACCGCTTCAATGTTCTCGAAGCTGCGGATTGCGGTGCGACGGGGAAAGTTCTTACCGTAACGCTCTTTCAACATCAGGAACCAGGCGATGGTGTAGTCGGTGAGATTATTCAGGTTGTGGTCGATTTCGCCAATCTCCTCACCCAGGCGTGCAATGAGTTCGTTCGACTTGTCCGAATTGAACTTCAGGATGCGGGCCATCTTGATCTCCATCAACCGGAGGATGTCGTCGCGGTTTATTTCCCGTATGAAGGAGGCTTTAAAAGGTTCCAGCCGTTTGTCGATGTGGTCCACCGCCTTGTCCATGGTCGCGGCATTCTCAAACTCACGGTCCTTGTAGATGCGCTCCTCGATGAATATCTTCTCGAGAGAGGCAAAAAGCAATGCCTCCTGCTTCTCCTCCTTGTCGATCTCCAGTTCACGACGGAGGTAGTAGCGTGTGTTGTCAACCGACACCCGCAGCACATCACTCACCTTCAGAAAGTGGGGCTTGTCCTCATCAATCACGCAGCAGTTGGGTGAGATGCTGATCTCACAATCGGTAAAGGCAAAGAGTGCATCGATAGTCTTGTCGGAAGAAACACCCGGAGCCAGCTGAACCTGTATCTCCACGTTCTGGGCAGTGATGTCATCCACCTTCCTGATCTTGATCTTTCCTTTCTCATTGGCTTTGAGAATCGAATCAACCACACTGGCAGTGGTTCTGCCAAAGGGGATGTCTTTGATGACAAGCGTCTTGCTGTCGAGCTTTTGAATGGTGGCCCGCACCTTTACCGACCCCCCGCGTTCGCCATCGTTGTACTTCTCCACATCGATGTAGCCACCGGTCTGAAAATCGGGGTAAAGTGTGAACGCTTTCTCTTCCAGGTAAGCAATGGCAGCATCACACAACTCATTGAAGTTGTGCGGCAGTATCTTGGAGGAGAGCCCCACGGCAATCCCCTCGGCACCCTGTGCCAGCAAGAGCGGAAATTTGGCGGGGAGCGTCACCGGCTCCTTGTTTCTCCCGTCGTAGGAGGGCTTCCATTCGGTTGTCTTGGCGTTGAACAGCACCTCCAGGGCAAATTTGGTGAGACGGGCCTCGATGTAACGGGGTGCGGCCGCACCGTCGCCGGTGAGGATGTTGCCCCAGTTGCCCTGCGAGTCCACCAGCAACTCCTTCTGTCCCATCTGCACCAGGGCATCACCGATGGATGCGTCACCATGGGGGTGATACTGCATGGTGTTGCCGATGATGTTGGCCACCTTGTTGTAACGACCGTCATCCATCCGTTTCATGGCATGGAGGATGCGACGCTGTACCGGCTTCAGTCCGTCGGAGATGTGTGGTACGGCCCTTTCCAGTATGACATACGATGCATAGTCGAGGAACCAGTTCTGGTACATCTTGGAGAGGTTGAGCACACTCTCCTCGCCCAACCGGACCGGTATCTTTGAAGCAGCGATGTTTTTTCCGGAAAGATCGGAATCAGCCTCCTCCATGGCTTCGTTGTTCTCTTTGTAGTCGTCGTCGTTTGTTTCTATAGGAGACATAGATCTGTTTATATGGGAAATAAGAACCCCCTGAAAATGAAGCGGAGGCTCTGATGCTTGTTTTCCGTAAAATGACAAATAAAAATTGTCCAAAGATAAGAAATCTGAAGATAATTTCAAAAGTAAAAATGTGGATCACTGTTAAACTACTTTTGGGGAAAACTGTTTTATCGGTGAGCAGCTTCCATTGCGGCAATCTTTTTTTTGATATATTTGTCCCTACGAACGATTTGCTCATCATCTCACACACCGGCAACAAAGCCTTAATAAATGACAATATGGAACAAAAGAAATTTCGCACATCATCCCGATTCACCCTTGCCCTGCTGACGACACTCTTGTTGCTATCATCCTGCGGCAGCGTCCCTTTTACGGGGCGACGACAGCTGCAACTGGTATCAAATGAAGAAGTGATCGCATTGAGTCTGCAACAATACCAGGAGTTCATCCGCACTGCCCCGCTTGAAAGTGGCACTGCCGATGCGCAGATGGTCACCCGCATCGGTAGCCGTATCGCCAAAGCGGTGGAGACCTTCTACACCAACAATGGCTATCAGTCGGAGCTTGAAAACTATGCGTGGGAGTTCAAACTGGTCAAGGAGAACAGTGTGAACGCTTTCGCCATGCCGGGCGGCAAGGTGGTGATCTATACCGGGCTCCTTCCTGTCACTCAGACAGAAGAAGCACTCGCCGTGGTGATCGGTCATGAGATCGCACATGTGATTGCCCGTCATTCGAATGAGCGGTTGAGCCAGCAGGTCGCACTGCAGTATGGGGGTGCCATTGCCGGAGGCCTTCTGGGAAACTCACAGGCCATGCAGCAGTTGGGCAGCACCGTCTTCGGTCTGGGGGCCCAATATGGTGTGATGATGCCCTACGCGCGCAAGCAGGAGTATGAAGCCGATGAGATCGGACTGATCGTGATGGCCATGGCCGGCTACAATCCACAGGTAGCGGTGCCCTTCTGGACCAGGATGGCAGAGAGCTCACAGGGCGGCTCGGTACCCGAGTTTCTGAGTACCCACCCTACCGACAGCAAACGGATTGCCCGCATCACGGAGATCATGCCGCAGGTGCTCACCCATTACAAGGGTTCAGGCGTTCAGAATACAAGCACCACCCCCATCGCGACAAAGGCCAAGGTGCCTGCCAAAGAGGAGGTAGAGAAAGCGAGGACCTCAGAGGAGTGGTCGTTCTGAGTGCCTGTTGACAGCCTGATAAACAACCCCCACGAGGGCCAGCAACACGCCCGAAACGATCAGCAAGGACTCCACCGAGACCACATCGGCCAGCGGTCCAAAAAGCAGGATGGCCACCGGCATGGCCGCCGAGATGATGATTTGAATGATGGAAAAGACCCTTCCCATCATGGCCGGCTCGGTGATCTCCTGGATGAAAACTGTTTCGGCGGTAGCGATCACCGGCAGGAAGAATCCTGCGACACCCATCACGATGAGATAGACCACGAAATTGCCGGCCAGACCCAGCAAGGTGAAGGAGATACCGAAGGCTACAAGGCAGAGGGCAATTGTCAATATCTTGTTCTTGATGTTGCCGTAGAGTGAGACGGCGATCCCTCCCACAAAGGAACCGGCGGTCCAGACAATCTCATTGGCTGTGAGCCGCCATACCTCGTTGCCAAAGCTACGTTCAATCAGCAGGGGGGTCAGCACCGCTGCGGGTGTGATCAGGAAAAAAGAGAAGCCGTAGCAGATGATGATCCCTTTAAGCAGCCTGTTGCTGAATGCATAGCGCACACCCTGCTTCAACTCTGCATAGAACGATGCCGGCTCTTCCGTTCTTTCCACCCTGCCCACCACGATCAAACGAAGGATGAAGATCGCAGCCGTTGCCGTCACCACATCGATCATGAAAGCCCAGGCAATGTCCATCGTACCCAGCACCACACCACCTACAGCCGGCGCCAGCAACATCAGCACCGAGTTCAGCGACTGGTTGATACCCTGCACACGGGTCAGGTGCTCCTGAGGCACCAACTGAGGATAGATCGCGTTGACCGCCGGCATCTGAATTCCTGCCCCTATCGAACGCACCACGGAGACCACCAGCAAGAGTTCCAGCTGCGTGTATCCCGACCAGAAAGCGATGGCAAGGCCCAGCGTTGAAATAGCGATGAAGCCGTCGGAGAGCATGATCAACACCTTGCGGTTGTAACGGTCTGCCCATACACCACCCCAGAGTGAGACAAACACCTGCGGCAGCATGGAGCAGATGGTGGTAAGCATCAGCCACACCCCGGAAGAGGTCTCCAGGGTAATGTGCCAGATGATGGCATAGGCCACCACAGCCGATCCGAAAAGGGAGACGTTCTGGCTGACGAGAAAGAGAATCACCTGTCTGTTGCGCAGTGGTCTCCTGCCGGTCACTTGTTTATCTGCATCCATGATGTCAATTCATAAAAAAAAGCGATATCCCATTCTACCGGGATACCGCTTCTGTTCGTTTCAACGCAGCTATCTCCTCAGCCGGTTCAGGGATCGTACCAGTGCTTCGTCGGCACCGATCTTGCGGATGGCAAGGATGGTGAGGATCAGCGCGATTGCCGGCATGATACCACCCAACCCCACACGTTGGAACTGGAGGTTCTCCACCGGAACTACCTGATAGAGCACAAATCCAAAATAGAGGTAAAAACCCACCATGACGATGGCGTTAAAAATCGAAAGCCTGATCTGCAGCATCCTCTTCTTGTAGAGGAACAGCGTTACCAGCGAGAGCAGTGAACTGATGGCACCGATCACGAAGAGGCCCCAGGTGGAGTCGGAAAGTGACCCATTGAGATAGATTCCCATCGCCTCAAACAACACCTCGTCACCATTGTAGGTGAAGGCAACCAGGGGGGACACCGTAGCGACCAGCATGGCAGCTGCTGCCAATAGCAGGAAGAGAGTCTGTATCCGTTGCAGCATGGCCTCAGAACAGCTCTTTTTCCTTTGCGGGATTGCGATAGAAGATCTGCCCCTCTTTCCACTCTTCGACAGCCATCAAGGAGGGTTTGGGCAACTTCTCATAAAAACGGGATATCTCAATCTGTTCGTGATTTTCAAACACCTCTTCCAGATTGTCGCTGTAGGAGGCAAACTCCTGCAGTTTGGTATCCAGGTCGCGTTTCATCTCGATGGAGAGCTGATTGGCCCTTTTACTGATGATGCGTACCATTTCGTAGACGTTGCCTACCGGTTCCGACAACTTCATCACATCACGACTCTCCGTGTTGGTGCTTGCAGCAATTTTTCTGTAATCCATTCTGTATCTTATCTTAAATTGTTTTTTCAGAACATGTCAAACGGTGGGTAGCAGATCGATCTTCTCTTGTGCCTCCTTGTAATAACGATCCGCCTCACCCTTGTACTTCGCTTCGGGGAAGGAGTTGGTATAGTTGAAATATTCATCCACCACCATGCGATAGCGTTCGGGTTGGATACGCAGCGCGCTGCGTTGTGCAAATTCATACCGGGCACGCAGTATTGTCATCTGGTAATCTTCCAGATATTTGGAGTAGGGGTAACTTTTCATTGCTTCCCGGGCAGTGATCACCGCTGCCTCGTAGTTATTGCCCATGTAGTTTCCGAGATTCAGGTATAGTTCGGCAGCCAGCAACTCCTTGTAGGCAAGCTTCTCCTGCAGTTCGAAAAGATAGTTCTTGGCCTGTTCGGCGCGTTCGGTCTGCGGATATTTCTCGATGTATTTCTGAAACTCCACAATGGCTGTATAGGTCTTTGACTGATCGAGACGTGCTTCGGGTGAATCGAGGTACATGCCGTAAGCAGAGTAGAAAAGAGCAGCTTCTGCATACTCCCCGTTGGGATAGGAGTTGTAGTAGGTAGTGAACACCTGTGTGGCAGAATAGTAATCGCGTGAGTTGTAATGGCTTTGCGCCAGCAGATAGAGTGACTCCTCCGCCTGGGCGGTGCCTTTCATAAAGGTGACCAGTTCTTCCAGCAACGTGATGGATCGGGTGTATTTTCCTTCCTCGAAATACTTTTTTGCATAGGTGTATTTAAGGTCTCTGTCGGTACTTTTGAGGATCTTGTTGTACTCATTACAGGAACCCAACACCAAAACGATCAGCAAAAAATAGAATGGTCTAATTCTCATCTTGTTTCAAGTCAGTTTAAGCGTGCAAATTTACGCATTCTTTCTTATTAACCGAAAAGCGAAGCGCTATTTTATTCAATTTTAGGATTTCGCTGCTGCGAAACGGAGAATGTCGTCTACATGCTTGCGGTCATTGGCGAGCTTCGGCACTTTGTTCTGCCCCCCTGCTTTCTCTCTTTGTTTCATCCATTCATAGAACAAACCTTTATCCATCATCCTCACCTCGGGAGCATTGAGTGAGAGGTTATACGATCGTTTTGCCTCATAGTCTGAATTCAGCTTCTTGAGGTTCTCGTCGAGCTTCTCGGCAAACAGCTGCAGGTCGGCAGGTGGAGTCTCAAACTCGATCAGCCACTGGTGCGCACCCACGTTCTTGTCACCAAAAAAGATCGGGGCAGCAGTGTACTCGGTGATCTTGGCACCGGTATGACGACATGCCTCATCGAGGGCTCTGTCGGCATTGTCCACGATCAGCTCTTCGCCAAACGCATTGATAAACTGCCTGGTACGTCCCGTCAACTTAAAGAGATACGGGTCGGTGGACGTAAACTCAACCGTGTCACCTATCTTGTAGCGCCACAACCCCCCGCTGGTGGAGATCACCATCGCATATTGCTTCCCTTTTTCCACACCACACAGCGGCACTGTCTCAGGAAGCTCCTGGTCCCACGCACCGCTGGGGATGAACTCATAATAGACTTCGTTGTCGAGCAACAGCAACATCTCTTTCGAACCGGGCGCATATTGCACACCAAAGAAGCCTTCCGATGCATTGTAGGTCTCCCAATAGCGCATCCGCTCGGTGGGAATCAGTTTTTCAAACTGTTCCTGGAAAGGGATGAAGCTCACCCCACCATGAAAGAACACCTCCAGGTTTGGCCAGAGATCAGGAATGGCACGGCCACTGTCGGCCACGATCTTTTTCAACAGCACCAGCATCCAGGAGGGGACGCCCGCAAAAGAACGGATGTCGGCTGCCATGGCATAATCGGCCAGCTTCTGCAGCTTCTCCTCCCAGTCGGGCAGCAATGCGATCTTCTCGGGAGTGCGCTGCCTTTTGGCCAGCGGTGGCAGGTTTTTCATCAGGATGGCTGAGATGTCACCGGTATAGATGCCGTCACCAATGCGGTTTATTTGCTGACTGCCACCCAGCACCAGTGTTTTACCCAGCACAAACGATGTGTCGGGGTGATGGTGCGCGTAGATGCCCAGCATGTGATATCCGGCGCGGAAATTCCCATTCTGCAACGATTCACGGGTGACCGGGATGTACTTGCTCTTGTCCTCCGTGGTGCCCGACGACATGGCAAACCATTTCACCGGTGTATCCCACAACACATTGCTTTGTTTCTCCACAATGATGCGGTCGAGGTAGGGACGCAGATACTCGTAGGCAACGACCGGCACGACCCTGCGAAACGACTCCTCATCGGTAACCTGTTCAAAATGATGCGCTTCCCCGTAGGCAGTACGACGGCCATGCTCCAACAAGTAGGCAAGCACACGTTGCTGGGTGCCGTGAGGATCAAGTACAAATGCATCCACCGGTTTGTAATGGGCGGCGATGATCGAACGGGTGATTTTTTGAATCATTCTTTCATAGTCAATTGGGGTCACAAAGGTAGCAACTTCGCACCAATATGGAACAGCAGAGGTTAAACTTTAAGAAAAAAAAAGCAGGTCATCCAATCCGGCTGATCTTGTGTAGTCTCTCTTCATCAATAATCTTGATCTTCCTGCCGTCGATAGTAATGATGCGTTCGTTCACGAAGTTGGAGAGGGTGCGAATCGCATTGGAGGTTGTCATGTTGGAGAGATTGGCCAGATCCTCCCTTGCCAGATAGATGTTGATGGTGGCGCCGTCTTCTTCCATGCCATAGGTCTCCTTGAGAAACAACAGTGACTCGGCGAGCCGGCCCCGCACATGCTTCTGTGTTAAATTCACCACCCGCTGATCGGCTACGCCCAGGTCCACCGACAACATCTGGATAAAAAAGAGAGCCATCTCACCATTGTTGCGCAGGAACTGCTCGATCAGTTCCATCGGGATCATGCAAACGGTACAGGCCTCGAAAGCTGAAGCGGCGGTAACATAGGGTTCCCTCGCGAAATAAGCCCGATAGCCGAAATACTGGATGGGACGGATGATGCGAATGATCTGGCTTCTACCTCCCACCCCACTTTTATAGATCTTCACTTTCCCCTTGAAGAGAATCATCAGATCTTTCGGGCTTTCATCTTCCAGGTAGATCAGCTCATTCTTCTTGAAATGAACAATACGGGCATTGCTGCGCAACTGGTCACGTTCAGTCACGCTCAACATTCTCCATATATCAGACAATGTGGAGGAAATATCCACCATTTCTTTTATTTTCACTAGCTCCGGTGTTATAGAACTATGTTTAAAAACACAAATATACAGTTTATTTTGACCGGATGTTACAAAATATGTAAGTTTTTTACTTATTTCACCCATTTGATGGGAGATAGGTGCGGCAATATTTAGTTAAAATTGGGAGTCTGAAGTTGTTTTTTACCTGTGAGAAAAAAAAAAATGTATGTTTGCAAACTGAATGAAGAGAACGCTCCCAATAGTGATATTGTGCATGATCATTGCCGTTGTGAAATGTTTCGCAACCGGATCGGGTTTGCCGACAGATACGATACTGAACAGGGCAATGAGCGCTGCCGAGAAATACAATGAGCTGGTAGAAAACTACACGGCTGAAGTATATGTGCGCACCTATGTGGAAACAATACGGAAGAACCTCCTCTACAAATACACCCACCTGATACCCGATTTTGTGCTGCACGATCCCGACAATGACGATGCGGTGATAGAAACAATCAGTGATTTGCGCTTCGAATACCCGAACGTGTATGTACAGGATATCCGTCATGTAACCGGGACGCTTACAAAAAAAAAGGATATCGACCTGATCCCCTTCGAGCTGCTCAACATCAACATCTATGGGGAGACAACCAACGACGAAAGCTTCTTCATGCCCATCCGGTTCAGCACGGCGAAATATTATCGTTACACGTTGTACCAGAGCTTCACCGCCAACAACAAGGAGTATTTCAACATTCATTTTGCGCCAATATACAAGAATCCGAAGTTGTTGAAAGGCTCCTTTATCGTGGAGAAAGGCACCTGGCGTGTGATCTTCTTCCGGGGTGAGGGACTTGATATCTTTTCCAACTTCTCGTTCGAGATGACAATGGGTGATGAGTGGGTGACCAACTACCTGCCCATGAGCATCACCATTTACCAGACCGCTTCCTACCTTGGCAATGTGCTGGCCAGCAGGCATCTTGCCCGGTTCAACTACCAGGAGATTGCATTGCGTCAGTTTCTGCAACCGGAGCGATCGCTCAACATCAGCGACTCCTACAAGGTGCGTCTCGACTCGGTGCCGTTGCGCAGCGATTCCCTTTTCTGGGAGAAGATACGCCCCATCCCCCTGCAGGCCAGGGAGCGTGATGTGATTGACCGCCATGGAGAGCAGCAGCGCATCCGCGATGAACGGAAGAGGAGCGACGACTCGCTGGGCAACAACAACCGCATGGCACAGCAGATGGCACAACGCATGGTGGTGAACTCGAGTTACCGGTACAAATCGACCCGTTTCGGCTACTCCGGCTTGCTCAACCCGCTGATGCTCGGTTACAGCTCCCGCGACGGGATCACCTACCGTCAGAAGTTATCGCTGATGGCCGACCTGAAGCGCAGCCGCAACATCAAGCTCAATGCCTTTGTGGGTTATATGTTCAGGCACAAGGAGTTTTTCACCGATGTGACCACCACCTTCAACTATGAACCGCTGCGACTGGGTAGTGCTACCATTTCGATCGGCAAGGGCAACCCCACCTACAGCTCGCTTTTCGTCGATCAGGTCCTCGATCATCTTGAAATAGGGGGTGTCGCCTTCAATGACATCTCGCTGCACTACTACCAGGATTATTACCTCAAGCTCTTCAACACCTTCGAAGCCACGAATGGCCTGTTGTTGCAGACCGGTGTGGACTATCATATCCGCAAGAGCAACAGCCAGGAGATGAAGCTGCGGTCGTTGCCCTCAGCGGGAGAAGAGATTGTGCACCTGTTTGGCACCAAACGTTCGTTTGCACCCTTTCTGCGGGTCAGCTGGACGCCTGAGCAGTATTACCGGTTTGAAGGCAAGCAGAAGATCTATGCCCGTTCAGATTGGCCTACATTCAAGGTGGAGTTCTCCCGAAGTATGCTCGATCTGTTTGGCAGCACCTCCCAGTACAACCGCATCGAGGTGGATATCAGCCAGAAGATCGATTTCGGACTGATGCATTCATTTCAGTATCATGTTGGTGCGGGCAAGTTCATCGACCAGGAAACAGAATATTTTGCCGATTTTATCTTTTTCTCGAAGAACAACTTCCCGGAGAACTGGGACGACGGACTGGGAGGCAACTTCAACCTGCTGAGCAGGAACCTCTACAATGCGTCCGACTCCTATCTGCAAGGACACATCATGCTGGAGTCGCCCTTCCTGATCCTGAAGAACATCCCGTTCGTCTCCGATTTCGCCGACAAGGAGCGGCTCTACTTCAGTCAGTTGTACACACCTCAGATCAAGTCATACAGTGAGTTGGGTTATGGCATAGGCAACCGCTTCTTCAATGCCGGGCTGTTTGTCTCATTTCATCGGATGCGTTTTGAAGATATCGGCGTGCGTGCCGCCTTTGAATTGTAGTCCCTTACAACGGACGCAACACCAAACTATTTCCATGACTGCCTCCGGTTGAGTGCCCGGATGCACCTCACTTACTGAAAATTCTTTATCTTTGCGAAAAGAACTGTCCATGATCCGATTTCCAAATGCCAAGATCAACCTGGGATTGCATGTCACCGCCCGCAGGGAGGACGGGTACCACGATCTTGAAACGATCTTCTATCCGATCGGCATGAAAGATGCCCTGGAGATCATCCCTCTCACTGACGGCAGCGCAACCGATGAGGAGCCATACCGCCTCTTTCAATCGGGCATCACCCTGCAGGGAAGCCAGGAGGAGAACCTGGTGGTGAAGGCATGGCGGTTGATTGCTGCGGAGAAGCAGCTTCCACCTGTTGAGATCCATCTGTTGAAAACGATACCTTTTGGTGCCGGCCTGGGTGGTGGTTCGTCCGACGCCGCCACCATGTTGCAGCTCCTCAACGACACCTTTTCACTGGGTTACAGCGATTCAGAACTCACAGCACGTGCCACCCGTCTGGGTGCCGACTGTGCCTTTTTCATCCAGAACCGGCCTGCACTGGCCACCGGCATTGGCGATATCCTCGAGCCAGTGGCGCTCGACCTGAGCGGTATGACCCTGGTGGTGGTGAAACCGGATGTCTGGGTCTCCACTGCCGAGGCCTATGCGATGATCAGGCCCCATCAGCCGGCAATGTCACTCAGGGAGGTGATCGCTCTTCCGGTAAGTGACTGGAAGGAGCGGATGAAAAATGATTTTGAGGCACCAGTTTTCAAAAAATATCCCGAAATTTGGCACCTTAAACAGCAGCTCTACGATCACGGAGCGCTCTATGCCTCCATGAGTGGCTCAGGATCTGCGGTATACGGCTTGTTTGAGGTGGTACCCGACCTGTCAGGCTTGTTCAACAACTATTTTGTATGGACAAGCACGACAGATTGAAAACAAAAAGAATGATTGCAACAACGATGAACAAACAGATCGCACTATCACTTGCTTTCCTGCTACTACTTAGCGGGAGCCTTATGGCACAGACGAAATTCATGCCTGCCGAGGTCAACACGTTCGAATCCATATCGATTCAGTCGCCCATACTCCTCGACAGTGTCAACCTGAGCGACAAAGCCTACTCGAGAGAGTTGCGGCTCTCCACCTCCATCAATTTCCCCGCACCGGAGAAGTTCACCGGCAGGGTAACACCCGACACGGCGGGATTCTTCCGGCTGCCTAAACCGGAGCAGGGTGATGCATTTCACCTTGTCTCATTCTTTCTGTCGGCCGACCGCTATGGCAAGGGCAAGATCAGTGTCACCTCCCCCAACCCGCTGGAACTGTGGATCGACAACGTGAGAAGGGCAACCAAGAACAGGGCAGACGACAGCTTGCACCATGCCGGGTCGGTGGATGCGGTGCTGAACGGAGTCGTCAACAACAGCCGTGTGACAATCAAGATGCTATCGGCATCGGATGACCAACATGATGCGATGCTGAAAATAGAAGTGAAACCTGATGATGCGGACTCACTGATGGCCTATACTTTTAACGGGGAGAGCCGCCGACGGATCGACATCAAAGACATCATCGAGGGGAAACGGGTCAACGGCTCATCCATCTCTCCCAGCGGAAAGCTGATATTGACAACGCTGCGTGAGACATTGCCGGGAGGGGAAGGACGCAGCCATACCGAGGTCTACGACACACAACAGAAACGGGTCATCTTCTCGGAGCCGATGAGCAGGCCACAGCTGGGCTGGATGCCCCGCTCCGATCTGCTCTACTATACCGGCGACGAGGAGAAGGGCAGAACGCTTTATACCTATGATCCGCTTACAGCAGAGACAGTGATCATGGCCGAGAGCCTGCCCAAGGAGAACTTCTTCTTTGCACCCGACGAACAATCGCTCTTCTACTCCTCGAAAGAGTCCCTCACCCCCGGCAACCCCGGTGGCCTGAAACGGATGATCGGCATCGATGACCGTCAGTCGAGCTATCGTGACAGGTATTACCTCTATCGTTACTTCCTCGACACGGGACTCACACAGCAACTCACCTTTGGCCGACAGACCGCCTCCCTCAACGATGTGAGCGATGACACGCAATACCTGCTCTTCTCGGTCTCCGACGAAGATCTCACCCGGCGTCCCTTTCGCACCAGCACCCTCTTTCGGCTACACCTGCCCACAATGGCGCTCGACACCATCTGGAAGAATGAACGCTACCTCTATGCGGCACAGTTCTCACCCGACGGGCAGCAACTGCTCATTCATGGCGCACCCGAAGCATTCAACGGCATCGGGCTGAACATCAACGAAGGACAGATCGCCAACAGCTACGACACCCAGTCGTTCATCATGGACCTTGCAACCAGGAAGGTGACACCGATCACCCGCGCGTTCAACCCCTCCGTCAGCTCGCAGGCATGGCACGCTGTCGACAAGCATATCTATCTGCGTGTGGAAGAGGGTGACAAGTCACCCATCTACCGCTATTCCACCAATAAAGAGCGGTTTGAGAAACTACCGCTCAAGGAAGAGGTGATCCGCTCCTTCCAGCCTGCCCGAAATGCGCTCTGGGCCACTTATACCGGTGTGAGCAGCTCCAACTCTGTGCGCAGCTATCTGTTGAACCTCAAAACGCTGGAGTCGACACTGATCAGTGACCCCTATGCCGACAGGCTGAGTCAGCTGCAACTGGGTGAGGTACGTGACTGGCGTTTTACCAGCTCCTATGGCGATGAGATTGAGGGCCGTTACTACCTGCCCCCCCACTTCGATCCGGCGAAGAAATACCCGCTCATCGTCTATTACTATGGCGGTACCAGCCCCACCAGTCGCACCTTCGAAAGCACCTATCCCCTGCATGTCTATGCGGCACAGGATTACGTGGTGTACACGCTGCAACCCAGCGGTACCACCGGCTACGGCCAGGAGTTCTCGGCGCGACATGTAAACGCATGGGGAGAGCAGACAGCTCAAGAGATCATCGAGGGAGTAGAAGCGTTTGTAGCTGCCCATGCGTTCGTCGACGGCACAAAAATAGGGAACATCGGAGCCTCCTACGGTGGCTTCATGACGCAATACCTGATCACCCAAACCGACCTTTTCACCGCCTCGGTATCACACGCCGGCATCAGCAACATCACCAGCTACTGGGGTGAAGGCTACTGGGGTTACTCCTACAGTGCCGGGGCCAGTGCCGACAGTTACCCCTGGAACAACCCGCAGCTCTACGTGCAACAGAGCCCGCTCTTTCTGGCCGACAAGATCAATACCCCCCTGCTGCTGCTGCATGGCAGCGCCGACACCAACGTGCCACTGGGTGAGAGCATCCAGATGTATACGGCGCTCAAGCTGCTGAACAAGCCGGTGGAGTTCGTGCAGGTGGAGGGTGAGAACCATGCCATTTACGATTATCAGAAGCGGATAGGCTGGAACCATACCATCTATGCCTGGTTTGCCAAATGGCTGAAGAATGATGCGCGGTGGTGGGACTCCTTATATCCCGACAAATAACACAACGATGAGTGAAAGTACAACATACAATATGCACAACAACGAGCTCGATCTGCACACCCTCTCAGGCGGGGTGATCCTGCTGGCACGTACCACGGGTGCATACCTTGCCAGTGAACAACAATCGCTGCAGAAGCAGGCAATCGAACTGAAAGGCACCCGCAACTACGTCACCTACATCGACAAGGAGGCGGAACGCATGCTGGTGGAGGGACTCAGCCTGATTCTGCCCGAAGCCGCCTTTCTCACAGAGGAAGAGACCGTGACCTACCAACAGCGTGACTATACCTGGATCATCGACCCGCTCGATGGCACCACCAATTACGTGCATGGCGACACCCCCTACTCGGTGAGCATCGCACTGATGCATGAGACAAAGGTCATCCTGGGTGTGGTGTTCGACCCGGTGGCCGATCAGCTGTTTGTGGCAACCGGTGAAGGAGAGGCAACCCTGAACGGGAAGCCTTTGGCAGTGAGTCGCCAGGAGACACTGGTCAATGCCTACATCGGTTTTGGCATCCCCTACTCACTCGATGTGCAGGGGGAGATGATCCTGGCCAACGCCATGAAACAGTTCCGCAACTGCAGCTTCCGCATCAAGGGTTCCGCCGCGCTGGAGATCTGTTATGTGGCGGCAGGCATCAGCGATGCCTACTTCCACTCGGGACTCTCCCCCTGGGATGTAGCCGCCGGTGCGTTTATCCTGGCTTGTGCCGGTGGCCGTTGCAGTGATTTCAGCGGTGGAAATGACTATCTCTTCGGCAGGGAGATGGTTGCCAGCAACGGAAGCATTCATGATGCCATCCTACAAACAATCATCACGGTGAAGTAATGGATCAACAGACCATCCTTTTTGCGTTTCTGCTCACGCTGATCGCTGGACTATCCACCGGTATCGGCAGCCTGATCGCCTTCATGGCCAAGCGCACCAACACCAACTTCCTGAGTCTGGCGCTGGGTCTCTCAGCGGGTGTGATGATCTATGTCTCCTTCATGGAGATGATTCCCCAGTCGGTGGAGTCACTCACTGTCCACTTTGGTGAGAAAACCGGGTTGTTGTACCTGATCTTCGGCTTCTTCGGTGGGATCGCACTGATCGCACTCATCGACTTTCTGGTGCCTGAGTCGAGTAACCCGCACGAGATGCACGGTGTGGAGGAGATGAAAGACCGCAGCCGGTTGAAACAGACCGGCATCATCGCCGCCATCACCATCGCCATCCACAACTTCCCCGAGGGGATCGCTACCTTCATGGCAGCACTGACCACCATGGAGGTGGCCATCCCCATCACGGCGGCCATCGCCATCCACAACATTCCGGAGGGGATCGCGGTGGCAGTGCCCATCTACCATGCCACCGGCAGCAGGAAGAAAGCTTTCTGGCTCTCCTTTGCCTCCGGTCTGGCTGAGCCGGTGGGCGCGCTGATCGCCTACCTCTTCTTGCTTCCCTTCTGGAACCCGGTACTCAACGCCATCATCCTGGCCGCCGTCTCGGGGATCATGGTATACATCTCACTCGATGAGCTGCTGCCCAGCGCCGAGAAGTACGGGAAGCACCACCTCTCCATCATCGGGCTGGTGACGGGGATGGCCATCATGGCACTGAGTCTTTACATGTTCGTATAAACAGATAAACAAGGAAACCAATCGCATAAAAAACAATACATTATGGCAACGGACTTGATACAAATTGGAGAACGGATCAAAGGATTGAGGGAAGCACTCGACCTCACACCCGAAGAGATGGCACACAGGCTGGAGAGCGAGACAAGCGACTACCTGCTTTTTGAGACAGGACAAACCGACATCTCACTCTCCTTTCTGCAACGCATCGAACGCGAGTTCAACGTGGATCTCGCCACCCTGATGTTCGGCACGGAGCCGAAGATGAACTCTTACTTCATCACCCGCAAGGATAGAGGAGTCAGCGTGGAGAGGGTCTCGGCCTACAAGTACCAGTCGTTGACAGCCGGCTTCACAAACAATGTGGCGGAGGTGTTCGTGGTAACTGTTGAGCCCGAAACGGAGGAAAAAGAGTACAACAAGAGCATCCATGCCGGCCAGGAGTTCAACATGATCCTGGAGGGAAGCATGTCGATGACCATCAACGACAAGGAGCTGGAACTGCACGAAGGCGACAGCATCTATTTCGACTCCTCCCTGCCCCACGGCATGAAAGCACTGCACAACAGGCCGGTGAAGTTCCTCGCCGTGATTCTTTATCCCTGAACCATACACCCATCTTACAACAGGTTATCATGATCGAAAAATTTTTAAAACAGACAACCTTCGAGTCGCACCGTGATTTCATGGAGCACTATGCGATAGCGGTGCCGGAGCAGTTCAACTTCGCCTACGATGTGGCAGACGAGTGGGCCCGTACCCATCCCCACAAGAGGGCCCTCTGCTGGACCAACGACAAGGGGGCACACCGCGATCTCACCTTCGGAGAGCTGAAGGAGCTCTCCGACAGTACCGCCTCCTGGCTCCAGTCGCTGGGCATCGGCAAAGGGGACATGGTGATGCTGATCCTCAAGCGCAACATCGAGTTCTGGCAGACCATCCTGGCACTGCACAAGCTGGGTGCCGTGGCCATCCCAGCCACCCACCTGCTCACCGACAAGGACATCACCTATCGCAACAACGCCGCGGGCATCAAGGCGATCATCGCCACAGACGATGAGCACCTTGTCACCCACGTGAACCTGGCAATGGCGCAGTCACCTACTGTTGAGCGTCGCATCATGGTGGGTGAGACGATCCCCGCAGGGTGGGATGATTTTCATGGCGGGGTGAGCCAGGCGGCTCCCTTCGTCAAGCCAGCAACGGTGAACCGCAACGAGGATATCATGATCCTCTACTTCACCTCCGGCACCACGGGTCAGCCCAAGATGGTGATCCACGACTTCACCTATCCCCTGGCACACATCACCACGGCCAAGTACTGGCACAACCTCCACGAGGAGAGCCTCCACCTCACCGTAGCCGACACCGGATGGGCCAAGGCGGTGTGGGGCAAGCTCTACGGACAGTGGATCGCCGGTGCGGCCGTCTTTGTCTACGACTTTGAAGGACGTTTCATCCCGGAAGAGATGTTGCGCATGATCTCCACCTACAAGGTGACCTCTTTCTGTGCGCCTCCCACCATCTTCCGCTTCCTGATCCGCGAAGATCTGAGCAAGTACGACCTCTCCGCACTGGAATACTGTACCACCGCTGGTGAGGCACTCAATCCGTCGGTCTACGAGAGCTTCTACCAGCAGACAGGCATCCGGATGATGGAGGCGTTCGGCCAGACCGAGACCGCCCCCACCATCATCACCTTCCCCTGGATGCAAGCCAAGCCGGGCTCGATGGGTCTTCCCAACCCGCTCTACAAGATGGATCTGATCACCCACGACGGCCGCTCGGCAGAAGATGGGGAACAGGGAGAGATCGTCTTCTACACCGACGAACAGCGGCCACTGGGACTCTTCATGGGATACTACCGCGACGAGGCACTAACACGCAGCGTCTATGCCGACAACCTCTACCGCACCGGCGACATGGCGTGGCGCGACGAGGATGGCTACTACTGGTTTGTGGGACGTACCGACGATGTGATCAAGAGCTCCGGCTACCGCATCGGCCCCTTCGAGGTGGAGAGTGCGGTGATGACCCACCCCGCCGTGGTGGAGTGCGCCATCACCGGCGTGCCCGACGAGATACGGGGACAGGTGATCAAGGCGACCATCGTGCTGGGTAGTGATTACAGGGATCAGGCCGGTGATGAGCTGGCGCGTGAGATCCAGGAGCATGTGAAACAGGTGACGGCTCCCTACAAGTATCCCCGCATCATCGAGTTTGTGAACGAACTGCCGAAGACCATCAGCGGCAAGATCCGCCGCGTGGAGATCAGGGAGAAGAGTAAATAAGTTATAAGCTATAAGCTATAAGATGTAAGTTATAAGTTATAAGTTATAAGTTATAAGCGATAAGCTGTAAGATGTAAGATGTAAGATGTAAGATGTAAGCGATAAGCGATAAGCGATAAGCAGTAAGCGATAAGCAGTAAGCGATAAGCAGAAAGCTGTAAGCAGACAATCGACAACAGCAGCTGACAGCTGGTCACAATGAACCGTTGCGGCATTTGTGTGTTATTGCTAATGTATCGAATTAAAAAAAACCAATTAGAATTTTCAACAAGATGAAGAAAGCATATGTTTTTCCCGGTCAGGGAGCCCAGTTTGTGGGCATGGGCAAGGAGCTGTACGATACCTCACCCATAGCCCGTAAGCTGTTTGAGAAGGCAAATGAGATTCTGGGATTCCGCATCACCGACCTGATGTTCGAAGGCAGCGACGAGGATCTGCGACAGACCAAAGTGACCCAGCCGGCCATCTTCCTCCATTCGGTGATCCTGGCCAAGACGCTGGGTGAAGCATTCAAACCCGACATGACCGCCGGTCACTCACTGGGTGAGTTCTCGGCACTGGTGGCCGCGGGGGCACTCACCTTCGAAGACGGACTCAGGTTGGTCTACAAACGGGCCCTGGCGATGCAGAAGGCCTGCGAGGCGGAACCGTCAACCATGGCAGCCGTGCTGGCACTGGCCGATGAGAAGGTGGAAGAGATCTGCGCCTCCATCGATGAGGTGGTGGTACCCGCCAACTACAACTGTCCGGGGCAGATCGTCATCTCGGGCAGTGTGAGCGGTGTGGAGAAAGCATGCGAGATGATGAAGGAAGCCGGTGCCAAGCGGGCCCTGCTGCTGAAGGTGGGAGGCGCTTTCCACTCACCGCTCATGGAGCCGGCACGTCTGGAACTGCAGCAGGCCATCGAAGAGACCACTGTCAGCCGGCCACTCTGTCCCGTCTACCAGAATGTATCCACCACCGGTGAGACCGATCCGGCGGTGATCAAGGCGAACCTGATAGCCCAGCTCACCTCACCGGTGAAGTGGACACAGTCGGTACAGCAGATGATTGCCGATGGTGCCACCGAGTTTGTGGAACTGGGACCCGGCAGTGTCCTGCAGGGACTTGTCACAAAGATCCAGCCGGGTGCCACTGTTTCGGGCATGCAATAACCCGACATCTCCCATGCATGTGGAATTAAGTTTTTTTGGTTTCACATGCTTGGTGGGAAGCTACAAAGGCAATACATTTGTCTTCAACCAGTAATGAAGTGAGATTATGCAAAAGATTACCCTACTGACCGTCATGTTGTTTGTTACCCTCATGCAGGGATACACGCAGGATGAGGAGTTTTTCGCGGCACCCGATTACCGTCAGATTGAACGGCACATCAGTGACCCATCCTCCTCTTACCACTATCCGAAGTTGATGGAGAAATATTTGCAGAGCGAGGCAACCATGTCACCCGAAGAGGGACGCCATCTCTACTTCGGTTATGTCACCCAGCCAGGCTATCTGCCGGTCGATACTTCGCGCTACAACAAGCTCCTGGCCGAGGTGCTGAGCAGTCGGAACATATCGGCCGGCGACTACCCGCAGATCCTGCAGTACAGCGACGCGCTGCTCAGGGAGGATCCCTTCAACCTGCGGGCGCTCAACGCCAAGATGTTGGTTTACGCACAACAGAACGATACAGAAGCCTACAAGGAGGTGGCCCGTAAACGGCGTATCGTGCAGGATGCCATCGTGGGAACGGGCGACGGCATGTCGGAGAAGACAGCTTTTTATGTGATCAAGGTATCGCACGAGTATGACATCCTCCCCTTCCTGGGCTTCACCTTTGGCGGTGAAGACAAGATACTGAAAGGGAACAGGGTCAACACCCTCTCGCTGGGGAAGAACCGTTTCGGTGTGGAGAGGGTCTACTTCAACATCAAGCCGGTGTTCGATCACATCAGCGCACACGGCGGCGGGAAGTTGTAAAACGCCCGCTCCTGCACACTACACAGATCTATCATCCGTTGTCCCGCTTCTTCTCATGTAGTGATCACGCACAGCATCAGAGATAATCGAGCGGGCTCTTGATTCTTGATTGGGAGATGTCGGTGACATGTGTATAAATCTCGGTGGTATTCACCGATTTGTGCCCAAGCAGTTGCTGGATAAAGTGAATATCCGTGCCATTCTCCAGGAGATGAGTGGCAAAGCTGTGGCGCAAGGTATGGGGGGTCACCTTTTTGGTGATCCCCGCCTTTTTGGCCGCATTTTTCACAATTGTTTGTACACTCTTCTCGGAGTATCGTCCCCCACCCTGTCCCTCAATCAGATATTCCTCCGGGTGATAGGCCTTGTAGTAGCGTGTCAGTGACTCCTGCAACAAGGGAGAAAGCATCACCACGCGTTCGTTGCCTCCATTGTTGTTTCTGATCAGTATCGTTTTGTTCTTTGAGTCGATATCGGATAGCCTCAGGTGAAGCAGCTCATTCAACCGCAAACCGCATCCGTATAACAACTGGATGATGCATTTGTGTTTCAGGTTGGACACCTTATCCATCAACCGACTCATCTCACCTGTTGTGAGGTACACAGGTAAGCATTTACTCATCGTATGCGGATAGAGATGTTTGATGTGAAGTTGCCTGTGGAACACTGAGATAAAAAACTTATCGATCGACGCCACGATCAAACGTTGAGAGGATAGTCCAATATGGTATTTTTCAATTTTCCGGAACAGATAATCTTCAATATCCGTTTCGGTGACCTCCAGCGGATGGCTGTATTTCTCAACCACCATCTGAAGGAAACCCTTTACCGCGCTCTTGTAGTTCTGAATTGAGCAATAACTGTAGCTCTGAGCCAACAGTTCCCTCTCGAACTCATCCATCCAACCGTCTGATTTCATCGTCTTTAGATTCAATGAAACATTCGCATATACAAAAATAAATAAAAAATCAAAAGGCACGTAATAATCAGACAAACAATATGTTAAATATTGATCCTTTTTACGCTCCATTCTCAATAGACGAATGTTATAAATCGAATGAACAGGAAAGATGTATTTTTAATGCGTAAATAACACGATGTGCGTCATTCAGTACTCCTTAGCTCAACAATGGTATTTAAGGAGATAGTTTAGTAAAATCATGAAAATCTTGTTTGATCTGGATGATTTTAATGATCTTGAGGAGATTCTTTTCAAGGAAGAAGATCCAATATCAAGGCTCGATATTGCACGTAAGGTCATGTCTTCAGAAGCCTTGGCGAGAAAGCACGAGATTTACTACTACTTGTTACGCAATAGTGTACAATTGGCCGTTGAAGAAGGGGATGACGATGTCACGCTGATGCATCAGGAGAAAGTATTATTTCAGTCATTGGCAGCAAAAGCCATCGTTTTAGCCGAAAATGATTTTTTAGAAAAAAACAGACCCAATTGGATTACAAACATGTATGAAGATCTGGATGCGTACTGTAAAGATGAACAGTTGAAAGAGATTGTCAGGAGAACGACGGTTCACATCAGAATAATGGCTTCCATAAATATCGAGATTCATGCAGATGGAAAAATCACTTTCCCCATTCTGACAAAATGTTTCTATAAAAACTACATGATCATTCTATTCTCACTGATCGAAAACTGGCAAGCAAAGACGTTGGAGGTGAATGATGCATTGACATTCAAATCGCTGTTTCCATTTTTCCTCCATTATTGTGATCCAACGGATGTGAGACTGACAGCATTGCCAAGAGTCCGGATTCATGACGAAGGAATCTATACACATGCAAAAAGGGTTGCTCATTTTCAATCGACTTTTAATTTTTTGCATGAGATCGCGCACTTTGGATTCAATCATTTTGACCACACGCACTTGCAGCAGCATATCACGATAGAGGGTTTCAATGAACTCTTCCAAGACAAAGAGAATTACAAAGAATATGAAGCAGATGCCATGGCTTTCATATTGATGCAGAATTTTCCGGAAAGTGAGATCGATGATATTTATCTAGCCATCCATAGTATGTTTCAATTTTACTCTACCTTATTTATTTTCAGGGAATATTACCACCATGGGAAAAATATCACTGAAAATATTTTTCAAAAGAGATATAGAGTTTTAACCTCCGTACCAGGTAACAAGAGAGCTTCGAATGACACACGTGCTCTTATGGCAATTATTTCCGGAATTTATGATCGTTTTTTGACGACTCTCAATTCTTCAAGTAGAAATGAGATTGACAAAACCATACAATATTACTCTGAGAGCAATCAGGCTCAGGTGAGTTTTTATCGATTGTTTGGATTTTAAATTGAAACGAAATGAAACGAGCAAGATAACTGTTCTCTCACAAGTACATGATTATAGCGAGTTCCATATGATACCTTTGAAAATCAATAATTTTAATCATATGAAACAGATAAAAATTGAAATTCAGGCCTATTCAAACGAAATTTTGCAGGAGCTATTTGAAATGGATTCCAAGCAATTGGCTGAAGGTGTGAAACAACAGATTGAAGATACCGATAGTGAAATAGAAATGGTTGACTATTCGCCAACTGAAAGTTTCGGGTTGATAGAAGTATCCGCATTCCTTTTAACGATAGGCTCTGGGGTTGCAATCAATCTTATTTCTTCCTGGCTGATTGAAAAAATGAAGAAAAAGGAGAAAGATGTGATTGCAATCACCATTAACGGCAAGTCAATATCATCGCGTAAACTAACCGAGGAGAGATTAATAGCCGTTCTAACTGCTATGAATCAGGAATAGAATAACCAGTTGCAAATAAATAGGATTCATTCTGCTTCTGGAGTGATTGTTTAAGTAGTTTCACTCATTAAAAATTAGGAGGTAAAATTATGACAAAAAAGACAAAAGAACAGTTTAAGGCTGATTTGGCAAAAGCGAGAAAAGAGTTGGACAAGCTGGAAGCGCAAATTGACGAAGTTGAAGTTACCAAAGGTGTAGAAGACTGTGGCTGTAACAACCCGGGTTGTAGCGGGGTTGAAATTTACACGTATGTAGCTGCTGTTGGAGCATCAATTGCCGGCGGAATATCTGCCTGACACCACTGGCTCCCTGCCATTTCTCAGTGACAGGGAGCCAACTTGAAAACTATTTAATTTTTGTTGCTAAAGAGATTGTATGTGTAATGATTCATCATATTTTACGGGGAAGCTTTTTCACGTAAATGGGCAATCCTATTTTTTCAATACCATTCCGGGAACAATCAATGAGATTGCATACAATATGGCTCCCATATTGAACGACCTTCTCAATTCACATGGGGGTTGTGACATTCCCAGATCAGGTTCATATACGGGTGATTTGCGACCTGTTATCAGAAATCCTTACAGCACTGCAGAGATTAAAGAAACGCTGAATCATAAGCTACGCTTATTGGTTTTAGAGCTGACAACTTCCTGTAACATGAATTGTGACTATTGCATCAATGGTGCATCCTATGAGCAGAAAGATTGCTTTACTTCAACACAGATGAGTAAGCAATCTGCTTTTGATGGCGTTGACTATCTCATCAATCATTCACAGAACCAGTCAAAACCTCTGGCAATATCATTTTATGGTGGAGAGCCCCTCTTGCGCTTTTCATTGTTAAAAGAGATCACAATTTATGCAGAGAAGAAAGCGAGCAAAAAAGGAAAAGAGATGTTGTTCTCTATCACCACCAATGGCACACTTTTGACTGGTGAAATGATTGAATTCTTTATACAGCACTCTTTTCAGATGGTTATCAGCCTCGACGGACCTGCAGAAATCAATGATAGCAATAGGAAACTTAAGAATGGAGAGGGGACATTCGATCGAATAATGGATGTACTGCAAATGATTAAAAAAAGAGATGCTGCTTATTTTAATCATATGGTACGCTGTTCTGTTGTTGTTATGCCCAATGCAGATCTTATCGAGCTGGCAACATTCTTCAATGAGCTACATATCAACATCATAGCGAATTTTGTGGAGACATATGGTCTGGATGATAGCAGATTCAGACAAAAAGCATCCAACAATAGTATGGAGTCCCTTCAAAATAGTTTGATTGAACGTCTTTCAAAAGAAGGGACTTCAATTTTGTCCAACTCCTCGTCAGGAAAAGATTTTTCAATTGCGTTGTTCTCTACCATGCTCAGGCGGTTCCTGGAGTCAAAAACATCATCCCGGTTTATGGAGCTGGGGCAGTGTATCCCCGGAGCGAGCAGGCTCTATTTGGCTGCAGACAATTTTTTCTATCCCTGCGAGAAATTAGCAGGACATTCAATTGCCCGGATCGGAAATATTGAAACAGGCATAGACCCCATAAAAGCTGAAAACCTTATCAAGCAGTTCTACGGGATGGCAAGCTCAAAATGCAGCGGATGCTGGATGAGTTCACGATGCTCAGCCTGTCTGGCGTTAACCTGTTCGGGAGATGGTCTCGATGAAAACAAGTTTAATCATTATTGCAACGGAATTAAATCGTGGGGATTAACAGACTTAAAAATGATATCCAAGACAATGTTCCCAAAAAGTGTCTGAGTAGTGTATATACAAATTAACAGTGAAGAAAATGAAAACTAGCAACTTAACAACCGGCAAAATCGCATTAGCACTTGCACTCATCGCAGTGCTTGTTCCATTCCTAATTTCTTTTCTATTCAAGTCATCTCGCGACTTTATCTGGATCAATGGACCTAATTTTATTT